>RPOS01000044.1 GCA_003820635.1 Verrucomicrobiaceae bacterium | reverse complement strand
CCGGGATTGATCGCGCCAACCGCTTTTCCCGCTTGCCGGCATACCATTAGGTCGGTATTCAAACGGCATGAGACAGCGCAAAAAGCAGCCGCAACTGACGCGGCGGACGATCTTGGAAGCGGCGGGAGCGGAATTTTCGCGGCACGGCTACGCAGGCACCGGGCTGGGAGCGATCGTTTCGCGGGCGGAACTGACCAAGGGCGCGCTGTTCCACCATTTCAGCGACAAGCGGGCGATGGCCGTGGCTTGGATTGAGGATCTGCTCGCGCCGGCACTCGAAGAACGCTGGATGGTGCCGCTGGAGGAAGTCCGCTCGTTGGACGCGCTGCGGGCATTTTCCCGCGCGCGCTGCATGGAGCTTGCGCCGGACGATGCGACGAGCGCTCTGGTTTCCTTGACGAGCGAAACCGCCGCTTCAGACGCGGTTCTGGGTGAGGCGCTGGAGAAAATTTTCGCACGGTGGCGCGAATCGCTCGCCGCCCTGCTGGAGCGCGGCAAGACGGAAGGCTGGATCCACCGCTCCATCCAACCGGCGGCGGAGGCGGCCTTCGTGGTTTCCGCATTCGCCGGGTTCACCGTGACCACCCGCACTCATCCGGAGGAAGGCATCCGCCGCACCTGTGCCAGCGCGCTGGAAGGATACTTGGAAACCCTGCGCGCGCAGTGAGCCGCAAAAATCGCCGGATGAAGCGCCCACACGGCGGCGCTTAACGGGTTGCGCACCGGGCGCAACGTGCCAGATTCAGCCACCAAACCGACCATGATCGAAAACATAGAACAACGCATCGCCGAATCCAGCGGCTGGATTCAAGCCGTGAAGGATGAAATGGCACAGGTCCTCGTCGGCCAGCAACGGCTCGTGGACCGCCTGCTCATCGGCCTGCTGTGCAACGGGCACATCCTGCTGGAAGGCGTGCCGGGCCTGGCCAAAACGCTCGCAGTGAAGGCGCTCTCCGGTTCGCTGGACGCCTCGTTCGCCCGTTTCCAGTTCACGCCGGACCTGCTGCCCGCGGATCTGGTGGGCACCATGGTCTATCACCCGCAGACGATGAAGTTCGAGCCCAAGCTCGGACCCATTTTCAACAACCTCATCCTCGCCGATGAAATCAACCGCGCGCCGGCCAAAGTGCAGTCCGCCCTGCTGGAGGCGATGCAGGAGCGGCAAGTCACGCTCGGCGATCATTCCTATCCGCTGCCCGAGCCCTTCCTCGTGCTCGCCACCCAGAATCCCATCGACCAGGAAGGCACCTATCAACTGCCCGAGGCGCAGCTCGATCGCTTCCTGCTCAAGGTCAACGTCGGCTACCCGGGCAAGGACGAGGAACTCACCATCCTTGACCGCATGGCCACCTCCACTCCGCCCTACAAAACAAAAACCGTCGCCACTCCGGCGCAGGTCGGCAACTCACGCGAACTCGTCAACTCCATCTACATTGATCCCGCGATCCGCAAATACATCGTGCAGATCATCCACACCACGCGCTACCCCGGCCTGGTCGATGCGCCGCTCAAAAACCTGGTGCGCGCCGGGGCCTCGCCGCGCGGCACGATCAACCTCGCTCTAACAGCCCGTGCGCTGGCCTTCATGCACGGCCGCGCCTTTGTCACGCCGCAGGACGTCAAGGACATGGCACTCGATGTCCTGCGCCACCGGATTCTCCTCACCTACGAGGCCGAGGCCGAGGAAATGACCACCGACTCCATCATCGAGCGCATCATGTCCAAGGTGCCCGTGCCCTGAAGAAGCAAGACTGCGAGACACAAGACACAAGAAAAGAATTTCAATCCCATTATCATCTCCTTGGCGCTCTTGGCGTCTTGGCGGTTCAATAATACACTTCATGCTTACCGACGAACAGATCGAGGAAATGATGGCGCGCGTGCGCAAGCTGGAGCTCAAGGCCCGGCGGCTGGTGCGTGAGTCGTTTTCCGGCGAGTATCTTTCGTCATTCCGCGGCCAGGGGCTGGATTTCGACGACTTCCGCGAATACCAGCACGGCGACGAGGTGCGCTTCATCGACTGGAACGTGACGGCGCGGATGAACACGCCCTTTATCAGGAAATTCCGGGAGGAGCGCGAGTTATGTGTCATCCTCGCGGTGGATGTCTCCGGCTCCGCGGACTATGGCAGCGTGTCACTCAGCAAGCGCGAGGTGGCTGCGGAAACCGCCGCCGTGCTCGGCTTCAGCGCGCTGAACAACGGCGACAAGGTGGGCCTGCTGCTCTTCGCCGCCGAGCCCATGTTGTTCATCCCGCCGGAAAAAGGCAGCCGCCACCTGCTGCGCATGATCCGCGAGATCCTCGTCGCCAAGCCATCCAATCCCGGCACTTCCATCGAAGCGGTCTGTGATTTCCTCGTCCGCACACTGCGCCGCAAGTCACTGGTGTTCCTCATTTCAGACTTTCATTCCGACCCTCTCGACAAGCCACTCGGCAAGCTTGCCCGCAAGCACGAAACCGTGGCCCTGCGTGTGACCGATCCCTTGGAATCAGACCTGCCCAAGGCCGGCAAGGTGGTCATGATCGATCCCGAAACCGGCTTCGAAACCCAAGTCAACACCGACAACCCGAACCTGCGCATGGCCTATCAGAAACTCATGCGCCGCCAGCACGATGGTGCCGCATCCGTTTTGCGCAAGCACGGCATCGATTCCGCAGAGCTCGCCACCCACGGCGACACGCTCGCCGAGCTGCACCGCCTGCTCAAGCGCCGTAGCCGCAAACGCATCCGTTGAGCCGCACCATGAACGGGGAAACCACCAGCCTTGCATTGCAGGAAGAAGCCACGCCCGAGGCGCTCCTTCCGGAACACGGCATGTGGCCGTGGTGGCTGGCCGCCGCCATCATCGCCGTTATAATCATCGCCGCAGTGCTGGTTTTCAGAAAACGCAAGCCTGCGGCGGCGGATGTTGGAAAACTCCGCGAGGCCGCATTCCGCGAGGCGCTCGCCGCGCTTGCTGAAAACGGCGGCGATGATGTGCGCGGAGCCGCCGTGCAATGCTCGCTGGTGCTGCGCAAGTATCTGGCAGCCGCCGCCGCGGATCCCGCCTTGTTTGAAACCCACGAGGAATTCATCGCCCGGCAGGACTCGCTGCAATCGCTCACGGAAAACGCCCGCGCTGCCGCAGCCAGCGGATTTTCCCGGCTCGCCGCGTTGAAATACGGACCGCAAATCCCGGATACGCCGGCGGCGGATGTCATCGCGGAATCACGAACGATGTTAGAAAACCTCCACCATGGGTTCGTGAAAAAATGAGTGCCTTTCTCGAACATTTCCGCTTCGCCCAGCCCGGATGGCTGCTCCTGCTGCTGCCTGCCTTTCTGCTGCTGTTCCTGCGCCGCGGTCGCGGCCCTGATGCGGCGGTGATGTTTCCCAATCTCTCGGTGCTCGTCAGCCTCGGCCAGCGCGTGCGCCGCACCGCCGGTGGCATCGGCCTGCCACTGGCTTTCATCGCCCTGTTAGGAGCCATCCTCACCATGGCCCGCCCGGTCTGGCGCAATCAGCTTCAAAGCCGCAGCGCCAGCGGTATTGATATCATGATCGCCTTCGACGTCTCGCTCTCCATGGACATCGATGACTTCATCGACAACGGCGAGCGCGTCAAACGCATCGATGTGGCCAAGGCGGTGGTCGATGACTTCATCAGCCGCCGGCCGGACGACCGCATCGGGTTGGTCGCCTTCGCCGGGCGTCCGCGCGACGCCAGCCCGATCACGCTCGACCACAAGTGGCTGCGCAACGCTCTCAACGAACTGCGGCTCAACGACCAGTTCGACAGCGGCACCATCAAGGAACAGGGCACCGCCATCGGCTCCGCGCTGGCCGCCGCCTCCTCGCGCCTCGATGCGCGGGACGCCAAGAGCAAGATCATCCTGCTCATCACCGACGGTGCCAGCAACTCCGGGAAAATCTCACCCATCGAGGCCGCCGAGCACGCCGCCACGCTCGGCATCAAGATCTATACCATCGCCATCGGCACCAAGGAAGGCCGCGTGGACCGCAACATCATGCGCTTTCCCTATCAGGAATTCGACATCCCCACCTTGCGCAAAATCGCCTCTCTCACAGGAGCCGAGCACTACTGGGCACAAAACCTCAATGCCCTGCGGGAAACCTTCACCACCATCGACCAACTTGAGAAAACCGAGGTGAAAAGCCACACACTCATCGAGGACAACGAGTTGTTTCCGTGGTTTCTGGGCCTGACGCTGCTTGCGGCGCTCGGTTCCGCCGTCGTGCTTGCCATCAACCCACCCCCATCGCCCTGATTCCGGTGAAATTCGCCCAACCCGCCTGGCTGATCCTGCTGGTGCTGCTCCCGCTGCTGGGAGCGGCGGCGGTGGCCGTGGCGCGGCTGCGGCGCAGACAATGGGCGGCCTTCGTCGCGCCGCGGCTGCGTGGCGCACTGCTGAAACGCGGCAGTCCCCTGCCCCGCTGGTTCGCGCTGTTCTTCCTGCTCGCGGCCTGCGCCGCACTCATCGTCGGACTCGCCCGGCCGCAGGGCGATGCCGGCACCCGCACCGAGAAATCGCTCGGTCGCAATCTGCTCATCGCGCTGGACCTCTCCCGCAGCATGCGCGTGGCGGACATCAAGCCGGACCGCCTCACCCGTGCCAAAATGACGGTTTATGAGCTCATGGAGGCGATGCCCGACGAACGCGTCGGCCTCATCGGCTTCGCGGGCAGCGCCTATGTCTATGCGCCTCTAACAGTCGATCACCAGGCGGTGCGCGAGACCGTCGAGCAGATCGATGAAAACTGGGCCACGCAGGGCGGTTCCAACGTCGGCGCGGCAGTGCGCCTTGCCATCGAGACACTCAAGAAAACCGGCCAGAAAAACAACGCGCTCGTCATTCTGAGCGATGGCGAGAAACACGATGGCAATCTGGATGACCTCATCGACCAAGCCCGCGAGTCCGGCGTTTACATCCTCGCCATCGGTGTGGGCACTGAGGACGGCGACTATGTGCCGAGCACGGATTTCCCCGGCGGGCGCATGGTGGACCGCAGTGGCAAACCCGTCATCAGCCGCTTGCAACCCGAGGTTTTGCGCGAGCTTGCGACCGGAACGAAGGGCCGCTACGCCCTCGCCTCGAGCGGTGCGGACATCGCGACCATCGTCCGTGACGTGGTCAAGGATCTCGACGCCTTCGAGATCGAGGGCCGCGAGCGCGCCATCTCCATCGAGTTCTATCAGTGGCTGGTTTTCCCGGCGATGGCCTTTCTGCTGGCCTCCATTCTTACCGCCACCCGCTGGCGCGGAATCCACCCGGCGGTGGTGATGGCCTGCGTTTTTCTAACACCTTCCGCCACCCGTGGAGATGAGGTTTCAGCCGCCAGGCAGGCGCTGCTCGACGGGAACTTTCCTGAGGCGAGAACCACCTATCAGAAACTGGCGGAAAGCACGCGTCTGGATGAACACCGGGCGCGCTTCCGCCTGGGTGAAGCAACCGCAGCATACGGAGCCGCGGATTTCCGCAGCGCACGCGAAGCCTACAGCGGCGCGCTGTTGTCTGAAGATCCGCAGGTCTTGGGAAGCGGCCACTCCGGGATGGGCAAGTCCCTCTTCCAACTCGGCTGGCAAAGCCTGGCCGGCAGCCCGTATCCGGATGATCCGGAATCCGCTCCCGAACTCGCGGATTTCGACGCACTGGTCCGCAAGAAACTCGAAGCCATGCGCGGCGGTGAGGATTTCCGCATGGAAACCCTCATCACCAACTGGGCGGATGCCGTCCGCCACTTCGACTCCGCGCTGGCTGCTGTCCCGGCGAATCCGCCCGCAGTGAACAACCGCAATGTGGTGATGACTTATCTCAAACGCCTGCAGGAGTTGTTGGAAGAAGACCGCCAGCAGACCGAGCAATCCATGCCGCAACCGGAGCAGGGCGAGCCCCAGCCCCGCCAGGGCGAGGGCGAGCCGAATGAGGATGGCGAGCCGGACCAGGAAGAACCGGGGCCGCAGGAGCCCAAGGCGAATGGCGAGCAGGGCGAAGATCCGCAGGAATCACCGGATGACGGCAGTGGCGACGAATCCGAAAAACCGGATGACAAGTCCGGCAAGAAGAAGGATGAAAAGGAATCCGAAGAGGAGCCACTCGACCCCGGCGAATCTCCGGAAGAACGTGCCCGCCGGATTCTCAAGGAAAACGCGGATCTCGAAAAAGGTCCGCTCACACCCGGGCGGCGCGAGTTCAACCCGCCGGAGAAAGATTGGTAACATCATGAGCGCAGTTTCCATTGCTAACAGAATTCTCGCCGCATGGCTGCTCTTCGGCATCCACGCCGCGGCGCAAACCAGCAGCCGCATTTCCTCCCGCTTCCTCGCCCGCGGCGAACAGGCCTTGCTGGAAGTGGCCGTCAGCGGCACGCGGCCGGATGCCATTCCCGAGATTCCCGGTGTCAATGGCTTGGAAATCCGCCCCGCCGGGCGCGGGCCGCAAACCAAACTCCTGCCCGGGCGGCGGCTCGAACATGTCTTCGAATACCTGGTTTCAAGTTATGATATTGGCACCCATGTGATTCCCGGCATCCCGGTGAGCGCCGACGGAGTTTCCGTCCGCACCGAGCCGATTGAATTCACCGTGTTCGATCCGGACGAGCTCCAGTGGTCCGAGGCGGTGGCAGGAAACACCCGTTTCCGCTACGCCAGCGCCTTCCGGGTGCTGAATCCGCGCCCCTTTGAAGGCGAGACGACGCCGGTGGAAATCAAGATCTTCGTGCCGCGGGACCTCTTCGTGGAGGACTGGGGCATCCCGGATTTCCAGCGCGATGGAGTGACGGCTTGGCGCTTCCAACCCGGCCCCATGCGGGGGCAGGTGAATCTGTTAGGCAGGCCGCACATCTCGGTGGCGTATCCGAGCACGCTCACCCCCACCCGCACCGGCACGGTGGGCATCGGCCCGGCCACCGTGCGCCTGATCACCACGGAGGTGGTGATGGAGGGCATCCTGCGGCGCGTCTCGCAAGAGGTTAATCTAACGGTTCCCGGCGTGGAGCTCGAATCGCTGCCACTGCCCGGCGGTGCGCCGGCGGGTTTTGACAACGCGGTGGGCGATTTCAAACTAACCGTCAGGGCCGGGCTCACCGAGGTGCAGGAGGGAGACCCGATACCCGTGGAGATCATGGTGAGCGGCAGCGGCAATCTCGACACCTTGCGCCCGCCCAAGCCGGTGGATCCGGACGGTTGGAAACTCTATGACGCCGCCAGCGAGCCGCGCGGCGACGAACGGCGCGAGCTTTCCGGCACCACGGTCTTCCGGCAGTTTCTCAGGCCGCTGGAACTCAAGCCGGCGGTCCCGGCATTCCAACTCGTCTATTTCGATCCCAAGGCAAAAGCCTACAAGACCGTGGCCAGCGAGCCGATTCCGCTGCAGATGACTCCCGCCGCCGCGCCGCGGGCCGATGGCATCGCGCCGCCTCAGGCGCTGGCCACTCCGGTGGAACGCATGACGGACATCCTCGGCTTGTTAGATATTACCAGCGCAGCGCTGCCCGCCACGCGGAGCATTCCCGGCTGGCTGCTTCATGCGCTCGGCGCGCTGGCCGCGCTCATTCTGATCGCCAGGGCCATGTGGATGCGCCATGGCCATCGTTTCCAAAAAGATCCGTTGAAATCCGCGCGGCTGGCCGAGCTGCGCGAGATCGAGCGCATGGCGAAAGCCCCGGAGGGCACCGGCTTTCTGCTGGCAGCCGGCCGTTTCATCGAACGCTGGCTCGGCCCTCAGCCAGCTCCCGAGCTGCGGGAAATCCTCGCCGAGCGCGACGCCGTCTGCTTCCGCGCGGACAAGAACAGCGCGGCCGCCATCGATCCCAGGAAACGCGAGAGCATTCTCAGGCAACTGCGCAAGGCGGCGCTGACATGTCTCGCGGCGGGTCTGTTAGGAATCACCAGCGGCCGGGCACGCGCCGAAAACCCGGCCGATGCGGCGCGGGCCGCCTATGAGACCGCGCGTTATGACGAGGCCATCGCGCTGTGGCTCAAAGCCGCCGATTTCGACATGCTCTCGCCGGATGTTTTATACAACATCGGCAACGCCTGCTACCGGGCGGGATCACCCGGCCAGGCGGCGCTTTACTACCGCCGGGCGCTGGCACGCGATCCCGGCCATCAGGAATCCCTGCAAAACCTCCGTTTCATCGAGCGCAAGCATGGCTCCATCACCATCCACCGGCCGGAATATCAATACGCGCTGGCCCGCATTCCGCTCTCCACCTGGCAAGGCATCTTGTGGGGCGGGGCATGGCTCTGCGTGCTCGGCGTGCTTGTTTTCCCAGCCACCCGGCCCGGGGCCCGCGTCCGTGCGCTGGCGGTGGCCGCCCTTGCCATCGCTCCATTGCTGGCCGCCACCGGAGCCCTCGGCTGGCGGTATTTTCCCGGCGATGCCGAGTTTGCGCCGCTGGCGCGCCAGGCCGTCATCGTTGGCGAAAATGTCATCCTCCATGCGGAAGCCGCGCGCACCTCGCCGGAGGTGATCGACGCGCCACCCGGCTCGCTGTGCGAGGTGATCCGTGAGTCCGGCCGCTGGGCATACGTCGCCTTTGCCACCAAAACGCGCGGCTGGGTGCCGGTGGAGTCGATCGAGAAAATCATCCCTCAAGCCGCCCCCACCGCGCCAAAGATCCGCAAGCCCAAGGCGGACGGCAAGAGCGCGTGAAACTCAGGGCCAAAACGAAAAGTGGACAGCATTTCTCCAGATGTTATCTTTCAAAAGTCGGAGTTACCCATGAAAGCCATGGCACTCGCCAAAACAATGTTTCTGGTCGGCACGGCCGTTTGCACGCTGGGCTCGTGTGCCGCGATCCGGAAAACCACCTCAGCCACCGCCGAGAAAGTCACAACTCTCGCCAAGCTGCCGGATCTGAGCGACACCCCCATCGCACGCATTCTGCCGGGGCAGCGCATCAAGGTCGTCGAAGTTCGCGAGAAGGATCTCAAGGACCTGCCCAGCGGCCAGGAGCGCGCCATGGCCTACCGCAAGCAGCGCAGGACAGGTTTCTGGATCTTTGGAGGGCCGGTGGACTTCGTGGAACCGACGCTTCCCGAGGCAGGCAGCGATCTGGATGGCAGCCTGTTGCCGCCGCGCATGCCCTGAGCCCCGCGCCTCTAACCATGCCATTCCCGGCTTGATAATCGGCCATTCCCAACGATCATGCCGCTCATGTTCAGAATGTTCTGTGTCCGTCTGCTGCCCCTCGCCTTCACGGCGGCGCTGATCACCTCCTGCGGCGGCAATCCACCCCCGCGCGCCACTCCGCGCGGCGAGCCTTACCGGCAACCGGTGAGCCGCAGCCCCGAGGCCGAGCCCGTGCGGGTGGCAGCCATCCCGCGCACACCGCCGCCGCCCATCGCCGGGGAAAGCGCCATCGTGGTGGATTACCGCAGCGGCCGCGTGCTTTATGCCAAGAATGCGGATGTGCCGCGCGCCGTGGCCAGCACCCAGAAAATCATCACCGCGCTTTGCGTGCTGGATTCCGGAAACATCGACAAGCCCGTGCAGATTGCCGCCAGCGACGCTGCCTGCGAGCCCACCAAGCTGGGACTCAAGGCCGGCGAGCAATACACCCGCCGCGAACTGCTCAAGGTGCTGATGGTCAAAAGCGCCAACGACGTGGGCCGCGCCCTGGCCCGCGACGTGGGCGGCAGTCAGGAAAGCTTCGCCGCGATGATGAACCACAAGGCCGCCTCGCTGGGCATGCGCAACTCGAATTTCAAGAATCCTCACGGCCTCACCGAGCCCGGCCAATATTCGACCGCCCGCGACATGGCCATCGCCGCGCGCGCCGCCTACCGCAGCCCGTTGATGCGCTCCTACACCTCCACCAAGGCCTTTACTTTCCGCTACAACAACGGCCGCACCCGCGTGCTGGAAAACACCAACAAGGTGCTCAAGACCCTGCCGTATTGCGATGGCATGAAAACCGGCACCACCAATGCCTCCGGCCGCTGCCTGGTGTCCACCGGCACGCTCAACGGCCGCTCGGTGATCGTGGTGGTGCTCAAGTCCAACTCGCCGAACATCTGGAACGATTCCAGCAAACTGCTGCGCTGGGCCTTGGAGCGTCCGGAGGCCGGTGCCTGATCTCCCGCCCGCGCCATGCACAGCCCCGCCGAGGAACTGCGGAAACTCCAGGCGGAGGGATTGTTGCGCGGGCTCCAGCCGCTCGACTCGCCCGCCGGCCCTCGTGTTTCCCGTGGCGGACGCGCGATGTGGAACTTCGCCTCCAATGACTACCTCGGCCTCGCCCGCCATCCGGAGATCGAGGCGGCATTGATCGAGGGCGTCCGGCGCTTCGGCGCGGGCGCGGCCGCCTCGCGGCTCGTCTGTGGCACGCTGCCACCGCATCGCTTGCTGGAAGAAGCGCTGGCGGAGGCCAAGCAGACCGCGGCGGCACTTGTTTTCTCCTCCGGCTTCGCCACCTCGCTCGGCGTGATCCCCGCCGTGGCCGGCAAGGGGGATTTTGTTTTGTTAGATAAACTTTGCCACGCCTGCCTTGTGGATGCCGCGCGGCTTTCCGGCGCCACGCTGCGCGTCTTTCCCCACAACGATCTCCACAAGCTCGCACGCCTGCTTTCCTCCATCCGCGCCAAGGAACCTCACGCGCGGATCCTCGTCGCCACCGAGTCGGTCTTCAGCATGGACGGGGACCTCTGCCCGCTGCGGGAAATCGTTGATCTAACAGAAAACCACGGCGCGCTGCTGCTGCTGGACGAGGCGCATGGCTTCGGCGTGCTCGGCAGCCACGGCATGGGCCTGGCGGAACGCGAAGGCCTCCAGCAGCGCGTCACCTTCCAGATGGGCACGCTGAGCAAGGCCGCCGGGCTTTCCGGCGGCTACGTCGCCGCGTCGCGAGAGTGGATCGACCTGCTCGTCAACCGCGCCCGGCCGTTCATTTATTCCACCGCGCCGCCACCGGCGCTAGCCCATGCGGCACTCCACTCCCTCACGCTGATCCGCTCGGACGAAGGAGCCGCGCTGCGTGCCAAACTGCGGGAAAACATCGCGCGGATAGCCGATTCCCCCACGCCGGTTATTCCGCGCGTTCTGGGCACCAACGAAGCCGCCTTGTCCGCCGCCGCCGCGCTGGCGGATACCGGTTTCATGGTGCCGGCCATCCGTTTTCCCACCGTGCCACGCGGTTCGGCCCGCCTGCGCATCAGCCTATCGGCAGCGCACCCGCCGGAGGCCATCGCCGCGTTGAAAGCGGCGCTTGAGGCCACGCTCGTCCCGCTCTGATGGCGGAGAGTTGTTTCTCAGCGCCCGCAGACGCGTGCCACGTAGCGCTCCACCGCCGTGCGCGTGGCGGCCGCGACGTCCGCCTCCGGCCGGGCGAAGGGCGGCACGAACCATGGAAAAGAACCCAGCAGATCCGTGATCACGGCGATTTCCCCGTCGCAAGTGCCATCCCCACAGCCGATGCCGATGATCGGCACTGCGAGTTCCCTGGTGAGCTGCGCCGCGGTGGCCGGAATGACGGATTCGAAAACAATCGCGGAAACCCCGGCTCCGATGAGCGCCTCGGCACCCTCGCGGATGGCCTCGGCCTGCTCCGGGGTTTTGCCCTTTTTGCGGTAGCCGCCTTCCTCCAGCACGCGCTGCGGCAGCATGCCAAGATGCCCAATCACCGGAATACCGGCGCTTGTGATGGCGCGGACTTTTTCCGCCTGGCGGATGCCGCCTTCGAGCTTCACCGCCTCGGCCCCGGCGGCGACGAGTTTGCGGGCGGTTTCCAGCGCCTGCCCGGGAGTGTCGTAGGTATGGATCGGCAGGTCGCCAATGATGAGCGCGGCGGGATTCGCACGGGCCACGGCCGCCACGTGGTGGAGCATGTGGGAGAGCGTGACGTGGGTGGTGTCCGGAAACCCGAGGACCACCATGCCCAGCGAATCGCCGACGAGCAGGACATCCACGCCGGCTTCATCCAGCAGCCGGGCCATGGGGTAATCGTAAGCGGTGAGCGCGGAGATCGGCCGCCCACCCTTGCGGGCGCGGAGAGCATCGGCTTTTTGCTGGGCGGTCACGGCGGATGAGCGGCTGTCCTGAACCAAAAAAGCCCCCGCTTGGGGCGGAGGCCTGTAAAAAATGGCGACCCGTAAGGGAGTCGAACCCTTCTTGCCAGAATGAAAATCTGGAGTCCTAACCGATAGACGAACGGGTCGTTGGTCGCGGTGCGGGCGGAAAGGAACGCCACCGGGCAGGGCTTGGCAAGGATTTTTTCGTCCAAATTTTCCGGCTCCCGCAGGAGCTTGACAGCGCTTGTCCGATTCCCGCATGAAGCTGATCCAAGGGCCATGAAAAGCCCCTCCGCCGTATCCGCCGCCTTGCCGCTCGCGGATGCCGCCGCCGGGCCAGCCGCATCACCAGCGGAAAATCCGCACGCCGCAGAAAGCTCCATGCCGCGGCATTTCCTGCCCGATTCGCGGCCGATGACGCGCTGGTGGTGACTGTCCCCGGGGTGGTCGCGCATCGTCGGCCACGCCAAGCGCAGTGAGGAGGGACTCGGCCTGCGGTGTGATTTCACCTTCGGCATGGCCTGGCCCTACGGCGACAGCCAGGTGCCGGAGGAGGATGCGGACTGCCGGAGTGCTTGAAACGGCGGCCCGCACAGGCCGGGAAAATCAAGACGGCGCAGTTCGCTGCGGATCTTGATGCGCTGTGCGCACTGCCCAATGTTTCCGAATCGTTCGCAAAAACCTCCACCCACCCGCCCTTGGTCGAAGGTGAGGATCTGCCGGATTACTGGTCCCGGGTGGACAAGGGAACGCATGTCATTTTCTTCGCCCATCCGCTGGCTTACGGCCAGTCGCTGACCACACAAAACCACCGCATCCCGGCGCGCATCCACACGGGCAAGACCACGGTGGAAACCACACTGGTATTTCCGCCCTATCAATCGCTCATGCTGGAGATCGATGCGGACGGCAAGCTGCGGATGCTGGACATCGCCTTGCAGCCGAAGACTCCGGAAAAATCACTCCGTCACCGATGAGGTGCCGTTGCGGATGATTTCCAGGAAACTCTGCGGCTCGAGGGCGGCACCGCCGATGAGTGCGCCGTCGATGTCCGGGCAGGCCATGAGTTCGGCGGCGTTGTTCGGTTTCACGGAGCCACCGTATTGGATGCGGATGCGCGAGGCGGTGTCGGCACCGTAGAGCTCGGCGATGACGGAGCGGACGAAGGCGTGGGCGTCCTGCGCCTGCTGCGAGGTGGCGGTGACGCCGGTGCCGATGGCCCAAACGGGTTCGTAGGCGACCACTGTCTCGAGCATGTCTTTTTCTGGAACATCCTTGAGGCCATCGGTGATCTGGGTGCGCAGCACGCTCTCGAGCTTGCCCGCCTCACGCTCGGCAAGGGTTTCACCGATGCAGAAGATGGGCTTCAGGTTTGCCTCGCGGGCTTTCTTGATCTTGGCGTTGATGACTGCGTCGGTTTCACCATAGATCGCACGGCGCTCGCTGTGGCCGAGGATCACATAGTGGACGAAAAACTCGCGCAGCATGAGCACGCTCACCTCGCCGGTGTAGGCTCCGGCGTCGAACTGCGAGCAGTTCTGCGCGGCGATCTGGATGGCGTGCGCGTTCTGCACCGCAGTGGCGGTGTGCAGCAACTCGGCGAGTTTCGCCAGCGAAACGAAGGGCGGGGCGATGACGATTTCACAGGGGAAATCCTGGCCCTGGAGCTTCGAGAGGAAGCTTTTGACGAAGTCTTCCGTTTCGGAAGCTCCCTTGTTCATTTTCCAGTTGGCGGCGAAGATCGGCTTGCGGTTCATGTGGGGTGGATGTTGGAGTTCGGTGAGAATGGTTAGATATCATTGAGCGCGGCGACGCCGGGCAGGACTTTTCCTTCGAGGAATTCGAGGCTCGCTCCGCCGCCAGTGGAGCAGTGGGTGACCTTGGATGCGACGCCGAATTTCTTGGCGGCGGTGGCGGTATCTCCGCCGCCGACGACGGTGATGGCACCGGCTTCGGTGGCGGCAGCGATGGCGGCGGCCATCGACTTGGTGCCCTCGGCGAAGGCGTCGAACTCGAACACGCCGGGAGGGCCGTTCCAGATGATGGTCTTGGAATTTGCGATGACCTTGGCAAATAATTCGCGGGTTTGCGGACCGGCATCGAGGCCCATGGTGCCGGCCGGAATGCTGTCGGTGGCGGAGGAAACCGTGGCGTCCGGCGCGAATTTGTCGGCGGTCACGAAATCAACGGGCAGGTGCAGGTTCACACCCTTGGCCTTCGCTTTCTCTGCAAGCTCGGGGATGATTTTCGCGCCCTCGGCATCGAACAGGCTGTCGCCGATTTCCCAGCCGTTGAGGACTTTGCGGAAGGTGAAGGCCATGCCGCCACCGATGATGATGTCGTTGGCCTTGTCGAGCAGGTTGGTGATGAGCGGGATCTTGTCGGCAATTTTCGCTCCGCCGAGGATGGCGAGCAGCGGGCGCTTTGGATTATCGAGCACTGTGGTGAAGGCGCTGATTTCGGCATCCATGAGGAAGCCGGCGGCCTTCTGGGGCAGGTCCACGCCGACCATCGAACTGTGCGCGCGGTGGGCGGTGCCGAAGGCGTCGTTGACGAACACATCGCCGAGCTTGGTGAGGCTGGCGCGGAAGGCTGCGACTTTTTCCGGATCCGCCTTGAGCGAGGTGCCATCCTCCTGCTTGGCCTTGCCTTCCTCCTCGATGTGGAAGCGGAGGTTTTCAAGCAGGACGACATCGCCGGGCTGGAGCTTGCCGGCAGCGCAGGCGGCCTCCACTTCGGGGCCGACGCAGTCCGCGAGGAAAGTGACGGGTTTTCCGAGCAGCTTCGAAAGCTCGTCGGCCACGGGCTTGAGCGAGAATTTTTCGACACGCGCGCCGTTCGGGCGGCCGAGGTGGGACATCAGGATGACGGACGCACCTTTTTCCAAGGCAAACTGGATGGTCGGCAGGGCGGCGACGATGCGCTGGTTGTTGGTGATGGCACCGGTGGCCTTGTCTTGGGGGACATTGAAATCGACGCGGATGAGAACACGCTTGCCGGAGAGATCGAGATCGCGGATGGAGAGCTTGGCCATGGGGCGGAAATCCCGCCGCAGCGCCACCCGGCTGTCAAGCCACGCGTAGCTCGAACGGAGGATTTGGGCTAAAAACGCAAGACTATGCTGGATTTGCCCGCCTGGATCTGCTACGCACAGCGCCACACCCTGACACGCCCATGAAAAAACTGCTGCTCATACCGCTCCTCGGACTCGCCTGTCTCGCGAGTTCCTGCCGCACCTTCGCCCCGCTTGATCCGATGACGATGAGGCCGAGCGAACGCTGCACTCCCGGTCAACAGGACTACGGCTATTCCGGCAAATAAGCCGGGCGCGCCATCTCAAATCAGGCGCAGCGGCTGCCGCTTGCCATCCGGAGTTTCGAGAAACACGCGCTCCACTCCGCGTTTCAAGTAGCCCAGCGCCGCACGGCATCCCCCGGACTCCACGGGGGAAACGCTGGTGATGGTGCCCGCATCGCGGCCTTCTTCGTCCACGAGCCGCGTGTCCGCCGCAGACCAGCCGCCATCGATTTCCATGCGCGCGAGCCGCTTGTTGAGCTTGCCGGCGGACTTGATGCGGGAAATGACCTCCTGGCCGATGTAGCATCCTTTCTGATAGGAAATGTCCGTGGCATCGAGCCCGGCCTCGGGCGGGAGGAGGCCTTCGGTGATTTCGCGTCCCCACAGCGGCACGCCGTTGGCGATGCGGAAGGCCTCGAGTCCGTCACCGGCAAGCGCGGGAAATCCGAGCAAAGCCGGCGTTTTCATGCCGGCGGGAAGCCACCAGTCGCTACCCGGCACGCCGAACCTCGTGCAAGCACGCACCACCACGCCATCCGGAGCGGGCGGAGACTCACCGATGAGATGCAGCAGCGTCCACTGGCCGCTGAGATCGGAAACCTCCACGTCGTCCGCAATGAGATAGCGGGTGAGGCGTGCCTCCAGTTCCTCCGCGCGGTCTGCCGGACCTTCGATCCACAATCTCCCCTCGCCCGCCGCCGTGATCCACACGCGGAACTGCAATTTCCCCTTCGCATCCGTCACGCATGATGGCAGCGAGATTATCCCGCCCTCTAACAACTTCACGTCCTGCGTGAGCTGGCCGTTGAGGAAACGCACGGCATCCGGTCCGCGGAATTCCAACAACGCGGGCATGCCGCAGTCGATGCGATGAGTGGCGTTCACGGCGATTCGAAATAAGGTTTGGCAAGTGCCGAGTAATCCAGCCCGCCGAGGCCGGCGTCGCTGAGTTCGGCCATGCGTTTCGAAACGGCGGCGATGGCCGGGGTTTCGACGCCGGCGGCAGCGGCTAGCGCGAGCATGTAGCGGCTGTCCTTGCCCATGTTGGCGAGTGAGAAATGCGTTTCGTAATTTCCAGCGACCATGCCTGGGAACTTCATCGCGGCGAGTGGCGAGCCGCTCACGTTGCGGGACACGGCATCGATGAGGCATTCCGCAGGCACGCCGTGGCGGGTGGAAATCGCCAGCGCCTCGGCCATCGCCTGCACGGTGCAGGCGGAGATCAGGTTGGTGGCCAGTTTCACCACCGTCGCCGCGCCCACCGCGCCGCAATGCAGGCGCTCACGACTGGTGGTGGATAGATATGCATCCAGCTCCGCAGCCAGCGCGGCATCGCCTCCGATGTAATAAACAAGTCGCCCGGCATCCGCGGCGAGCTTGCTGCCGGTGAACGGGGCATCAAGGAAACGGCAGCCGCGTGCGGTGCAGAGTTGTTCCAGCCAGAGGGTTGTTTCCAGATCCACCGTCGAGTGATTGAGCACGGTCTGGCCGGGTTCGAGACATGCCTCGATGCGCGCCGCGACCTCACGCAGCGCGGACGAGTCTTTCAGATAGATCGAAATGACAGCCGCGCCGTCCACGGCCTCTTCCGGGCTCGAAACTTCCCCGGACAGCCCTTTCGGTGTGCGGTTCCAGCGTGCCACGTCCCATCCCGCCCCGGCGAGGCGCGTGCTGGCGCGGGAGCCGATGATGCCGAGGCCGAGCACTGCCGCTCTATCAGATGGGCCGGCGCTCATTGTTTGCGCTGCAAGGCGAGCTCCACCAGTTTCGCGGCCTGCTCGCGGATTTCCTTCATGATTTCCGGAGTGGGCTCGTGGCCATCATTGAGCACCATTTCGGCGCGCAGACCGGCCAGCAGGTCGCGCATGGCAAGATAGTTCGGCCGTTCGGAAATCCGCGGCTCAAGACCCGCCACGGTCTCCGTGTAATAATCCGCGATGTCCTCGCGCATCACCTTGCGGGCGCGCTCCGGCGAGAACTGCTTGTCCACCGCCACCGTGGAAACCTGCAACGCGCGGATCCAGCCGCCGAGCGAAATCAAATGCGCGAGGTCAGCATCCCGCAACACGACCAGCTCCGCCTCCACATCGCGCTGGGTGGCGGACAGTTCCTTTTTCAAGTTCTCGACCTGCTTGTTCTTCGCCGCGTCCAACAGGCTTGCGGAGTGGCGGTTGACGCGGTCGCCCGCGCCGAGCGCTTTGCCGTAGCGGGTGAGCTTGGTCGCGAGGTCCGGAACTTTTTCCAGTTGTTCCGCCTGCACGACGAGAAAGCCGTCGGCGATCAGGAAACCAAGCTCGATGGCCAGGTCCGCACGGTCCATCGGCATCCGCTCGGGCAGCTTCAGCTCGGTTTCCAACAAGGGCAGCGGCATCAGGAATTGCAAGGTGTCGAACAGTTTTGAAATAGACGGCGCAGTGAATTCATTGATCGCGAGCTCCTCGCGCACATGGGGGTCATCCAGCAGGTCGGCGGGAATGCCATTGATATCCCTCACCTCCTCCTGCGGCTCGGCTGCCGCGGCATTTTCCTGCGCCATGAGCGGCGGAAACGCGAGCAGCGTGAGCAATGCCGGGATGCACATCAGACGGATCTTCATGCGCGGAGAATTGCACTGAGCGGCCGATTCGGCAACCGGCAAAAGCCCGCCGTTTCACATCCGTGCTTGTTTTCCGCCGGAAATCAGCGATTGGCTGTCCGCCCGGACTTGCCGCAAGCAAGCCGCTGCCGGGGATTCCGCTCTATTTTTTGCCCATGGACACACCTCCTTTTTCCGAACTCGGCCTGCCCGCACCATTGCTCGCCGCCATTGAAACGCTCGGCTACGAGCGCCCCTCGCCGATCCAGGCCATGAGCATCCCGCCCGCGCTGGAGGGCAAGGACCTCGTCGGTCTCTCCGCCACGGGTTCCGGAAAAACCGCGGCCTTTGCCCTGCCCGCGCTCTCTCTGGTGGATGTGAAGTCCCCCTTCACCCAAGTGCTCATCCTCTGCCCCACCCGCGAGCTCGCCGTGCAGGTCTGCGAGGAAGTCCACCGCCTTGGCGCGAAATTGCGCGGGCTCCACGCCACGCCCGTCTATGGCGGCGCACCGATGGACCGCCAGCTCCGCGCCCTGCGCGATGGCGCGCACATCGTCGTCGGCACGCCCGGCCGCTTGCTCGACCACCTGCGGCGCGGCAGTTTCGACGCCTCGCATGTGAAGATGGCCATTCTCGATGAGGCGGACCGCATGCTCGACATGGGCTTCAAGGAGGAAATGGACGAGTTGTTAGCCTCGCTGCCTCCCACACGCCAGACGCTGTTTTTCTCCGCGACGATGAGCCCGGGCGTTTCACGCCTGATCAAGAGCTTCGGCAAGGAGCCGCAAATCATCGAAATCCAGCAGAAGGCGCGCACCGTCTCCACCGTCGAGCAATCGTATTTCGAAGTCCGCCAGCGCTCCAAGGTCGAGGTGCTTTCCCGCATTCTGGACATGAACCCGCCACGCCTCGGCATCATTTTCTGCAACACCAAACGCTCGGTGGATGAATGCACCGAGGATCTCGTCAATCGCGGCTACGCCGCCGACCGCCTCCACGGCGACATGACCCAGATGATGCGCGAACGCGTGCTCAAGCGCTTCCGCGATGGCAGCGTGGAACTGCTCGTCGCCACCGATGTGGCCGCACGCGGGCTGGACATCGATGAGATCGACATCGTCTTCAACTACGACCTTCCCACCGACCCCGAGGACTACGTCCACCGCATCGGCCGCACCGGCCGCGCCGGGCGCTCGGGCCGGGCGGTGAGCTTCGTATTCGGCCGCGACATCTACCGCCTCCAGTCCATCGAGCGCTACACGCGTCAGGTCATCCGCCGTGAGCGCATCCCGTCCGTTGAGCAAGTCGAGGGCCGCCGTGCGGACCTGATTTTCGATACGCTCAAGGAACGTCTCGAATCTGGAAAATTCGACACCTATCAGGATAATATCGACCGCCTGTTAGAACAGGGCCACACCCCCACCGACATCGCAGGCGCACTGGCCACCATGCTGCGCGAAGCCAGCGGCCGCGAGGGCTCCATGATCGAGGAGGACCGCGAACCCGAGCGCCCCGCACGCCGTGAGCAAACCCGCGATCCGCGCCCGCCGCGCGACACCCACGAGCGGGACCAACGCGACCAACGCGGGCCGAAGCCCAAGTTCGAGCGCGGCCCGATCCCACACGAACCGGGCATGACCCGCATGTTCCTCTCGCTCGGCAAGACCCACGGCGTCCTGGCCAAGGAAATCGTCGGCATGCTCTACCGCGAGGCCGGCCTGCCGGACGGCAGCCTGGGCCGCATCACGCTGTTTCCCAAGCACTCGCTGGTGGACATCCCGGAGCAATTCGTGGGTCAGGTCATCGACCGCACGCGCAGCGCCCGCCTCCGTGGCCGCCCCTTCCGCATGGATGTGGACCGCGGGCCGGTTTGATTCGTGGCAAGCCTCCGCCTCCCACGCGCCTAAAGCCGCCGCCACTGGTTGCCGTCCTGGGCGAGGAGATCATCGGCTTCCTTGGGGCCCCAGGTGCCGGCGGTGTAGCCGGCCATCGGCGGCGGGGTTTTGGACTCGTGCCAGGCGTTCTCGATGTGGTCGATGAACTTCCATGCCTCCTCCACCTCGTCGCGGCGGGCGAAAAGGGTGGCGTCTCCAGCGATGGCGTCTAACAGCAGTCGTTCATAGGCCTCGGGCGAGGTCTTGCCGAAGCTTGTGGCGTAGTGGAAATCCATTTTCACCGGTTCGAGGCGCAGGTTGTTGCCGGGGATTTTGGAAACCATGCGCAGCGAGATGCCCTCGTCCGGCTGGATGCGGATGACCAGCACGTTGCCGCCCGGAACTCCGCCGCAGGGGGTGTTGAAAAGCACGCAGGGCGCATCCTTGAAGTGGATGGAAATCTCGGTGGATTTCTTCGGCAGGCGCTTGCCCATGCGGATGTAAAACGGCACGCCGCTCCAGCGCCAGGTGTCGATGAGCAATCGAACCGCCACGTAGGCCTCGGTGTCGGACTCGGGATTGACGCGGTCCTCTTCGCGGTAGCCGGGCACCGGATTGCCATCGACGTGGCCGGCGGTGTATTGCGCGCGCACCACATTGGCGGCGACTTTTTCCGGCGTGTCCCACTGGCGCAGCGAGCGGATGACTTTCACTTTCTCATCGCGCACTCCATCGGCTGTTAGATCGGTGGGTGGTTCCATGGCCACCAGGCTGAGGAGTTGGAGCAGGTGGTTCTGCACCATGTCGCGCAAGGCACCGGCAGTGTCATAGTAGCCGCCGCGGCCGCCTTCCATGCCGAGGTTTTCGGCGCAGGTGATCTGGACGTGGCTGATGTATTTGCTGTTCCAGAGCGGCTCGAAGATGGCATTGGCGAAACGCAGCACCATCAGGTTCTGCGCGGTCTCCTTGCCGAGGTAGTGATCGATGCGGTAGGTATCCTTTTCCTCGAAGGTCGCATTGACGACTTCGTTGAGATGGCGCGCCGTGGAGAGATCGGTGCCGAAGGGTTTCTCGACGATCACCCGCGCCCAACACCCCTCCGCCTCTTGGTTGAGGCCGGCGTTTTTGAGATGAACCAGGATGTCATCGAAGAACTCGGGTGCGGAGGCGATGTAGAACAAGCGGTTGCCCTTGCCGCCGCGGGCGCTGTCGATGGCATCGAGCTTCTCCGCGAGACTGCGGTAGCCGGCGTCATCGGTGAACTCGGATTGATGATAACTGACTGTTTCGACAAACGGATTCCAAACCTGCTCGTCATGACCGGAGCGGGAAACCTTGCGGTTGATGTCCGCCAATCCGGCGCGGAATTCGGCGTCGGATTTCTCCCTGCGGGCGAAGCCGATGATTTTCACGCCGGTAGGCAGTTCGCCATCCACCGCGAGATGATACAATGCGGGGATGAGCTTGCGGTGCGTGAGATCCCCGGTGGCGCCGAAGATGACAATGGTGCACGGCTCCGCCCTCGATCGGGCGAGGAGGTCTTCGCGGAAGGGGTTCATGGGGTAGAAGCTGAAATACTGAAATGCTGAGATAAGAAATGGGTTGCGCGGAGTTCTTTCAGCTTTTCAGCATTTCAGTTTCTCAGCATTTACCAGGGAAGCGGGAAGGCGCGGTTGAAGGCGAAAACACGCTCGCGGATGGCGTGGAGGGCGGCGGTGTCGGAGTGCTTGGAGAGCGCCTCGTGGATGAAGTCGGCGACTTGCTCGACATCGGCCTCCTTCATGCCGCGGGTGGTGACGGCGGGGGTGCCGATGCGGATGCCGCTGGGTTTCATCGGGCTGCCGGTGTCGAAGGG
>RPOS01000043.1 GCA_003820635.1 Verrucomicrobiaceae bacterium | reverse complement strand
CGGTGATTGGCAGCAAGACGTTCGTGAACGAGGCTTTTGAGTTGGCGCGGGACCGGTTCACATCGAAGCGCAAGGATGGCGCAAGACGGCTGCGAGGGAGCGGCAAACCGGCAGCAGGTTTGTTATGGAGTGCGCGGGATCTGCGGGTGGGAATCGGGTGATTCCATCAACTGGTCAAAGTATCAGTAGCCGCCCGAGTCCTCCGAGAAAGCCCAAGGTGCCTGATAGGCTCCTGTGCGCTGGGTTTCGAGTTGGCGCAGCAGGTCGTTGAGGAGGGCGGAGGCGCCGAAGCGGTAGCGGCGGTTGTTGAGCCAGGCGTCGCCGAGGGTTTCCTTGACGGCGATGAGGAACTGGAGTGACTGTTTCGCGGTGCGGATGCCGCCGGCGGGTTTCATGGCGATTTCGATGCCGGTGGCGAGGAAGTGGTCGCGGATGGCGTCGAGCATCACCTGGTTGTTGCCGAGGGTGGCGTTGGCGGAGGTCTTGCCGGTGGAGGTCTTGATGAAATCGCCGGGGCGCAGCACGCGCATCGCGAGAAATGAGGCGGCCCGGATGTGGTCGTAGGTTTCCAGCTCGCTGGTTTCGAGGATCACCTTGAGGGTTGCCGCGCCGCAGGCATCGCGCACGGCGGAAATTTCGTCCTGCACGAGGTTCAGCTCACCTGCGAGAAACGCGCCGCGGTTGATGACCATGTCGATCTCGTCCGCGCCATCGGCGACGGCTTGGCGGACCTCGGCGAGGCGGGTCTTGAGCGGGGCCTGGCCGGAGGGAAACGCGGTGGCCACCGAGGCGATGCGCACCGGCGTGCCTTTGACGTGTTTGGCCGCGTGTTTCACCATCGAAGGATAGACGCAGACCGCGGCGACTTGCGGGACGTCGGGGGAGTCATGAGGGCGAAGGGCTTTCAGGCAGAGCGAGGCGATTTTTCCCGGCGTGTCCTTGCCCTCCAAAGTCGTGAGATCGACCATGCTGGTGGCGAGTCGCAGGCCGAAGAGTTTCGAGGATTTCTTGATGCTGCGGGTGGTGTATTTCGCCACACGTTCCTCAATGCCGACCTGATCCACCGGGCCGATCTCGTCGAGCAGGCGGCGGATGGAATTCCTCCGAATCATGGCGGCGAGGTTTTCCGGAAACCCCGTGCCTGCCAAGTTCCAAGTTGGACCGGCTCAGCGAAAAGAAGCTGGGAAATTCGCTTGTCGGCGCGGCGGATGGCTCCTTAAATCGCAATCTAACCAATCCCCAAAACCATGTTCAAAGAGTTCAAGGAATTCGCGCTGAAAGGCAATCTGATCGATATGTCCGTGGCTTTCGTCATGGGAGCTGCATTCACCAAGCTATCCGCGTCGTTCATCGAGGGCTTGATCATGCCGTTGGTCGGGATGCTCGCGGGAGGCATGGATTTCACCAACAGGTTTATCCCGCTGTCGAAGTCGGTGACGGCCACCAACCTGGTTGAGGCGAAGAAACAGGGAGCGGTCTGGGCCTATGGCGATTTTGTGACCGTGGCGCTCAATTTCGTCATCGTCGCCTTCGTGATGTTCCTGGTGGTCAAGGCGATCAACAAGGCCAAGGCGCTCGCCGAAAAACCCGCCGCGCCCGCCCCGCCGCCGGAACCGAGCGCCGAGGAGAAACTGCTGGCCGAGATCCGCGACCTGCTCAAGCAGAAGGGCTGAGTTTTTCCACTCGTCAGCCGTCCCGGCCGCGCTTAGGCTCCGCTTGAGAAAAACCAGATGTTTTGAGAAAATTGGCACGACCAGTGCTTTCAACCGTTCACCAATCCACCGAATTATGAAAAAAATCGAAGCGATCATCAAACCGTTCAAGCTGGAAGAAGTCAAGGAGGCCCTCGCCGAGGTGGGTGTGCAAGGAATGACGGTGACCGAAGTCAAGGGCTTCGGCCGTCAGAAGGGGCACACGGAGATTTACCGGGGGTCCGAATACACCGTCGACTTCCTGCCGAAGGTCAAAATCGAGATTGTCGTGGATAGCGATCTGGCGGAAAACGTTGCGGCGGTCATCGTCAAGAGTGCCAACACCGGCAAGATCGGCGATGGCAAGGTGTTCATTTCCCCGGTGGAGCAGGCGATCCGGATTCGGACGGGTGAGACTGGTTCTTCCGCCGTGGCGGTGAACTGAATTCTGGATAATTTTCCCGAAAACCAACGGTTTCCACCCGGGAGCCGTTGGTTTTTTTTGGCCATCAGCGGCGGGCGGATTTCCAGTCGTGGAATGCCGCGCCGAGCAGGCGGGCGGTGTCGGACGGGGTGAGGGACTCCTCGGAGAGTGCAGGATTTCCGAGGGCGATTTCTGAGGCGCGGCCGCAGAGCCACGCGCCGAGTGCGGCGGCTTGCTGCGGCGGATCACCGATGGCGAGACGGGCGGCGATGACGCCGGCCAGCAGGTCGCCCTGGCCGCCGGTGGCCATGCCGGGTGAGCCGGTGGCATTGCACCAGAGCGGCTGGCCGTGGCGGGCGATCAGACTGCGGCCACCCTTGAGCAGCAAGGTGGCGGTTGTGCGGGCGGCAAAGGCCCGGGCGGCGGTTTCCCGCGGTAAGCCAGCGAGATCCGGGGCGATCCGGGCAAATTCCCCGGGGTGCGGGGTGAGCACGTGCTGGCTTTTGAACATGCCGGTTTGGCCGGTCCTGGCGATCAGGTTGAGGGCATCCGCATCGAGCACGGCGGGCATGGTGGTCTGTGCGAGCCAATCCAGTAATTCGGCCGCGTGTGCGGAATCGGGCTCGCCAAGACCGCAGCCGATGGCCAGTGCGTCGCAGTCCAGCGCGCGCAGTTCCGCCGGCGAGGAATAGCTGCGGACGATGATTTCCGGCGGGCACTTGGCGGCGATCACGGCGGCGGCGTCCTGTGGCACATGGAGGGTGATGAGCCCCGCGCCGCCGCGCAGGGCTCCGGTGGCGGCGAGCACGGCGGCTCCCGGATAGCGGGCGGACCCGGCGACTATGGCCACGCGCCCGGCGAGGCCCTTGTGGAAATCGTATGGCCGCGGGGATTTGCCGAAATCCATATCCTGCGGGCAGATCAGCTCGATTTCTCCGGGTTCGGAAATTGTGAGGATTTCCAGCGGCACCAGGACCAGTGAACCCACCGAGTTGACTGCGTGGCTAGCCAGCAGGCCCACTTTCGGATTGCCGATCATGAAGGTGGCATCCGCCGTGACCGCGCCGAGCGTGGGGTGACCGGTATCCGGGTCCACGCCAGAGGGCAGGTCCACCGCGGCAACGCGGGCTCCGGCGTGTTGCCGAAGCCATTCCATTTCCACCGCCAGCGGAATCAACGGGCCGCGCAGCGCGCCTTCGGCCCCGATGCCGAGCAGCCCGTCGAGCAACAATAGCGGCTGCTTGAGATCGCGCCATGGCGGTGGCCCTTCCAGCGGCGTTCCGATGCCGGATTGCCGCCATTTTTCGCGGGTGAGTGGCGCGCATCCGTCGATGGGAAAGGCGCTCCGGGCGGCGGTTTGCCAACCGTATTCGTCCTTCAGGACGCGCAGGGCGACGAGGGTGTCTCCCGCGTTGTGGCCCTTGCCCAGATAGCCGACGGCGGTGCCTTGCTGTGGGAAAAACCGCGCAATTGCGTGGCCGAGACGCGTGCCTGCCAGATCAAGCAGTTGTTCCTCGGTCCATCCAGCCCTCAGGGCGGCTGCTTCCGAGGTGCGCATTGCGGAGCGGGTGACGGCGGCCATGGCGGGAAACTAACCCGCCTGCCGGGCGATTGCAGTCCGAAAATCCCAAGCAGGCTGCCGCTCAGAGGCTGCGCCGGTAGCGTTGGATGCCATCGGCCACGCCACGGGCGATCGCCTCGCGGAAATCGCCGGATTTCATCCGCTCGCGCTCGCGCTCGTTGCTGACGAATCCGCCCTCGACGAGGATCGCCGGCAGCGTGGAATTCCGGATCACATAGTAGCGGGCGTACTTGGCGTTGCGGTCCACCGTGCGGGTCTGGCGCACCAGACTGCGCTGGACGTATTGTGCCAGGCGCTGGCCTTCACGGCTGTAGTAGAAGGTTTCCAAGCCGCAGACGTGCTCCTTCCACGTGTAGTTGAAGTGCAGGCTCACGAAAATCGCGTTCTTGTAGCGGTTGCCGATGGCCACCCGCTGCGGCAGCGAGACGAAGTAATCGCTGCGGCGGGTCATCACCGTCTGGTAGCCCATGCGCTTGAGGATGTTTTCCAGCCTGGTGGAGGTGTCCAGTGCCAGGTGCTTTTCATACACCTTGCCCCACTGGCCGCCGTTGTCGTGGCCGCCATGCCCGGCATCGATGACCACCGTGCGGAAATCCGCCGCCGCCACGCTCGATGCCATCGCGCACAGGGCCGCCACCACCAAATGTCGAAGAATCGTTTTCATGAGAAAGTTAGGAAATAAAAACTGTTAAGGAACGTTGATATTTTTTAAAAATTGTAAAGATTATTTTCGTGAAAGCCGGGATTTTCTCGGTCGTTGGGGACTTGGATCGGTCAATGATCGTTCAATAAGTGATGGGTGGGCGGTCGGAGGCCTTGCGGATTTTGGCGCGTTGCTCGGCGGCGGCCTTGGGATCGTAGGGGATGCTGTTGGCGACGCGGACGGTTCCATCGGCGAAGGTGAGCAACTGGGGATCTCCCTGTGCGCCGCGTTGGTGGATCTGGCGGTCCACGAGGCGGCCGTCGGTATCGATCACGCAGTGGACCCACATCGACGGGGTGGCGAGGAACATGACGTGCATGCGTTGCTGACGGTCCACGGTGGCGAGGGGTTTGCGCAGCATGAGCACGTCCCCGAGCAGGAAAGTGCGGACGAATTGGCCGCTCATGCCATCGACGATCTGGGCGTAGATCTGGGATTTCGAGTCGCCGGTGAAATTGATGACGCGGAACTCGCGGGTGTGGCCGGAGGCACCGGAGACGCCGACTTTCTGGGACCAGTAAATGCGGCCGGGGGTCTGGTTGAAGAACGCGCGGTTGGTGGAGGAGCCGGTGCTGTTCCCGCCCGGTTGTTGGATGACGGCGGAGACGCTGAAATTCCCCGGCTGGCTGAGTTGGAAATGCTCGGTGAGATCCACCTCGCGGGCCAGCGTCTGGCCGGCTTGGATTTTCATGGGGCCGAAGAGCACGCGGTTCTTCGGATTGACGGTGCTGCCGCTGCTTTTCTTGACGATGAAATCCAGCCACTGCAGGCGGCCGTCGCTCTGGAAGACCAGATCGCGGCCGGAATGGTTGGTGATGGTGACCACCGCCATGACAGGCTCTCCCGCCAGGTGCTGCTTCTTGGGAATGCTGAGCGAGGCGGCGATTTGCGCATGGCTGAAGCCCGCACAGAGGAGGAGGATGGAGAGCGTCTGGAGAGACCGGCGAATCATGACGCGGCAGAGGTAGCCGACTCCGGCGGGGCCGTCAACCTAACCGCTCCTAACTGTCTGCTGCGGGCGTTTTTCACGCGGCAAAACCACGGCGGTGGGAAGTTCCGGATTTCCTCTTCCCAAGCGGTGGAAAGCGAAATAGAGCGGCGCACCGTGCGCGGCGATCACCACAGGAGCAAGGGACCGTGGGCCATTTTCACCGTGCTGTGGGCGGTGTTTTTCCTGCAAGGCATGATGTTGGGTTTCTGGGTGCCGGCGCTCACCAACATTCTGGGCGCGAGGGGGTTGAGCGGCTGGGTGCCGGTGATCTTCATGGTCTCGCCGCTGTGCGCGTTGATCTCGCCGATGGTCGGCGGGGCGCTGGCGGATCAGCGGGTGGCGGCGGACCGGCTGTTTGCGTGGTCGTCGATTTTGGCCTCGCTGGCGCTGGCGGCGGCATTCGGAATCCTGCACGCGGGCGGGCACCCGCTTTGGTTCTGCGCGCTGCTGGCTTGCTGGGCGCTGATGGTGGGGCCGTCAGGCGGCTTGCTGGCCACGGTTTCGCTGACGCATCTTTCGCATGGCGAGCGGCAGTTTCCGCTGATACGGGTGGGGGCCACGATCGGCTGGATCTGCGGCGGGCTGATCACGAGTTTTGTGCTCAAGGCGGATGCCAGCCCGGTGGCGGGCTATGCGGCGGCCGCCGTTTACATGGTGGCGGGCGGGGTGGGCTTCCTGTTGCCGCACACGCCGCCGCTGGGCGGGCGAGGCGGGGGGCTGGGTGCGTTTTCGCTGCTGCGGCAGCGCGATCACTGCGTATTCTTTCTGGTCACGGCCTTGTTCTCGATTCCGCTGGCGGCGTTCTACATGTATAGCCCGGAGTTTCTCAAAGTGCTGGGAGACGAGCGGCCGACGGGCACGATGACGGTGGCGCAGGTGCTGGAGGTGGTGAGCCTGCTGCTGCTGGGGCGGGTGATGACGCGCTTCCGGGTGAAAACCGTGCTGTCGCTGGCGCTGGGCCTCTCCGCAGTGCGTTATGCCATGTGCGCCAATGCCGGAGTGACGGGAATCATCGACTGGCACATCGCCGGCATCGCGCTGCACGGGCTGTGCTTCACGTTTTATTTCGTCACGGCGCAAGTGTTCCTGAACCGGCGGGTGCCGCCGGCGCTCAAGGGCCGGGCGCAGGGCTTGCTCTCGATGGTTTCCGGCGGTCTTGGTCCCTTGATCGGGGCCTTGATTTGCGGCTGGTTGCGCAAGACCTGCGTGGCGGCGGACGGCAGCGGCTGGGATTTGTTCTGGGGTATCCTGGCCGCGATGATCGTCGGCTGCCTCGCGATTTTCCTGCTGTTTTACCGTGGCTTGGGCAAGCAGGCCACGGATGCGCGGCAGGACTGAGGCTCACGCGAGTTCGCAGGCCAGCCGGATGGCGGCGATCATCGACGATGGGTCCGCGAGGTTTTTGCCCGCGATGGCAAAGGCGGTGCCGTGGTCCGGGCTGGTGCGCGGCTTCGGCAGGCCGAGCGTCACGTTGACCGCGTTGTCGAAATCCAGCAGCTTGAGCGGAATGAGGCCCTGATCGTGATACATCGCAATCACCGCATGGAAGTGGCCATGGGCGGCCTCGCGGAAAATGGCATCCGGCACTGCCGGGCCGTTGAAGACCGCGCTGCCGGACGCATTGAGTAGTTCGATCGCCGGGGCGATGATCCGGGTTTCCTCATCGCCGAAGGCTCCGTTTTCCCCGGCGTGCGGATTGAGCCCCGCCACGGCGATGCGCGGGCTGGCGATGCCGCGGCGGCTGAGGAAGGCGGCCGTGAGCAAGCCGATGCGGGTGATGCGCTCCACGGTGAGCAGACCCGGCACTGCGGCGAGCGCCTCGTGAATGGTGGCCAATCCTACGGTTAGATGCTCGCCGGCCAGCAGCATGCCGAAGTCCCGCACGCCGAAGGCATCGGCGAAATACTCGGTCTGCCCCGGGAAGGGAAACCCGAGCGACTGCAGGCCGTCCTTGCTGACCGGGCCGGTGACCACGGCATCCGCGCGGCCGTCCTTCAATGCGGCGACGGCCTCATCCAGTGCGGCGAGCGCGGCGGCGGCAGAGCGGGCATCCGGTTTTCCCGGAGTCCCGGCGCTGCGGTCGCCGATCACATCGAAGGAGAAACCCTGCGGCAGGCGGCCGGAGGCGAGCGCGCGCTCCACCACTTCCGGGCCGATCCCGGCGGGGTCTCCCAAGGTGATGGCGATGCGCGGCATGGCTGGGATTATCACGATGCCGGCGCGCGCTTGCCAAGCGGCGAATCCGGCAGTCGGGAAATGCCGGGCAATGAGTGTTTGCATTCGTCATGTCACCGTGCTTCGTTAGACGTGCCATGAAAACCATTGTTGTCGCACTCGATTTCTCAAACGCCACCCCCGGCGTGCTGGATATGGCCAGCGGCCTGGCAAAAGCCTACGGGGCGAAATTGCGTTTGCTCCACGTCGTGGAACCGGAGCCCAGCTACACCGCCTACGGCTTCACACCCGACGAGTTTCCGGCTCTGCACGCCTATCAGGAAGAGGCGAAGCGCCGGGCGGCCGTCAAGCTCGAGGAACTTCTCGCGCAGGTGAAACCCGCTATTGCCGATGCGGAATGCCAGATCGCCGAGGGTAGTCCGCTGCATTCGCTGTTAGATTATATCAAGGAGATCGGCGCGGACTTCGTCGTGCTCGGTTCCCACGGCCACGGGGCGATCGCCTCGCTGCTGTTGGGAAGCGTGGCGGAGGGCATGGTGCGCAAGGCCACGGTGCCCACCCTCATCGTGCCCGCGGGGCCGGAAAAATAACCGCTATTCCACGAGCTTGGCGGAGCCGAGTTTGATGAAACCGGGTTGTTCGAGATCCAGCAGAATCGTCAACACGCCGCCGGTGACCTTGTGACCGAGTGGCAGCCGGATGGTTTGCGGCAGCGAATTCGGCACCGTGGCCACGGGCGTGCCGAACAGCGCACCTTCCCCCGGGCCGGCGTTGCCGAAGAACACGCCGCCGGATTTGAGTGAGAAACCGAGCGCCTTGAGAGCGGGATTGTAGGCGGGATTCCTGATGGGCGCGAGCGTTTTGGTCTCCGCGAGGTGGGCGCTGATGGCCTCGTTCATGCGCCGGGTGATGCCGGGGCGGGCGGCGGCGAGATTGCGTGTCTCGCCCGGATCGGCATGGAGGTCGTTGAGTTCGAGGTGATCGACCAGTCGGATTTGTTAGAATCGCGGGGCATCCGGGCATGATGCAAGCACCTGATATGCTGTACAAGCCCTAAATGTCATGGTTTACAAACTATTTTCACCGCTTTCCCTAGCTCGATCGCCGTGGTGGGTTTGCGTCAGGCGGCTGGAGAACCATGCGCGCAGCGCGGCGCGGTTAGAAATGGATCGCGTGGCCCTCCGCTGCAAGCGTGGCCTCGTGAATCACCTCCGACATCGTGGGATGCGCGTGGATGGTGGCGTGGATTTCCTCCGCGGTGAGTTCCTGATCGAGCGCTAGGCCCATCTCGGCGATGAGCTCGGTGGCGTTTTCACCGATGATGTGCGCGCCTAACAACTCGCCGTGTTTCTTGCCATAGAGCAGCTTGGCGAAGCCTTCGGACTCGCCGGACGCAATCGCCTTGCCGATGGCGACGAAGGGGATTTTTCCGACGGTGTATTCGATGCCTTCCTCCTTGAGCGCGCGCTCGGTCTTGCCGACGGAGGCGACCTGCGGATGGCAGTAGGTGCAGCCGGGGAAATTGGTCACTTTGCGTGGCTTGTGGCCGGGAACGTAAAGGCCTTCCACCGCCTGCACGGCCTCGAACGAGGCGGTGTGCGCCAGCCACGGCGGGCCGGTGATGTCGCCCGCGGCATAGACGCCGGGAATGGAGGTCTCGTAGCGGTCGCCGACGTTGATGAACCCTCGGTCCGACAGGGCGGGTTGCACGCCGCCGGGAAGCACCGGCTGGATGCCGATGGCCACCAGGCAGACATCGGCGCGGATGACACCGTTTTCCTTGGGGCCTTCGAGTTTCATTTCCACGTGTGTGCCGTGGTCCGCCATCGCGGTGATCTTGGTGTTGGTGAGGCAGCGGATGCCTTGCTTGATGAGCGATTTTTCAAGCGTATCGCCCACCTCATCGTCCTCGACGGGCAGGATGCGCGGCAGCATTTCCACCAGCGTCACCTTGGTGCCGAAGGCGTTGTAGATGTATGCAAACTCCACGCCGATCGCGCCCGCGCCGATGATGATCATTTCCTTGGGCTGCTGCGGCAGCGTCATGGCCTCCTTGGAGCCGATCACCGACTTGCCATTAAAGGGCAGGGGGGGCAGGCCGCGTGATTTGCAACCGGTGGCGATGAGGATGTCCTTGGTTTCAAGCACGGTGGAGGTGCCGTCGGCCGCCTTCACGCCGACCTTGCCGGTGCCCTCGATCGAACCGAAGCCGCGCACGTAATCCACCTTGTTCTTCTTGAAGAGAAACTCGATGCCGCCGGCGAGGCGGTCCGAAACCTTGCGCGAGCGGCCGATCACCGCGGACCAATCGTAAGACAGGCCGTCGATCTTGAGGCCGAACTCGGCGGCCTTGTGAGTGAGCGTCTGATAGAGCTCGGCGTTCTTGAGCAGCGCCTTGGTGGGGATGCAGCCCCAGTTGAGGCAGGTGCCGCCGGCGCGGTCCGCTTCGACACAGGCGACTTTTTTTCCGAGTTGGGCGGCGCGGATGGCGGCGACGTAGCCGGCTGGGCCGCCACCAATGACAATGAGATCGTAGGCCATGGGAGTAGGAAGGTTTGCGGCGCGAACCTGTGCGGCCGCGGCCGGATTGTCAAAGATGGATGGTGGGAAAAACAGCGCGCCCGAGGAAGCCTTTCACCGCCTCGCGCTTGAGCCGCAGCTCGCGCCATTCGTTGACGAGCCGGCTGGCCTCGATGACGCCGCAGCCGGCCGGGATGCGCAGCCGGTTTCCTTCCCACCATACGCCGCGGATGGCCACCACCGCATCGAAGCGGCCCTCGTCCCAGAACCCGAAGGGCGCGCCAAACTCGGGCGGGCAGCCGAGGCGCCGCCGCCATTCCAACAAGCGCTCCATGGTGGCATCGGTGCGGGGCAGCGGCCCGAGCGCGGGAGTGGGGTGGAGGCGTCGGAGCAGCTCGCCGGTGGTCATCGGAGTGTGCAGGTCCACTTGGATCAGGGTGAGAAAATGCACGATGGAGCCGAGATCGAGAATCTCGCGCGGACGGCGCTCGAGGTGGCCGAGATCGACGAGTTTCGCCACCAGCGATTGGGCCACGTATTCGTGCTCGCGGATTTCCTTTTCATCCACGGCGAAGACATCGCGGTCCTCGCTGCGCGCCGTGCCCGCCAGCGCCATGGTTTCCAGCCGGTTTCCCTCCAGAGAAAACAACAACTCCGGCGTGGCTCCGGCGAATCCTCCCTCAGGCTGCATCCAGCCGTAGGACCATAGCGGCGCGGGCTGGTCCATCATCGCCGCGAGAATCCCCGGGCCGGGGTTGCCTGTGGTGCTGCCCGTCTCGGTGACCACCGGCACGGTTTTCTCGAAAAATCCGCTGTGAATCGAGCTCATCACCTCCTGAAACACCGCCGAGAACGGTTCCGCATCGGGCGGCTGCCACTGGCATTGCAGGGGGTTGGTTTCTGCGAAACGCCCTGCGAACTCCGCGCGACTGGCGCGTTCCACCCGGCTCGGAATCTTCCACGGCAGCGGATCCTTGAGCGCGAAATCCCGCACATGGAAAGCCACGCCCCCGGCAGGTGGACTGGCCGATGCTTCAAACGGCCCATGGCCGATGACCACGCCGCCATCGCGCCGTGCCAGCCATGCCATTGAGTCTGCGGTGCTTTCCATGAACGCGTGGCGGACCATGGGCCCGGCGTGGCAAACGCGCAAGTTTCATCCGGCTCCCTGTTAGAACGCGTCCCGCACGTGGTTGATGCGCGGCTTTTCGCCGTCTTCCACCCACACCTCGATCACGTCGAAGCGCCATGGCAGATCGCGGGTGCCGAGGCGCTTGAGCCAGGCGTTCGCGCCGCGCTCGATGAGTTTTTGCTTGGATGTGTCCACCGCGTCGAGCGGGCGGACCTTCGCACCCTCGCGGCGGGTTTTCACCTCCACGAAGAGCAGCAGTTTTCCATCGCGCGCCACGATGTCCACCTCGCCGCCGCGCCGGGCCTTGAAGTTCCGGGCAAGGATGCGGCAGCCGTGGGCACGGAGGAAATCGGCGGCCACCTTTTCGCCGTAGTCGCCGAGCCACGCCCGGTCGCGGGTCATACCGTCAGGTGCCGTCAAGCGGCAGGGCGAGTTGAGCCACCGGCTGAAACGAGCGACGATGATGGCGGCAAGGCCCGTGAATCCGAAGCGCTTCAAGATGCTCCTTGGTGCCATATCCCTGATGCCGGGCAAAGCCGAATTCCGGAAACTCGCGATCGATCTCTTTCATCAGGCGGTCGCGCGTGACCTTGGCGATGATGCTGGCCGCGGCGATGGAGAGCGAGAGTCCGTCGCCCTTGACGATGGCGTCGTGTGGCAGCGGGAAACCACGCACCGGCAGGCCGTCGATGAGGCAATGGTCGGGCGGCGGCCGGATGGCTTCCACCGCCCGGCGCATCGCCAGATGAGTGGCGCGCAGGATGTTGAAGCGGTCGATTTCCGCGCAATCGGCGGTGGCCACGGCCCAGGCGATGTCCGCGTCACTGGTGAGGCGCAGGTAAAGATCCTCGCGGCGCGCGGCACTGATTTTTTTCGAATCGTCGAGGCCCGGGCAGGTGTAGCCGCGCGGCAGGATGACGGCGGCGGCTGCCACCGGACCTGCCAGCGGACCGCGCCCCGCCTCATCCACGCCCGCGATGCGTTGCAAGCCGCGGGCGTGAAGGGCGGATTCAAATGACAGGTCGGGCACGCGTCAGAAGCTATTCATCCGGTCGCGCAATGTCATCTGGGAATTATTTTTCGTCGCGAAAAGCTGGGTGGCGAAGATCATGCCATCCGAGTCCACCACTATGCCCATGCCACTGTAAGTCCAGTCGTCGGTCATGTTTTTGTGGTGGTCCCGGGAGTTTTTCCAGAGTTGTACGATCACGGCGGATGAGTCGCTGCCGGGGTGGTTGGCGGCGGCCACGTTTTCGCTCACGCTCGACATCTGGTAATGCTCGCGGGCCATCATGGCGCGGCCGTCGAAGCCGAAGTGGCTGACGTTCTTGCCGTAAAGCGAGAAGGTGCCGCGGTTCTGACGCAGGTATTCGCAGTGCGCCTGAGCCAGGCGGTCGAGGCCGGCATGGCGCTGGACTGCCTGCGCGCCCTGGCTGAGGCGGTAGGCATTCACGGCGTCAAACAAGCGGCCGGAACTGGAGCGATCGCCGCGGCCGGACACCGGGGCCGCCGTATCCGGGCGGATGGTGGCCGAAACCGGCATGCGGGTGGAATCGGGCGGACTCGCGCACGACGCCAATGCGGCGGCGGCGAGCAGCCCGAACAATCGGGTGCTATGGTGTGTTTTCATGGGGACAGCGCCCGATGAAGTCTCAAATTTTATCCTGATTGTAAAGAAATTTTAAAATTCAGGAGAATGGCTTTGAATTTTTACAAAAACCTCACATGCCAGCTTCGGCGAGCCGCTCGGTCATTTCGGCCTTTTGCAAACCGGCGGTGAATTCGGAAAAGTCGCCGGCCATGACTCCGGCGAGGTTGTGCGAGGTCAGGCCGATCCGGTGGTCGGTAACTCGCGACTGGGGGAAATTGTAGGTGCGGATTTTCTCCGAGCGATCGCCGGAACCGATCAGCGAGCGGCGGTGGGACGAGTAGGCGTCCTGCTGGTCGCGGAGTTTTTGCTCGTAGAGCTTGGAACGGAGAATCTGCAGGGCGAGTTCCTTGTTTTTGATCTGCGAGCGGCCTTCCTCGCAGCGGACGTAGAGGCCGGTGGGAAGGTGGAAAATCTGCACGGCGGATTCGGTGCGGTTGACGTGCTGGCCGCCGGCGCCGCCCGCGCGGCAGACCTCGATGCGGAGGTCGTCGGGCTTGAGTTCCACATCCACCTCCTCGGCTTCCGGCAGCACGGCCACGGTGATGGTGGAAGTGTGGACGCGGCCCTGCGTCTCGGTGGCGGGCACGCGCTGGACGCGGTGGACGCCGGATTCGTATTTGAGGAAACGGAACACCTCGTCGCCGGTGATTTTGAGGATCACTTCCTTGAAGCCGCCGACTTCCGACGGGCTGCTTTCCAGATGCTCGCATTTCCATCCTCGCAGGTCGGCATAGCGTTGATAGGCGCGCATCAGCTCGGCGGCAAAGAGCGAGGCCTCGTCGCCGCCGGCACCGGCGCGGATTTCGATGAGCGCGTCGCGGTCCTCGTTCGGATCGGCGGGCAGCAGGGCGTATTGCAGGTCCTCGGCGAGAGCGGCGATGGATTTCTCCAAGGCCGGGATTTCCTCGGCGGCCATGGCGGAAAAATCGGGGTCATCGGACTTGGCGAGCTCCTGGTTGTCGGCGAGCTGGCGTTTCGCATCTGCGAGTTTCTCCCACAGATCTAGGGTTTGCTTGAGCTTGCGGTGCTCGCGCAGGATGTCGGTGGCGCGCTTGGGATCCGAGAACAAATCCGGATCGCCGACCGCTTCCTCCAGTTCGGAAAAGCGTTCGCGGCGTTTGGCGATCAGAGACGAGTAATCCACGCGCGGGAGTTAATGCCGAAATGCCCGGATGCATCAAATCACAAGCTCCGCTCGCGGATCTCCCGGGTGATCTCCGCGATGAACGCCTCCAGCGGCTTTGCGCCAAGGTCGTCCTTGTCACGGTGGCGGACGGAGACGGTGCCTTCCTCCGCCTCGCGTTGGCCGATGACGAGCATGTAGGGCACGCGGTCGAGGCGGGCGTTGCGGATTTTGGCGCCGATCTTGTCGCTGCTGCGGTCCACGCTGAGGCGCACGCCGGCGTCGGCGAGCTTGGCGGCGGCGGCTTCGGCGTGTTCGAGGGTTTTCTCGGAAATCGGCAGGATGCGCACTTGTTCCGGCGCGAGCCAGGTTGGGAACTTGCCTTCGAAGTGCTCGATGAGCAGGCCGGTGAAACGCTCCATCGAGCCGAAGGGCGCGCGGTGGATCATCACCGGGATGTGCGCTGCGTTGTCCGCGCCCACATAGCTGAGGCCGAATCTAACAGGCAGGTTGTAATCCACCTGCACGGTGCCGAGCTGCCAATCGCGGCCGATGACGTCTTTGACCACGAAGTCGATCTTCGGGCCGTAGAAGGCGGCCTCGCCGATTTCCTCGGTGTAATCGACGCCGAGCGTTTGCACGGCTTCGCGCAGCGCGGCTTCCGCCTTGTCCCAGTTTTCGGGAGAACCGACGTATTTGTCGCTCTCGGGATCGCGCAGCGAGAGGCGGACGCGGTAGTCGTGCATGCCGAGGGTGCTGAGCACTTTTTTCACGAGATCAAGGCAGCCGGTGACTTCGGCGGCGACTTGGTCCGGCGTGCAAAACAAGTGGGCGTCGTCCTGGGTGAAGCCGCGGACGCGGGTCATGCCGCCGAGTTCGCCGGATTGTTCCCAGCGGTAAACCGTGCCGAACTCCGCCAGTCTGACAGGCAGGTCGCGGTAGGAGTGATGATCGCTCGCGAAGATCTTGATGTGATGCGGGCAGTTCATCGGCTTGAGCAGATAACCTTCGTAGGTTCCATCTGACAGGCCGTTGATGAGGGTGGCGCAGGTGGCGTCTTCATCGGCGAGTTTTTCCAACACATCGCGCTCGGCGATGGCGGGATACTGGCTCTCCTGATAGTAGGGGAAATGGCCGGAAGTGCGGTAGAGATCGAGCTTGCCGATGTGTGGCGTGAAAACCTGGCTGTATCCCTGCTTGTCGAGTTCCTCGGTGATGAAGTCCTGCAGCGCGCGGCGGACGAGGCCGCCCTTCGGCTTCCACAGGATCAGCCCCTGGCCGACCATTTCATCGATCTGGAACAACCCGAGTTCGCGGCCGAGGCGGCGGTGGTCGCGCTTCTTCGCCTCTTCAAGGCGGTTGAGGTGTTCCTCTAACAACTCCTTGCTTTCAAAGGCGGTGCCGTAAAGCCGCTGGAGCTGGCCTTTCGATTCATCGCCCATGTAGAATGACGAGGAAACCGACATGAGTTTCACGTTCTTGCACTTCGATGTGTAGCCGACGTGCGGGCCGGCGCAGAGATCGATGAACTCGCCGTTCTGGAAACAGGAGATTTGTTCGCCCTCCGGAATCTTGTCGATGAGGTCGAGCTTGAAGCGTGAGGGATTGCCGGGGCGCTCACTGAGGCCGCCGAGGCGGCCGGACTCGGCCATGGCTTTGGCCTCCTCGCGGGAGATCGCCTTGTATTCGAACTTCTGGTTTTCCTTGGCGATTTTTTTCATCTCCGCTTCGATTTTCTCGAAGTCGTCCGGGGTGATCCGGTGCTTCATTTCGAAGTCGTAGTAAAAGCCGGTTTCCACCGGCGGGCCGTAGGCGAACTGGGCGTCCGGCCAGATGCGCAGGATGGCGGTGGCCATGACGTGGGCGCAGGAGTGCCGGAGGCGCTCCAGGTCGGTCATTTGTGCGCGTTCGTCGAGAGTCTTGCGTTCGTTCATGGCGGGGCAAGGGAAACCCCTCTGGCGGAGTTTGTTCAAGGGGCAAATCACCGCCAGTTCCAGTTCATAACCACCTCGATCTCCGGGTGGAGGCTATGGTGAACGGGGCAGCCGCGCGCGGTGCTTTCGAGCAATTCGCGGTCCGGGTGGTCGGCGGGGAGGGGGATGTCGAGGTCCAGTTCGAGGCGGCTGATGCGGCGCGGTGTGTCCTCCGACATGAACTTGCGCACGGTGATGGCCATGCCTTCGACGGCGAGGTTTTTGCGCCGGGCGACGATGCCGATGACGGTGGCCATGCAGGAGCCGAGGGCGGTGGCGACCAGATCGGTGGGGGAAAAAGCCTCGCCGCGGCCGTTGTTGTCCACCGGGGCATCGGTGACGAGGGTGTTTCCGGAGGGGGTGTGGACGGCGCTGCAATGCAGGCCGCCTTCGTAGGTGAGTTTGATTTCGACCATGGCGGGATGTTTCGTGCGGCGTTCACTCGGGCTTGGGCGGGATTTTTGCAAGCACCACGCGGAAGCTGTAAAAGGCGTCCCGGTAGCCGGGCGGCACGGCGTTGCGGGAACCGGTGAAGAGATTTTCCGTCTGATAGGTGTTCCAGCCGCCGCCGCGCAGCACGCCGAGCACGTTGGTGCCGAGTCTCGAGTATTCGTCGTCCACCCATTCCTGGACGTTGCCGCTCAGGTCGTAGAGGCCCAGTTCGTTGGGCGGAAACGAGCCGACGGGAGCGGTGAAGGGAAATCCGTCGTCATAGCCGGCGATCGTCCGGTCTGCGGAAACTCCCGGGGCGCGGGCCGCGGTCATGTCGGCGAAATTGCCGACCTTTTCGCCGTTGGGCCAGCTCATGCCCCACGGATAGACTGCCTGCTTGCGGGCATCCCGCCAGCCGGGGCTGATGTCTTCGTCCTCGATCAGGCCGGCCATCAGGCTCCATTCGAGGTCGGTGGGCAACCGGTATTCGTGGAAGCGGGTGATGCGCTCGTCCTTGCGCTCGCGGCGGGTGAGCCACTCGCAGAAGGCGCGGGCGTCGTCCCGCGAGACGTGGATGGCCGGGTGGTCCGGTTCCTGGGTGAAAGCTGGTGTCGGCGGCCTGGGGTGGTTGGTTTCGGTGAGGAAAAGCGCGTAGTCGCTGACCCGGGTTTCCCAGATGGAGGCCATCAAATCCCGGCCGACGGGCGCGAAACGCATCTTGATGCCGTTTTCCCATGGCTTGCCGAAAACGACGCCTTCATTTGGCTCAAGTGTGAGCTTCTGCTGAAGGGTGCGGCCTTCGGGCAGGGTGACGACTTTCGAGAGCGGTTTGTAGCCCTCGAGCACGAGCAGCAGGTTCATTTCGCCCGGTTTGAGATCGGGGATTTCGAGCGGCATGGCCGTGTTGCCCGCCAGTTGGCCGTTCAGATAGACTTCGGCTCCCGGTGGCTGGCTGGTGAGCTGGAGGCGGCTGTGGACGAACTTGCGCACCATCACGCGGAACGGCAGCAGGTCATCGCGCCGGGCGCGCTCGCTGAGCCCGGGATTTTCGAAACCCGTCTCCCGCAGCGGGCGCAACTCGTGATCATTTGTTAGATAACCATCCTTGATGCCGCCCGCGCGCAACCAGCGGCAGAAGGCATGCGCCGCTCCGGCCGTGGCGAGCACCACCTCCACCGGTTGTCCGTCCTGCGAGAAGGCGAGGATTTCCACCGCTTCCGCTGCCTTGCCGGACTCCGTTTCTTCAAAGCGCGCCCATTCCTCGCGGGTGACGAATCCGGACCGGATGTGGTGGTTGTCCACCGGTTGGTAGCGGGCGCCGAGCTGGTCGGTCCAGGTTTCCCCGGTCTGTGGCGGGGCGAAGACCTGCAACTGGCCGGAAAGCACCATCGGTTCATTCACGGCGCTGAGCGCCACCTTGCCGTGGATTTCCTGCGGGCGGTAGCCGGTTTTGCGCAGGGTGAAAACGACCTCCTCGCCCACTTGGGCGGTCATCGTCGGCGTGGGCGTGGTGCCGATCATCACGCCGTTGGCGTCGAGCACGTCAGCGCCCTCGGGCGTGCTGAAGATGCGCAGCAGACCCACCGCCGGGGCAGGGGAGCTGCGTGTTTTCAGCCAGTTGGTCAGCCAGCCGGAGTCTTTGGAAAGTTCCCATCCGGCCCAGCCGGAGAACGTGGTGAGCAGCAGCGTGGCGAGCCACACGGCGGCCATGCTGCGGTGGCCCGCCTTGCCGCCCCGAATGCGCCGCAACGCCTCCGCGAGCTCCGCGGCGGTGGTGATTTTACGTTTGGAAATCCGAGGCTCGCAGACATCGCAGATCACGCGGTTGAGCTCCAGCCAGCGCTTGCGGTCGCTGCCGGTCGGCATGTCATCCGGCAGCTCGGGAAAGTTCATCCGGTCTTTTCCCGTGGCCATTTCGTAGAGCACCTTGCCGAGGCTGTAGATGTCCGCCTGCGCCGAGCCCGGTCCTTCCGGCGGCACGAAGCCCTCGGTGCCCACAAAGGTCCGCTGGCCGCGGGCGGCCACCAGCCCGATGTCCGCGAGCTTGGCCCGGCCATGGACGAAGATGATGTTGGACGGCTTCACATCGCGATGCGCCAGCCCGCGGTCATGCAGGTGTCCCAGCGCCTCGGCCAGCCGCAGCCCCACATCGATGCATTCTGCGGTGTCCCATTTCACTGCCGCCGCCTGCGGGTGGTCGCCGCGCAAGGTCCGTGGCTGGTATTCGATCGGGTTGATGTCCTGGCCGCTGGCGACGTCATCACCGAGCTCCATCACATAATAATAAAACGAAACGCCATCCGCGCTGTGGCCGACATGCAGGATGTTGACCAGCGCCGGGTGGTCGCGGGAAATCGGCTCGAATTTCAGGATGCCCTCAAACTCGCGCTCGAAACCGCGCTCGTCCTCGAAATCCTCGCGCCACACCACTTTCACCGCCCGCAAGGCACCGGTCACGCCGCGCGCCAGCCACACCTCGCCGTAGGCTCCGCCGCCGATCTTGCGCAGAACCTCGTGATCCGGAATCGTGGGGTGGGGGCGGACTCTAACCGGCATCGCTTTCGTCCTCGAGTTTGGCCAGCTCGCGCTTCAGCACGCTTCCCACCCGGTGCTTCGCCAGATAGATCTGCGCCATGCTGACGTTGAGTTTTTCCTGCACCTTGCGGGCGTCCCATTGCTTGATCACATAGCAGTCGAAAATCTGGTATTGCTTGGGCGAGACCTGGCTCTTCACCCGGGCCAGTGCGGCGTCGGCCAGGTTTTTCTTCCACTCGGCCTCCCACAGCCGCGGCAGCACTTCCCCGGCGGGGTCCTCCACGCGGTCGATGGCGGAGGTTTTCCGGTCGTCGTCCCACTCGCCGCCGGCCATCGCGGTGTCCTTCTTGCGCTTGCGGAACTGATCGTTGATGCGCCAGCGCGTCATGTTCATCAGCCAGGTCTTGAAGGATCCCTGCTTGGGATCGTAGAGGTTCTTTTTGCTCTGCTTGGCGATCGAGAGGATGGTCTCTTGGACACAGTCGAAGGCCTCATCGTTGCGCAGCCCGGCCTTGACGGCCACCGAGTAAATCAAGCGCCAGTAGGTCTGATAGAACTCGTCCCAGGTCCGCTGGTCCTCCCAGTTGTCCAGACGCGCGATCAGGCTCTTGCGGGTCTTCGCGTAAGCCTGCGCCAGCACCTCGTCGCGTCCGTCCGCTTTTTCCTCGTCGTCCTCAGACATCAGGACTTCCTTACCTCATTTCCGCCCCCCTGTCTTTCATGGAATCCGATTTTTCACAAGTTGTTCACCGTGAGTGGCTCAAATTTTGATAAGGATACCCGGAAGGTCTCTGGAAACGAAATGCCGCCGTTCTTGTTTACATCGCGCGGGACTTTGGCCAGATTTCCTCAAGCCGTTCATTCAGCCGTGTTCCTGATCTCCCCCATCAAGAACTCCCCCCACGGAGAACCGCCATGTCCCCCAGTCCATCACCCATCAATCCATCGCAAACGGTCGAGCGCATCCGGGAAATCATCGTAGGCCGGCAGTTCGAGCGTCTCGAGCAGCGTATTGCCAGCCTCGAGTCCGCAGAACCGCGTGGCTACCAAGCGCCGGTCCCGTGGGAAGAACGCCTCTGCACCAGTGAGGCGCGTCTGGAAGCGCTCCAGCACTCGCTTCAACGCCTGGCCGACACCACCCGCCATGAGGTGGAGACGCGCACCAACCAGCAGCACGCCGAGATCCAGCGCCTCGCCGCGCAAATCCAGCAAGTGGCCGCCATGAAATCCGCCGAGGCCCGTGAGCAGTCGGCCGTGCGCGAGCTTGAAGGGCGGCTCGGCACCTGGCTCACCAGTTGGCAGGGCGCGCTGCAAAGCCACCTCAACGAGCGCGACCACCGCCTGGCCGACGAATTGCGCGGCGAGGTGGCCGCGCTTTGGGAAAGCACGGAGGCCCAGATCACCCGTTTGCAAAGCCGCGCCAGCGACCGCGAATGGATTGAAGAAAGGTTTGCCCGCATCGCCGCCGCCGCCCGCGCGCTGGCGGAAAGCGCCTCCCCGTCCGCTCCCGGCCCAGATTATTCCGCACCCCAATGACCGCCGCCACGTTCAGTCCCTTTCCAGTGCCGCAACCGGGGCTCACCGAGGGCCCGGGATCCTCCGGTTTGCGAAACATGCTGCCGTTTCCAAATCCGCATTCCGTGCCAGAGCCGGCGTTCACCAGTTTCCCCTCATCCTGGCCGCGGCCCATGTCCGCGCTGCCGCTGGCCGGGACGGCTGCGTCCCGCGGCCCTGTTTCCGAAGCTGGGTTTCGCGGGCCGATGCCCTTGTTCAAAACCCCGCCCTCTCTTGATACCGAGTTTCCGGCAGCTCCTGCCCCGGCGGTGGAACAATCCGGGCCGCAACCGGATTTCACCGATGACGACTTGCGCGAGGCCTTCGGTCCTATCGTCGAGCAAGCGGTGCGCAGGGCGGTTTACGCCAAGGAAAACGGCATCGACACCTATCTGGAGCCGATGCTGCGCGCCACCATCCGCCGAGCACTCGCCGAATATGCGCCAGCCAGCCGCCCGTTCCAGCCACCCGGGGTGGTGGACCGTTTCTTCTGGCACGTGCGCGCCTTGTTCACCAGCCGCACTTACGAGGATATCTTCTTCGAACAAACCCGCCGCTTCCAGGTGGAGGAGGTTTTCCTGCTGGATGCCGCCACGCTCGCGCTGGTGTCCTTCGCCAGTTGCGATCCGGCGCGGCACGCCTCCGCCCGGCGGGTGGCTCCCACCGCCCAGCGCCTCGCCATGCAGGTGCGGGATCCATCGGGGCAGTTTCATCCCGCGTTTGAAATTTCCGCCGGCCACCGTGCCATCGCGCGGCGCGGGCGGCATGTGGTGCTGGTGGCCATCGTCCGCGGCCGCCCCGGCGAAATCGTGCTGGCGGATCTGGAATTCGCACTGCGCCGCATCGAGGACCATTTCCGCGATCAATTCCAACAAGAGGGATCCGCACTGCTGCACGAAATCCAGCCGTTCCTTGAAGACTGCCTGCTCATCCAGGCTCCCGCCAGCGCGGCCTTGTAGCCTCCGCCGGACCAAGCGGTCAGGGACGGGACGGGCTCGTACCGTGGCCGGCGTCAACTTGCCGGAGCCTCTCGAGCGCTTGTTTCACCTCGGCGGTTTCTGTTAGATCGGCCGCTTTGGCATCCTTGGATGCTCCTTGGTCGATCCACCACTTGAGCAGCGTCAACTCGTGCGCGGCGAGATCCTTTTTGCCCTCCGGCGGCATGTGCTCGTCGTCGTCCTCCGGCAGTTCGATGCGCACGATCACGTTGCTGCCGGCGGCATCGCCGGGGATGATGCCGTCGCCTTCCTTGCCGCCTGCGAGCAACAATTCGTATTCATCCATCCGGTATCTGCCCTTTTGCTTTTCGGCATTGTGGCATGAGTAGCATTTCTGTTCGAGAATCGGCACGATGAGGTCGGTGTAAACCACCAGGCTGGCCTCATCTCCGGAACCGGAAAAATGTCGCTCCGGCAGGCCGAGCCAATTGCGCAGGGGCTGCGGCGCGTGCTCGGTGAGATAGCCTCTGCCATGGGTGAGCGAGGCGCCGTCATGGCTCGCGGCACCCATGGTGCCAGCGCTGGCTAACAGGAAAATCCGGTAAACCACGGCACCGCGGCCACCGCTGGCATCCACCCGGATTTTCACCAGATAGGCCGCCACCGCCAGGCAGGAGAAGAGGATGCCGCCGTAGAGATGGCGCTCCGCGAGGTCCTTGTCGTATTCCGGCATGCTGTAATACAGCAGCAAGCCGAGCAACGAGGCGGTCACCGCGCTTGCTGCGGCGAAACCCGCCGCGGTGCGCGAGGATGCGCGCTCCCGTTTGCCCGGCAGCAGGTTCAGCCCCTCCTGCACCAGCACCCACACCAGAATCCCGATCGGCAGGTGCAGCACCACCGGATGAAAACGACCGATGAATTTCACGATCTCCGGCAGCCCTTCCACAGGCGGCGGGCCGACGAGAAACGGCAACAAGCCCAGCGCGGCGATCAGGAAAACACCGCCAACGGTCAGCAGGATCTGCCGTTTCGCAGGTTGGTTTGGGATCGCGCGTTGGGTCATCGGACGACGGATACGGAGCGGATGCCGGTTTCTCTCCCTCCGGGCTGTTTTCTGGATGCGCATGGCGCGCCCGGCTGGATTCGAACCAGCGACATTCCGCTTAGAAGGCGGATGCTCTATCCAACTGAGCTACGGGCGCCGCGCGCGAGCGGCGTTTGATAGCTGCCGGCACCCGTGCTTGGCAAGGTGATTTGAAGCTTGGGCGTGAGCTTGAAAACAACAGCCACCCTATGCCGGGCGGTAGCAAAAAGCGAAAAATCAAATCGAGCGCAATTTTCGATTCAAGACATCGAGATTACGGTGTGTCGGGTTTGTCACATGATCATTGACGCAGACCGATCCGCCACAAAACTGCTGATTTAGGGCGGCTTGCGGATGCCGCCATGCCGGCCTCCACACGCTCTGTGACAATTCCGTCACGCAAATCCAGTTCGTCGGTGACAATTCCGTCATTTACCAGTCTGGCGTTCCCGCTACAAAACCAAGCAACACCAACATGCCAATCCGCAAACAACTCCCGCTCGCCCTCGGTCTTGCCCTGGGTCTCCAAGTCCCCGCCCTCGCCGG
>RPOS01000042.1 GCA_003820635.1 Verrucomicrobiaceae bacterium | reverse complement strand
CTCACGCCCACCACCACGGTGGACAACACGCCGCCCACAGTCACCGTGCTCTCGCCCAATGGCGGCGAGACGCGCACCGGCAATCGATCTGGCAACATCACCTGGACCGCCACGGACGCCAGCGGCATCGTGGCCGTTCACATCTATCAATCGCTCGACGGCGTGAACTACACCCCCGTCATCTACGGTCTGCAAAACACCGGCACCTACACATGGACCCCCGCCAACCGGCCGACTTCCACTGCAAAAATCAAAGTGGTGGCCGTGGACGGCGCGGTGAATCTCGGCTCCGACACCAGCAACAGCACGTTTTCCATCGTCTCGCCGCCCGGCGGAAAAGTTCCGACCACGCTGCGCGACTTCGACATGCCCGGCACCCAGCCCTTCGAGGCCGGCTCGGAGCCCGCGCCGCCTGAAAACTGCGCCCAGTGCCACGGCAACTACGATCCGGCCGCCGAACCCTATCGAAACTGGCAGGGCAGCATGATGGCGCATGCCTCGCTCGATCCGCTGTTTGAGGCCAACATGGTCATCGCAAACCAGGACGCACCGGACTCCGGCGACCTTTGCCTGCGCTGCCATGATTCCAGCGGCTGGATGCAGGGCCGCTCGGTGCCCACCGACGGCAGCGCCATGCTGGAGCGCGACAAGATCGGCGTTTCCTGTGACCTCTGCCACCGCATGGTCGATCCGGTTTATAAAGTGGACCTCAGCCCCGCGCGTGACCAGCAAGTGCTGGCGGACCTGAGCTTCAAAGGCACGCAGTATGGCAATGGGATGTTCGTGCTGGATCCGGACGGCATCGTGCGCGGGCCATTCACGGATGCCGCTGCGCCGCACGCTTTCCGGGCCTCGTCCTTCCACAAAAGCTCCGCCTTCTGCGGCACCTGCCATGATGTGAGCAACCCGGCCTTCACCAAGGATGAAAATGGCATCTATGTGCCCAACACCCTTGATCAATCCGTGGGACAGGTTTACGCCCACTCGGCCGGCCCCGTGGAGCGCACTTATAGCGAGTGGCTGCACAGCGATTACGCGAAGCCGGAAGGCGTCCATCAACCGGAGTTCGCCGGCAACAAGCCGGGCGGCAAGGTTTCCACCTGTCAGGACTGCCACATGCGTGATGTGAATGCGAAGGGCTGCAATCTTGCCGAGGCCCCGACCCGCCCGGACATGCCGCTTCACGACATGACCGGCGGCAGCACGTGGATTCCACAAATCATCGCCGAAAAGTATCCGAACAAGGTGAACGCCGCGGCCATCACGGCTGGCATCGATCGGGCGAGATACATGCTGCAAAACGCCGCCGATCTGGCAGTGGAGGTGAAGAGCAGCAAGCTGGTGGCGCGCGTCACCAACCAGACCGGCCACAAGCTGCCAACCGGCTATCCCGAAGGCCGCCGGATCTGGGTGAATGTGAAATTCTTCGATGCCGCGGAACAACTCATCTCCGAATCCGGCGCTTATGACGAGGAAACCGCTGAATTGAGCCATGATCCCGAAGCGAAGATCTATGAAGTGCATCCCGGCATCGGTGAGAACATCGCCGGAGTGGTCGGCCTTCCGGTCGGCCCTTCGCTCCACTTCGTGCTCAACAACAAGATTTTCGCAGACAACAGGATTCCGCCGCGCGGCTTCAAAAATGCGGAATTCGCCGGGTTTGGCGGAGCGCCGGTGGGCCACACCTATGAAGACGGCCAGCACTGGGATGATACCGAATACACGATCCCGGCAACAGCCAAACGGGCCGAGGTGCGCTTGTATTATCAAAGCACGAGCAAGGAGTTCGTCGAGTTCCTGAAGCATGAAAACGTCACCAACGACAAAGGCCTGATCATGTATAACCTGTGGAACCTCAACGGCAAGTGCCCGCCGGAATTGATGGCGGAAAGCGCATGGACGATCGATCCCAATTTGGATGACGACAGCGACGGCATGCCCAACGGAATCGAACAGGATTACGCGATGGATCCATTCGATCCCGCCGACGCCATGCACGACGCCGACAACGACGGGCTCAACAACCTGGTGGAAAGCACGCTGGGCTCCGTTCCCACCGATGCCGCGAGCGCGCACTGGCCGCACGGCGAATGGGTGGATCTGCCCGAGCCGCCCGGCCGCCACTTCGCGCTGAGTTATATCTGCCGGACCGAACACCCCACCGCCGAGGTGATCGTCGAGGTCTCCGATGACCTCGCCACATGGCATTCCGGCCCGGAATACACCATGACGCAGAGTGTCACACCGCGCGATGCGGAGACCGAAACCATCGTCGAGCGGATGGTCGCGCCGATGAATGGCACGGCGGGCGCCTTCATGCGCTTGAGAATCCAACCCAAGGAAAGCACTCCAGCCCCGGAGTGAAGAATTTCATGGGAAACAGCGGGCGGTGGCGTTAGAACGCGCGTTGAAAACCCGTTTCAAGGTCATGCCCCGCGTCACCATCACCATTCCAGAGAAGAACCCGCAGCCGTATCGCTTCCAACTCGACCGCGAAATGGTCAGGCTCGGCCGTGGCAGCAGCAACGACATCGTGATCGACTGCGGCTCGGTCTCCGTCTCGCACGCGGAGATGCGGCGCATTGACGGCGGTTATGAATTGCGCGATCTGGATTCCACCAACGGCATCAAGCTCGATGGCGAGCGCATGCCGGTGATTGCGCTGCGCAGCGGGCTGAGCGTGAAGCTGGGCGATGTGGCCTTTGATTTTCAACTCAGCGACGAGGAACACGAGGTGCTCGGGCGCGAGAAACCCGCGGAGCCATCCCCCGTTTCGCGCGAACCGGAGCAAGCGCCGGAAAAACCGGTGCAAGAACGGCGCAGGGAAATCAAAAACCACGGCGGCAGCGGCTTCGGGTCGATCCTGTGGTTCCTGATATTGGCAGCCACCGCGTTTTGCATCGGCATGGCCGTGCGTTTCGGCAATGAAACCGGCGGGTCATGGATCAATGCGGTGAAAATCCGGTTTTTTGAGGCTCCCGCCGGCCCGAACGGGAAGGACTGAGGATTTCCCCGCGGCTCAGCGGCCCTGCGATTGGTGTTGAGTTGCCGCCCCTGGCGATTACCTTGCGCCCGACTTTACCCGACCATGCCCTACGCGATTCCAACAGTCCTTGCACTCGCTGCTCTGATGTTTCCCTTGGCCCCGCGCGCGCGTGCCCAGGAAAGCATCATGGTTCTCGAGGCCCACTCCGGAAAAGTTCTCATCGCCTCCAATGCCTCGGCCAAGCGCCCGGTCGCCAGCCTTACCAAAATCGCCACCGGCGCGGTGACCGTGGATTGGGCGGTGGCCACCGGCGCGGATCTCGGCACGCTCCGCATCACCGTGCCGCAGACGATCACCCTCGTCGGCGGGCCGAACCCGATGAACCTCCAACCCGGCGACAGCCTCAGCATGCGGGATGCGCTCTACTCCGCGCTGCTCGGCTCGGACAACCTGGCCGCCCTCACCATCGCCGATCACGTGGGCCGTGAAATTCTCACCCGCCGCGGCAAAAACGGCGATCCGGTGGCCGAGTTTGTGGCGGAGATGAACCGCCTCGCCAAGGCGCTGGGCATGACGCAGACGCACTTTGCCAACCCCCACGGCCTGGAGCGCCCGAAGACCAAGGCGTTTTCCACAGCGGCGGATGTCGCCCGGCTTTCCATCTACGCGATGCGCCGCAATGCGTTCAACTTCATCGTCCGCCAACCGGATCGCCAGGTCACGGTTTACGGAGCGGGCGGCACCCGCAGCTACCGCGTGCGCAATTCCAACGAACTCATCGGCGAGCCAGGAATCCTCGGCGTGAAAACCGGCACCACCGCCGCTGCCGGCCCCTGTGTCTCGGTTTGCATGGACCGCGACCCGCTCATCCGCCAGAAGCCGGACGGCTCCAAGGGCGTCACCCCGCGCCGCCTCATCGTGGTAGTGCTCAACAGCCCGGACCGTTTCAACCGGGCGCGCGGCCTCATCCGCCAGGGCTGGTTCATTTATGATCCCTGGCTTGCCGCCGGAGCTCCCTTCAAGGATCGCAAGCGCGAGTTCATCACCGTGCCCGATCCGAGCTGACATCCATCTTGAATTCCAAACCACCGCCCGCCATGTCCACCGATCCGCTGCTCGAACTGCTCCGCCGCAAGGCTCGCTTCACCCATCAGGAACTCGCCGATTTGCTCTCGCAGGATGCGGAAGCCGTGGCACGCCGCGTGGCGGCATGGGAACAGGATGGCACCATCCTCGGCTACCACGCCGTGATCGATCCCGAGGCGGCGGGCGACACCTCCGTTTCCGCCTTCATCGAGGTGAAAGTGACGCCCGAGCGCGGCGGCGGCTTTGACCGCCTGGCGATGCGCATCGCACGCTTCGATCCGGTGGTTTCCTGTTATCTGGCCAGCGGCGGCTATGACCTGATGGTCGTCGTCGAGGGCAGCGATCTGCGTGAAGTCGCGCGCTTCGTCTCGGAAAAACTCAGCACGCTTGAAGGCGTGCTTTCCACCGCCACCCACTTCCGGCTCAAGACCTACAAGGAAAACGGCTTCATCTTCGAACGCGAGATCCATCCCGAGCGGCTCGCGGTCTCGCCGTGATGGCCGGGGCGCGTTTCAATCAAGCCAGCACCGAGGATTCGCGCGCCACGATGTCCTCCATCGCCGCCATGCTTTGCTCCAGCGCGCGGACGAAGGCGAACTGGTTGCGGCAGCGGTCCAGATTGTGGGCGCGGCGCTTGATTTTGAAATACACGTCGCCACTCAGATAGTCGGTGAGGAAACGGATGCCGACTTCCAGCGTGATGAGTTTGCCGGAGAAGGCCAGGTTTTCCCGCTCGGCGTCTGTTAGAAACGTCGCGCTGGAGAGATACCCGCGGACGAGCGCCTCGAAGCGGTCCATCCGCACGGCGATGTTTGCCGGATCCGGATCGTCCTCACGGGAGGTGGGCGTGGCGGTGCGCACCATGTCGCCGAAGTCATAGAGCACGGAGCCGGGCATGGTGGTGTCCAGATCGATCACGCAGACGCCCTCGGCGGTGGCGTCATCGAGCAGCACGTTGTTGAGCTTGGTGTCGTTGTGGGCGATGCGCTCCGGGATGACGCCGGCTTCGATCAGGTGGATGACGCGCGCGCAGTCCCCGGCGCGGGCGCGGGCGAATTCGATCTCCGCAGCCACATCCGCGGCGCGGCCGGCGCTGTCAAACGCGATGGCGGCCTCGAGCGCGGCGAGGCGCTTGGGCGTGTGGTGGAAATCCGGAATCGTCTCGTGCAGGCGCTCGCCGCCGAGCGTGGCGGCGAGTTTCTGGAACTCGCCGAACGCGCGGGCCGCCTGCCAGGCCTGCTCGTTGGTCTCAAGCTCGTCATAACCGCGGGCTCCCTCGATGAATGGATAGACGCGCCAGAAATTTCCCTCCGCATCGGTGGCGCAGGGTTTTCCCTCCAGCGAGGGAACGCACGTGAGCGTGCGGCGGTAGGCTTCCGGATTCCCGGCGGTCTTGAGCGTGGCCAGCGCGTGCCGGGTGACACGGTCGATGTTTTCCATCAACTTCAGCGGCTGTTTGAAGACCGTGTGGTTGATGCGCTGGATGACGTAACGCACGCGCTGCCCGGCCTGATCGAAGGTGGCACAATAGGTGTCATTGATGTGGCCGGAGCCGTGGGGATGCGCGTGGAGGAAGTCGGCGCGCATCTCGAAGCGCGCGGCGATCTGCCGGATGTCGTGAAGAGTGGATGTAGCGGGCACTGGGGGCTGCGGTGTCTGTGGTTTCTCCCAGCGACTCAGACGAGTTTCTCCGGGTATTCGCCGGTGGCGATCAGCTTGCGGATGGATTCCACCACGTATGGCTTGTCCGCCGGGTAGGTGACGCCGAACCACGAGCTGTTGGTCTTGAGAACCAGGCACTGGGCATGGCCGCTGTGGATCAGATGGTCCACCACCGTCGGGATGTAACACTCGGATTTCATCTGATCGCCGGATTCCGCCATGAAACGCGAGAATCCTTCCTCAAGCTGGGTGAAAAACTCCGGGCTGAAGGCCCAGAAATTCATCGAAACCAGCGAACCGGCCGGGATGATGTGGCGCTTGGCGTCCAGCGCGTTGCCGCGCACGTGGCCGTCGCCCTCGCGTTCGATGTCGAGGTATTCCTCCACGTTGGTCAGGAAGCCCGCCTCGTTGATCTTGCAAATGCCGCGGTTGACGTGGCCGTGGTCGGAGAGGGTGTTTTCCAGCGGGTAGCCGACCATCGCCATGGCCGAGCTGGCGTCCGGCGGCAGGCTGTCGAAAAACGCCGCCGCACGCTGGTAGGCATCTCGCCCGTAGAAATCATCCGCGTTGATCACGGCGAAGTGGCCTTTCACCGCATGCCGGGCGGCGCGCACGGCGTGTGCGGTGCCCCAGGGTTTTTCCCGGCCATCCGGCACGCTGAAGCCCGCCGGCAGGTCATCGAGCCGCTGGAATGCGTAGTCCACCTCGATCCGGTCCGCGAAGCGCGCGCCGATGCCCTCGCGGAAAGCCTGCGCGAACTCCTCGCGGATGATGAAAACCACCTTGCCAAAGCCGGCGCGGAGGGCGTCAAAGACCGAGTAGTCGAGCACGGTTTCACCGTGCGGGCCCATCGGATCGATCTGTTTGAGGCCGCCGTAACGGCTGCCCATTCCGGCGGCGAGGACGAGAAGTGTGGGTTTCATGGAAGCGCGCCGGGAGCCATGCCAATTCCTGAGGATTCTGACAACCCCGGAGATTTCACCCCGGAGAAATCATTTTTTGGAAACCGCTCTTGTCCCCGGGATGAAGACCGCCATACGCTCGCCCAACCTTTTGCTGGCGTGCCTCATTCCCGTCCCAATTTTCATGTAGTCGGCGTCCTTCCCGCGCGCTGGGGCTCCACCCGCTTCCCCGGCAAGCCGCTCCATCCCATCGCCGGCAAGCCACTCATCCAGCATGTTTGGGAACGCTGCCAACAATGCTCGCGGCTCGATGAAATCCTCGTCGCCACCGATGACGAACGCATTTTCCAAGCCGTGGAAAATTTCGGCGGCACGGCCGTGTTGACTTCCCCGGACCACCCAACCGGCACCGACCGCATCGCCGAAGCCCTGCGTGCCGCGCCGCGAGCCACCCACATCGTCAACATCCAGGGCGACGAGCCGCTGATCGACCCCGCGCTCATCGATGAACTGGCCGCCGCAATGGCCGCCGACCCCACGCTCGACATGGCCACCGCCGCCAACCCGCTGGACCCGGCCGACCCGGCGGTGAACGACCCCAACGTGGTCAAAGTGGTCACCGCACTCGACGGCCGGGCACTCTATTTCTCCCGCTCACCGCTGCCGTTCTTCCGCAACACCGTGCCCGGCCTGCCGGTGCTGCGCCACAAGGGCATCTACGCCTACAGCAGGAGTTTTCTCGAACGCTTCGTCAGCTGGCCTCCATCGCCGCTGGAAACAGCCGAGTCCCTCGAACAACTCCGCGCTCTCGAAAACGGCGCCTCCATCAAATTACTCCTCACCAACGACACCTCCCCCGGCGTCGATACCCCCGAACAAGCCCGGGAAATCGAACGTCTCTTGTCTTCCTCTGCTCACTGATCACTTCCCACTCGTCACTTCATGAAATACATCTTCGTCACCGGCGGCGTCGTTTCCTCACTCGGCAAGGGCCTTGCCGCGGCCTCCATCGGCACTCTTCTGGAGGCCCGCGGCCTCAAGGTGCTGATGCAGAAGTTCGATCCCTACCTCAACGTCGATCCCGGCACCATGTCGCCCTATCAGCATGGCGAAGTCTATGTGCTCGACGACGGCGCGGAGACCGACCTCGACCTCGGTCATTACGAGCGCTTCACCTCCGGCGTTCTATCAAGAATGAACAACCTCACATCCGGCCAGGTTTTCGATTCGGTGATCAAAAAGGAGCGGCGTGGCGAATACCTCGGCAAGACCGTGCAGTTCATCCCGCACGTCACCGATGAAATCAAATCCCGCCTCCAGCAGGTCACCGCCAACAACCCGGACGTCGATGTGCTCATCACCGAAATCGGCGGCACCGTCGGCGACATGGAGGGCCTGCTTTTCCTCGAAGCCCTTCGTCAATATGCCCTCGAAGTCGGCAAGGAAAACGTCTGCTTCATCCACGTCACGCTGCTGCCCTACATCAAGGCCGCCGGAGAGGTGAAAACCAAGCCCACCCAGCAATCCGTCGCCAAGCTGCGCGAGATCGGCATCCAGCCGGACATCATCATCTGCCGCACCGAGGCGGATCTCGACGAGGACAACCGCAAGAAGATCGCCATGTTCTGCAACGTCGAGCGCAAGAACGTCGTCGCCTTCCGCGATGTGGACCACACGATCTACGAATGCCCGCTGGATCTCCGCCGCGACAAGATCGACCGCCTCGTGGTGGACAAGATCGGCCTCGGTCACACGCCCTCGCCCGCGCTTGAGGACTGGGAGAAATTCGTCCAGCGCGTGATCCATCCCAAGCACAAGGTGACCATCGCCGTGGCCGGCAAATACATCGAGCTGCAGGACGCCTACAAGTCGATCTACGAATCACTCATCCATGCCGGTGCGCATCATGACACCAAGGTGCAAATCGTGCGGGTGGACACCGAGGCCATCGAAGACCACGGCGCGAAATCCATCATCGGCGAGGTGGACGGCATCCTCGTTCCCGGTGGTTTCGGCGACCGCGGGACGGAAGGGAAAATCCAGGCCGCCCGCTACGCCCGCGAGAACAAGATCCCGTATTTCGGCATCTGCCTCGGCATGCAGATCGCCACCATCGAGTTTGCCCGCAACGTCTGCGGACTCAAGGACGCCAACTCCACCGAGTTCGACAAAACCACCATGCATCCGGTGATTTGTTTGCAGGAGGAACAGAAAGGCGTGGAGGACATGGGGGCCACCATGCGGCTCGGTTCCTGCGAGTCGATCCTCTTCGCCGGCACCAAAGCCGCGGAGTTATATGGCAACAAGGAGCGCATCCACGAGCGCCATCGTCACCGCTACGAGTTCAACTCCGACTATCAGGAACAACTGCAGGATGGAGGTTTGGTCATCTCATCAGTCTCGGCCGAAGAGGGGCTGGTGGAAATCATCGAGTTGCCGGATCACCCGTTCTACATCGGCGCGCAGTTCCATCCCGAGTTCCAATCGAAGCCGAACCACCCGCACCCGCTCTTCTCCGGCTTCATCGCCGCCGCACTCGCCCACGCACAGAAAAAAGGTTGAGCCTGGAATCCGCGGTCAGGCTGGTGTTTAGAGGCTCTCTAACCACGGATTGACGGAAATAAATCAAGGTTGGATTTCAGCATGTCATTTCACGCGATGGGGGAAATGCTGAAAAGAATCTGCGCCAAGGCGTACTCCGCGACGGGCACGCCGTTTGCCTGCGCCGCACTGGTGATGCGGATGCCGCGTTCCCAAGCGGCCTCACCCATCAGTCCCTTGATGGAGCCCGCGCCATAAAGATATAACTCAAGCGATGGCATGGCATCAAGCAGCCCGCCCTCCAGCGGCGGGCCGCCCCAGCTTGAAACCACTACCCGCGCGGTGCGCAGCAGGTCGAGGTGATCGCGCCAGTTTTCGCGGCTCACGCAGGTTTCCGGCAGCATGAGATGCTCGCGCAGTGCGGCGAGATTGCCCTCGTCATAGACGCGCACCACCAGCTCGGGAGCCATGAAAAGAACTGCCGGCAGCCGCTCACTGGCATTGCGGTCCGATGGGACGGGCACGGCTGCGGAAGAAATGGATTCGCATTCCATGGCGGTTCGTGGCGGGAATTTGCCGCGAAAATCCGTTGAAAAATCCGCCATCCCGCGTTTGCTCCCCGCGCCATGAACGTGATGCGCTTGCTCCGAACCGTTTCCCTCACCGAGGGCGTCTCCTTCCTGCTTTTGCTGCTGGTGGCCATGCCGCTCAAATACATCTGGGACCAACCGCTCGCCGTGAAATGGGTCGGCTGGGCGCACGGCGTGCTGTTCATGGCCCTCGGCGCGCTGCTGCTGCTGGCGATGCTGCGCGCGGCGTTGCCGTTCAGGCTCGCCTTCATCGTCGGCGTAGCCGCCCTGCTGCCGGCGGGGCCGTTTTTCGCCGACCGATTGCTGCGGCGTCACGAGGCCATGCGGGGTGCCGCAGCGGCATCCAATGAGGGAAATGGCGCTGACGACCTTGCGGCCGAAGTTTCATCCTGATCAATCCTCCTCGTCCTTTGCGCCCTTCACGCGGACTTTGCCGCGGAGCTTGGCTTCGATGAAGGCGTCGAGATCGCCGTCCATCACGGCTTGGATGTTGTTGGTTTCCTCGCCGGTGCGGAGGTCGAGCACTTTCTGATAGGGCTGGAAGACATAGGAACGGATCTGATTGCCCCAGGAAACGTCGCCTTTTTCGCCGTAGGCGCGGTCGGCCTCGGATTTCTGCTTGTCCTCCTCGATGGTGTGGAGCTTGGCCTTGAGGATCTCGAAGGCGAGTTCGCGGTTGGCTCCCTGCGTCCGCGCGGCGGTGGAGCGGATCAGGATGCCGGTGGGAAGGTGGCGCAGCAACACGGCGGTCTCCACCTTGTTGACGTTCTGGCCGCCCTTGCCGCCGGAGCGGGTGGTGGTGATTTCAATGTCCTTGTCGAGAATCTCGATGTTGATCTCCTTGGAAATTTCCGGCGTGGCATCGATGGACGCGAAAGACGTGTGGCGCTTCGCGTTGGAATCGAAAGGAGATATCCTAACAAGCCGGTGGACGCCGCGCTCGTTCTTGAGGAAACCATAGGCGTAGTCGCCGGTGATCTTGAGTGTGGCGGTGCGCAGGCCGGCCTCGTCGCCGTCCTGCCAGTCGAGGGTTTCCACGGTGTAACCCTTGCTTTCCGCCCAGCGGGTATACATGCGGTGGAGCATCTGCGCCCAATCGCAGGCCTCGGTGCCGCCGGCACCGGCCGAGATGACGAGGAAACACGGGGAAATGTCGCTCGGCTGGTTGAGCAGTGTGAGCAGTTCAAAGGACCGGATGTCGCCTTCCAATGATTTCGAGTTGTCGATCGCCTCGCGGGCGAGGTCGCCATCGTCGAACTCCTTGGCGAGATTGATGCCTTCGTCGATGTCCGAGAGGCGGCTTTCGAGTTTAAGGAAAGCTTCGAGTTTCTTTTTCAGGCCGGCGGCCTTGGAGGAAATGGACTTGGCCTTGTCGGCATCGTTCCAGAACTCGGGCGCGCCCATGGCCTCCTCGAGGGTAGCGATTTCGTTTTCGAGGGCCGGGACGTCAAAGATACCTCCTGAGTTTCGACAGGCGGCTTTTGAGGCCGTCCAAATCGAGCGCCAGGAGGTCAGCGGTGGGAAGTGAGGACATGCGGGCGGGAGGAAACGCGAGGATGCGCCGGGTGGCAAGACGGAAGCGCGGTTGGCAAAACAGGCCTGAAATCGGATTGCCTGCCACCCGGCACGTGGAGCATCTTCCGGCATGCCGGAGAAAGGGAACGGAACCATGCATGGATTGCGGCTGTCCGTTTTTGGCCGCTCGCTGCTTGCGGGTTTCGTCATGTCGGCCATCTGCCAGGCTGGGACAGCACCGCGGGTTTTAATCCTGTTCTCCAATGACCGGTTGCTGCCCGCGAATCAAGAGTTGGAAAAAGGCCTGCGCCGCGCCTTTGAGGACGGCGGGAAAACCACATCCGTGGATTTGTTCGCCGAGTTTCTCGATGCCGTCCGCTTCTCCGGGCCGGAACAATCGACCGCGATGGAGGAATTCCTGCGCGGCCGTCATCGCGACACTCCGCCCGACGCGTGGATCGCCCTCGGCCCGCAGGCGCTGGATTTCCTTATGCAACGGCGGGACTCGCTCTTTCCCGGAACTCCGATTGTGTTTGGCGCCATCGACACACGGCAGATCGCCGCGCTAACAGATACCAGCGGTCTGGCAGGGCGGCCGATGGATTGGTCGATCGCCCCGCTCATTGAGCAACTGCCGGAAATGCGGCCGGAGGTCCGCAGGATCCTGTTGGTTTCCGGCGCGGCGGACTTCGACCGCATACGGCATGAGCAGGCACTCGCGCATGCAGGGCCATTCAGGGATCGCTACACCATCGAAACATCGCATGGCGAGCCGCTGGATGAATTGTTAGAAAAGGTTTCCAAGCTGCCGAAGAACGCGCTGGTGATTTATCTTTCCTATTTCCAAACGCCGGATGGACGCACCCTGTTGCCGCGCAACGTGGCCGCTTGGCTTGCGGAAAAGTCCTCCGTGCCGGTGCTGTGTCTCTACGAAACCTATGTCGGCGCCGGAGTGTTGGGCGGTGCGATGATGCCGTTCGAGGAAGAAGGCCGGGCCATCGGCGCGATCGCTCGCAAGGTGGTGGAGGGTGCGGACGCGGAGGAGATCGGCATTCTGCCTCCGGGCAAGCCGCGCTGGATCATCGACGAGCGGGCGATGAGACGCCACGGATGGGACAAGCGGAGCATGCCGCCTGATGCCGAAATACGCTTCCGCAAACCCTCACTCTGGGAAGCGTATCGCACGGGTGTCCTGATAGGAACGGCCGCGCTGTTGTTGCAATCCGCGTTGATCATCGGCCTGCTCGCCGCGCGCGCCCGCCAGCGCAGGGCGGAAAATGAAAAGCAGCTGTCGGAATCGCGTTTTTCCAAAGTCTTCATGGCGAGTCCGGTCTCGATCAGCGTCATCCGCCAGTCCGACGGCCAGATCGTCGATGCCAACCCGGCATGGGAACGGACCACCGGGGTGTCACGCGATGAGGCGATGGGGTACACGCATTTGGAGTTAGGCTTCGGCTTTGAAGGACCCAGTGACCAGCGTTATCTCGAATACCTCGCATCCGGCAAGGGACTGCGGGATTTCGAGCAACGGCTGCGCATGCCGAATGGCTCATGTCGCCTGCTCAGCGTTTCCACAGAACTCGCGAACCTCCATGGCGAGCCATGTTATATCTCCATGGCAAAAGACATCACCGAGATCCAGGAGGCGGAAGAGGCGCGGCAGAAACTCCAGCAAGCCTCACGCCTCGGCATGCTGGGAGAACTCACCGCGTCCATCGCCCATGAAGTCAACCAGCCGCTGGGTGCGATCCTCAGCAACGCGGATGCCGCCACAATGTTGATGGAACTCCCGGATCCTCCGCTCGATGAGATTCGCGAAATCCTATCCGACATCCGGCGCGATGACATGCGTGCAAGCGAGGTGATCCGCCAGGTGCGCTCCATGGTGGCAAGGGGCGAAACGCGCATGATATCGCTCCATCCGGGCGATCTCGCGCGGGGTGTGGCGGCGATGGTCCGTCACGATTGCAGGAGGCGCTCGATCACATTCATCTGCGACGTCGCGGAGAATCTTCCCGGGATCAGCGGTGAAAAAGTGCGGATCGAACAAGTCATGCTGAACATGCTGCTCAACGCCATGGATGCCCTCAAAGAGGTGAAGCAGGACCAGCGCCACATCCGCATGGCGGTAGGGCTCACGGAGGACGGACTGGTGGACATCTCGGTGGCCGACACCGGTCCGGGTGTTCCGCCGGATCTGATGGAGCGGATTTTCGAGAATTTCTTCACCACCAAAAGCGAGGGCATGGGCCTCGGGCTTGCGCTCTCACGCTCGATCGCGGAGGCTCACGGCGGAAAACTTCTCGCAAGGAACGCTCCCGGTGGAGGTGCTTGTTTTCATTTGATCCTTCCCGCTATCCCATGAGTCGTGAACCGCAAAGACCGCCGGCTGATGAATCGCCCGCCGTTCATCTGGTGGATGATGACGAGGCACTGCGCACCGCGCTTTCCCGGCTCTTGCAAGCGACCGGGCACGAGGTCCGCGTTTACGCATCCGCCGCGGAATTGCTGATGGCGCGCAGCGGCCGGATGCGCGGCTGTTTGTTGCTCGACGTGCGCATGCCCGGCGGGCCGACCGGTCTTGAGCTGCACCAGGCTCTCGTCCGCCAGGGCGAGACACTTCCGGTGGTTTTTCTAACAGGACACGGCGACATTCCGATGAGCGTGCAGGCCGTCAAGAACGGCGCCTTCGATTTCCTGACCAAGCCGGTCCGGCGCGAGGATTTGCTGAAAGCCGTCGCCGCCGCGCTGGAAGCCGAGCAAAATGCGTGGCAAGCAGGCGAGCGCCGCCGGGAATTGGCATGCCGCGAAGCATCGCTCACCCCCACCGAGCGGGAGGTGTTCCGGCGCGTGGTGGCGGGCCAACCTAACAAAAGGATCGCCGCCGAGCTCGGCTGTGCCGAACGCACGGTCAAGGCGCACCGCTCGCAAGTCATGCACAAGATGGCGGCGGCCTCGCTGCCGGAGCTTGTCAGCATGGCCGCGGAAATCGTTTGAACACCTCACCAAAGGGCAATCATTCCGCCCCAGGTGACAATTCCGCATTCTGGTCCTGGCCGCCATCTTCCGCGCCATGGTCGCGCATCGTTCCTCAATCGCCATCGTCGATGATGACCCTGCCATGAGGCGGGCCGTCGGGCGGCTTTGTGGCGCGGCGGCACTGCCAAGCCGGTGTTTTTCATCCGCCGAAGAGTTTCTGACCTCGGATGCACTGGAGGATGCGGGCTTTCTGATACTCGACGTCCAACTTCCAGGGCTCTCCGGCTTCGAACTGCACGAGCATTTGATGAAACGCGGCATCAGGCTGCCCGTGGTGTTCATCACCGGCCAGGACCAGCCGCTCAGCCGCGAGAAGGCGCGCAAGGCGGGTGCCGCAGCCTATCTCACCAAGCCATTCGCGGCTGCCGAACTGATCGCAGCCGTCCGCAGCCATATATTGGCACCCGGCGAATCTCCAACCCCAAACCACAACCAACCCCACACACCATGACACTGAAACACAAAACACTCGCCGAGTTCTTCGGCACCTTCTGGCTCGTCTTCGGCGGCTGCGGCAGCGCGGTCCTCGCGGCGATGTTCCTCACCACCGGCGACAACCCGGTGCAACTCGGCATCGGCTTTGTCGGTGTCTCGCTCGCCTTCGGCCTCACCGTGATGACCATGGCCTACGCCATCGGCCACATTTCCGGCTGCCACCTCAATCCCGCCGTCACCGTCGGCCTGGTAGTCGGCGGACGCCATCCGGCATCGGAAGCCATTCCATACATCATCGCGCAAGTCCTCGGCGGCATTGCCGGGGCGGGTGTTCTCTATCTGATCGCCAGCGGGAAAGCCGGCTTTGATGCTTCGGCGGGCTTTGCCTCCAACGGCTTCGGCGATCTCTCGCCAGGGAAATACTCGATGGTCGCTGCCCTCGTTGCGGAAATCGTGCTCACCTTCTTCTTCCTGCTCATCATCCTCGGTGCCACCGACAAACGCGCACCTAAAGGCTTTGCCCCCATCGCCATCGGCCTCGGTCTCACGCTGATCCACCTCATCGGCATCCCGGTCACCAACCTCTCGGTCAACCCCGCCCGCAGCACCGCACCCGCGCTTTTCGCAGGCGGCGCCTACATCTCCCAGCTCTGGCTCTTCTGGCTTGCTCCGATCATCGGTGCCGCACTCGCCGGCATCGTCTATCCATTCATCTCCGGCGGAAAAGACAAAGCATGAAATTCTCCTACCCATGATTCCAAGAAACAACTCCAATAAACAAAGCATGAAACCAAATCGAATCATCCAAACCGTCCTCTGCGGCGCGATCGCCCTTGCGGCCATCGCCTCCGCCCAGACGAAAAAACCTAACATACTCGTCATCTGGGGTGACGACATCGGCACTTGGAACATCAGCCACAACAATCGCGGTATGATGGGCTACAAAACGCCTAACATCGACCGTGTCGCCAAAGAGGGCGTCGCCTTCACGGATTACTATGCCCAGCAAAGCTGCACTGCCGGCCGCGCCGCTTTCATCAGTGGCTCCTCACCGGTCCGTTCCGGCATGACCAAGGTTGGTTTGCCCGGCGCAGCAGAAGGCTGGCAGAAGACTGACTGCACCATGGCCACCGTGCTGAAAAGCCAGGGTTACGCCACCGGCCAGTTCGGCAAGAACCACCAGGGCGACCGCGACGAGCACCTGCCCACCATGCACGGCTTCGATGAATTCCTCGGCAGCCTCTATCACCTCAATGCCGAGGAAGAACCGGAGAACCGTGATTACCCGAAGGACATGAAACTGGCCAACGGCAAGACCTTCCTCGAAACCTTCGGACCGCGCGGCGTGCTCAGGACAAAGGCCGACGGCAAAGGCGGCCAAACCATCGAAAACCTCGGCCCGCTCACCAAGAAGCGCATGGAGACCATCGACGAGGAGTCTCTCGCTGCAGCCAAGGACTTCATCACCCGAATGAACAAAGAGGGCAAACCCTTCTTCTGCTGGTGGAACGGCACCCGCATGCACTTCCGTACTCACGTGAAGGAGGAACACATCGGCATCTCCGGGCAAGACGAATACGGCGACGGCATGGTCGAGCACGACATGCATGTCGGCGAGTTGCTCAAACTCATCGACGACCTCGGTATCGCCGACAACACCATCGTCCAATACTCCACCGACAACGGCCCACACTACAACACCTGGCCCGACGCCGGAACCACCCCCTTCCGTGGTGAGAAAAACTCGAACTGGGAAGGCGCCTTCCGCGTCCCTTGTTTCATCAAGTGGCCCGGCAAATTCCCTGCCGGAACCACCCTCAACGGGATCGTTTCCCACGAAGACTGGCTTCCCACCTTCGCCGCCATCGCCGGTGCACCCGACATCAAGGAAAAACTCCTCAAGGGCGGTGTGGAACTCAACGGTCGCACTTACAAGAACCATATCGATGGCTACAACATGGTCGATTACCTCAGCGGCAAGGAAAAGGAATCGCCTCGCAAGGAGTTCATTTATCTGAACGACGCCGCCGAAGTCGTCGCCATTCGAGTGGGTGATTGGAAGGCGACCTATCTGGAAAACCGTGCCGAACAACTCGACGTCTGGCGCGAACCCTTTGTCCACCTGCGCCTGCCGCTGCTCTTCAACCTGCGCCGCGATCCGTTCGAGAAATCCCAGCACAACTCGAACACCTATCACGACTGGATGATCGACCGCGCCTTCGTGCTCGTGCCGCTCCAAGGCGTGGCCAGCAAGTTCCTCATGACCTTGAAGGACTTCCCACCCAGCCAGAAACCCGGCGACTGGAGTCTTGATTCGCTCGAAAGGCAGATCAAGGGCATGACCACCGCCGGCGAGTGACCGCCACCGCGCGGGGTGCCGATCATCCGGGACGGCACCCCGCATCCTCCTTTCCCGGCAGTTTTGGCTTCCTTCATGAACTTCGACTTCACTCCCGTCTGGCTCCTTTTCGCCGGGGCGGTCCTCCTGGTCATGCTTTCCATCGAGGCCGGCTACCGCATGGGGCACCGTTCGCGCCGCCGGTCGGAGGATGAAAAGGAATCACCGGTCTCCGCCATCGCCGGATCGGTACTTGGTCTCGTCGCCTTCATGCTGGCTTTCACCTTCGGGATCGTTTCGGACCGCTATGATTCGCGCAAAGGACTGGTGCGCGAGGAAGCGAACAGCATCGGCACCACTTATCTACGCACGGAATTTCTTCCGGAGCCGGACCGCACCGAGTCCAAGGCCCTGCTCAAGGAATACGTTGCCGACCGCCTCGCGACTGTCGAGACGCTGCGGACCGGACGCATGACCGCGGAGCAAATGACCGCGTCTTTGGCGAAGTCGGGCCGTACGCACAAGCGCCTGTGGGAAATAGCGGTGACCAACGCCCGCAAGGACATGAACTCGGACGTGGCCGCCCTTTACATCGACTCCCTCAACGGCCTGATCGATCTCCACGCGTTGCGTGTGGCCGTTGCCCTGCAAGCGCGCGTGCCATTCGGCATCTGGGCCGTGCTCGCGAGCCTCACGTTTTTCGGGATGGTCGCCGTCGGCTACCAGATGGGCATCGCTGGTTCGAAGCGTTCGCTCGCACAACCCATTCTCGCGGTTTCCTTCAGTCTGGTGATCGCGCTCATCGCGGCCCTCGACCGCCCGCAAGGAAACTACATCAAGGTTTCGCAACAGTCTTTCGTCGACCTCCATCGATCCATGCAAATACAGCCATGAAACTTCGTTTGCTCGCCGCCATTTTCCTAACATCATTTGTGCGGGCCCAGGATCCGCTGCCTTCATGGAACAACACCGCGACGAAGCAGGCGATCACCTCCTTCGTCGCGAAAATAACCACCGAAGGACCCGACTTGGTTCCGCCCGCCGAACGCATCGCCGTGTTCGACAACGACGGCACGCTCTGGGCCGAACAGCCGATGTATTTCCAGGCATTCTTCATCTTCGACCGCATCAAGACGCTCGCACCGGAGCATCCTGAATGGAAGGAGAAGGAACCGTTCGCTTCCGTGTTGAAAGGTGACATCAAAACCGCGCTCGCCGGAGGCGAGAAAGCCTTGTTGGAAATGGCCATGGCCACCCACGCGGGCATGACCAGCGATGAATTTGAAAAAGTCGTCAGCGACTGGATCACCACCGCCAAGCACCCGACCACCGGCAAGCTCTACACCGAAATGGTCTATCAACCCATGCTGGAACTGCTCACCTACCTGCGTGCTAACAATTTCAAAATCTTCATCGTCTCCGGCGGCGGCATCGAGTTCATGCGCCCGTGGACAGAGCGCGTCTATGGCATCCCGCCGGAGCAAGTCGTCGGCTCAAGCATCAAGACCAAATATGAAGTTGTGGATGGAAAGCCCGCGATCATCCGCTTGCCCGATTTGAATTTCATCGACGACAAGGCCGGCAAACCAGTCGGCATCCACCAACACATCGGCCGCCGCCCGATTTTTGCGGCCGGGAATTCCGATGGCGATTTCCAGATGCTTGAATGGACGACCAGCGGCAAAGGCCCGCGCTACGGGTTGATCATCCACCACACCGATGCCGAGCGGGAGTTCGCCTACGACCGCGACTCCCACATCGGCAAACTCGCCAAAGTCCTCGATGAAGCCCCGCAACGCGGCTGGAGCATCGTCAGTATGAAGGATGATTGGATATCGGTCTTCCCCGAGTGATCCGGAAAGTTCCCCACCGCATGAAGCATCCGCTAGAGTTCCTGAAATCCGCGTTGGTCACCGGACTGCTCATCGTCCTGCCGGCTTGGCTCGCGGTGCTGCTGCTGATCAAGTTGCTGGTGAAGCTCGGGGTGCTGGTCAAACCGCTTGCCGCCCAGATGCCTGCGGGCGTCAATCACCCGCAGATCATCGCGGCCCTCGTCTTCATCCTGATCTGCCTGTCGGTCGGCATCCTCGTTCACACCGCCATCGGTCGGCTGATCGGAAAGACACTCGGCGAAAACGTCTTCAACAGGGTCCCCGGCTACCAACCACTGCGCAACATCGCCCGGCAGTTCCATGACATGGATTCCCGCGACGGTTTCAAGCCCGCCTTGATCGAGGTGGAGGACGGCTGCCTCGCGCCCGCCTTCCTCATCGACATCCACGCGGATGGTAACAGCACCGTCTTCATGCCCTCGGTGCCCACCCCGATGGCCGGTTCGATCTTCATCATGCCGAGCGGACGGGTTCATCCCATCGATGTCCCGGTGACCACCATGATGAAATGCATTTCCAAATGGGGAGCCGGTTCCGGCGAGTTGCTGGCCGGGCTTCCCGAGAATCCGAAACTCCCCGCATCGCTATCATGAAAACACCAACACTCCTCCTTGCCCTCTCGTTGCCCGTCTTCGCTGACGACACCGACCTTGCCAAAAAACTCGCGAATCCCGTCGCTGATCTGATCAGCGTGCCCATCCAGAGCAACTATGATTTCGGCATCGGTCCCGGCGATGGCACAAAGTGGACGACCAACATCCAGCCGGTCATCCCCTTCGGCATCAACGAGGACTGGAATGTCATCTCCCGCACCATCCTGCCGGTGATCGATCAGCAAGGCATCACTCTCGGAGGCACCACCGATGAATTCGGTCTCGGCGACACCGTGCAGAGCTTCTTCTTCTCACCGAAATCCAGTGATCCGATCTGGGGCATTGGTCCCGCGTTTCTCATCCCCACCGCTACCGACTCGCTGTTAGGTTCTGAAAAGTGGGGAGCCGGGCCCACGGCGGTGGTGCTGAAACAAGACGGTCCATGGACCTACGGCGCCCTCGCCAACCATCTCTGGAGTTTCGCCGGTGACGATGGCCGTGCTGACGTGAACGCCACATTCCTCCAACCCTTCGTCTCCTACATCACGCCCGCCAAAACCACCTTCACGCTCAACTCGGAAACCACGTATGATTGGTCGCACGAGCAATGGAACGTGCCGGTCAATTTCATCGTCAGCCAACTCCTCAAAATCGGCGACCAGCCGGTGCAGCTCTTCGCCGGCGCTCGCTACTACCTCGAAACGCCGGACGGTGGACCCGAGTGGGGACTGCGCTTCGGCATCACCTTCCTGTTTCCGCAATAAACACCCGCATTTCACGAATCCATCATGAGATCCGGACTCACATTTCCATCGATCCATCCAACCCGGAAAACTGCCGGGATTCGCAACACCAACATCCAACCCCAGCCCGCCCAGATATGAAATCCCAAAAAAGCATCCCCACCGCCCTCATGCTGGCCCTGGCCATCCTGCCAGCTCTCCGCGCCGAGGAAGAACCCACTCCGGAAATCGCCGGCCTGCAGAAGGCCGCCGCTGATTTCGTCACCGCCTATAACAACAAGGACGCCGCCGCCATCGCCTCGCTCTTCACCGAGGACGGGGAAATGGCGGACATCACCGGTAATGACCTCACTTCCGGCCGCGAGCAGATCAAGGCCCGCTATGAGGAAATCTTTGCCGATGATCCTCCACGGATGGCCATCGAAGTCGATTCCGTCAGGCTCGTCGCGCCGAACCTCGCCATCGAGGACGGCACGTTTCATCTGACACCAGCTGACGACGAGAATGCTCCACCGGCATCCACCACCTACACCGCCGTGCTCATGAAAAACGGCACGGGCGTCTGGCAGATCGCCAGCACCCGCAACCTCAAGGACGCCACCGACGCGGCCGGCCAACTGGCCGATCTCGCCGAGGTCTTGAACGGTGAGTGGACCTGCCGCACCAGCGAGGGAGTCCAGCTCGACCTCGCCTTCGGCTGGGATGCTTCCGGCAAGTTTCTATCAGGCGAAATGCTCACCACCACTGCGGATGCCGAACCGCAGCAAGGCAACATCCGCATCGGCTGGGACGCTGCCAGGAAATCCATTGTTTCCTGGATGTTTGATGCCGCGGGCGGCTCCACCCAGGGATTTTGGACCCCCACCGAGACCGGCTGGCTGATCCGCTCCGAGGGAACCACCGCCGACGGCGAAACGCTCAACGCCACCCAGGAACTCAGCCCCGAGGGCAAAGATACCTTGATCTGGTCCGCCACCAACCGCGTGATCGATGGGGAAAAGCAACCTGACAAATCCCTCCGCATCGTCCGGCAAGCTCCGGAGGCCGCCGCCGAATGAACCTCCAACCCGATACAACCATGAAACTCCCGACGATTTTCCTGACAGTCCTGCTCGGTTTCTTTTTCATCGCCCCCGATGCCGACGCCCGCGGCGAAAGACGTGACGGAGGCGATGGCGGCCGGTCCAAGGCATCCGCCCCGAAACGCAGTGGTGGCGATCGCAGCGCCAAACGCAGCCCGATGACCGGTTCGAAAATCGAGCGGCCCAAGGCCAAGCCGCAACCACGCCCCGTCTCCCGCCCGGAAAGCAGGCCTGCGGCACGCCCCGAGGCCAGGCCCGCCCAGCGCCCGGAAGGCAGACCCGCGGCACGTCCCGAGGCCAGGCCCGCCCAGCGCCCGTCCGTGCAAAAGCCATCCATCCAAAAACCCGGAGCGCGCCCTGAAACACTGCCCGGGAATCTTCCAGACCGCAGACCGGAAATCAAACCCGGCGGCAACCGTCCCGGCTCGCTTCCCGAGGGCGTCACCCGTCCCGGTGGTGATGGCAAACCCGGTTTCAACCGGCCGGAGACGCTCCCGGGCAACATCCGTCCGGACAAGCGTCCTTCGCTTGACCGCCCGGGCACGAATCGCCCCAGTACCCTGCCCGGCATGGTTTCATACCCGAACCGCCCGAACATCGACCGCGACAAGGTCAACATCGGTGACCGCAACCGCGTCAACATCGACAATGTCAACATCGGCCGACGCAACGTGGGCCTCAACCGTCCCTCCACATTGCCAGCCCGCACCCGTGACTGGGACAACAACCGTTGGGGTGGCAATCGCGGCGTCTGGGGGAATAACAACAACGTCAATATCAACATCGACAACAATTTCCGCTATAACAACAACTTCTCCTACCGCCCGAACTACTGGGGTGCCCGTCCCTGGTGGGGAGCCGGTCATTGCCACTCGTGGCATCACGGCCATTGGGGTTACGGCTGGAACAGCAGTTACTACCGCCGCCATTGGTGGTATGACGACGACGACAATGATTTCGCCAGAGGTTTCATGTGGGGCATCGGTGTGTGGAGTCTCGGCAATCTGATCTATGACATGGGTTACCAATCCTATCGGAATCCTTATCCCGCACCGCCGGTGCAGAACACCTACATCACCTATGCACAGCCGGTCTCGGTCGCCGCGGCCGCCAATCCTCCCGGCGACGAACAGGCCGTCCAACTGGCCGAAACCAAGTCCAACGAGGCGCTCGAACGCTCGCGCGCCGCTTTCCGGAAAGGTGACTACTCCGCCGCCTCCAAAGCCGTGGACGAGGCGCTCGGCCACACCCCCGGCGATGTCACCCTGCACGAATACCGCGCGCTGGTTTTCTTCGCGCTGGGCAAATACGCGGACGCCGCTGGCGTGCTCAATACCGTGCTCGCATCCGGTCCCGGCTGGAGCTGGGACACCATGGTCGGCTTCTACGACGGCTCCGGCACCTACAGCGACCAGCTTCGCAAGCTGGAAACCTATGCCAAGGGAGCGCCGGAAAAAGCGGACGCGCGATTCCTGTTAGGCTATCACTACATGGTTTGCGGCCACATGGAAAAGGCCAACGCCGAATTCGCCAAAGCCGCGGAACTGCAACCGGCGGACAGCATCTCGCGCCAGTTGCGCGACCTGACAGCCGCCTCCATTCCGGACGGCGGCGAATCCGATGCCACACCACCTGCAAGACCCGATCCCGTGCCCGCTGACAAACTCACCGGCACCTGGATCAGCGACCGCGGCGCGGACGGCAAGGTGACCTTCACCATGACCGAAGCCGGCGACTACACCTGGGCCTTCATGAACGCCGGCCAGTCCAGCGAACTCAAGGGAACCTACGGCCTCAATGACAAGGGGCTGCTCGTGCTCACCAGCGACGACACGCAAATGGTCTCCGCCGTCGAAATGAAGAAGCCCGGAACCATGCACTTCGTCCTCATCGGCGCGCCCGACGGTGATCCAGGCCTCGAATTTATCAAGAACTGACAAGTCCTCAAGCGCGCCGGCCCGCTCAATGCGCGGCGAGCCAGTTCGGGCCGGTGCCGTGTTCGACTTCGACGGGCACGCCGTGGGGGAGCCGCAGGGCGCTGCGCATGATGTCGAGGATCTTCGGAACGAGTTCGTCCTCTTCCTCACGGGCGAGGTCGAATACGAGTTCGTCATGTACTTGGAGCAGCATTTTCGATTGATAAGGTTTCTCCCGCAGCAGCGTGTCGATGCGGATCATGGCGAGTTTGATCATGTCCGCGGCGGTGCCCTGGATGGGCGTGTTGATGGCGGCGCGTTCGGCGTTGCCACGGATGTTCTGGTTGGCGGAGTTGAGGTCCGGGAAATAG
>RPOS01000041.1 GCA_003820635.1 Verrucomicrobiaceae bacterium | reverse complement strand
GCGCCCAGATGCTTCTCGTTCACCTCAAGCCCGCGCTGCGCATGCGCAATCTCATCCGGCCGCTGCACTTCGCGGAGTTTGGCATCAAGAGCCGCTCATCCGGTGGGAACCTGGTCACCAAGCACGGCATCGAGAAGATCGTGCGGGCACCGAAGGACTATGATCCCACGCTCGGCGCTTGATTTTAGATCCACAGCAGGGCGGCGGACTCCACCTTGATGTTGGATTTCGTTGGCTTGAGTGTCTCGGTTTCCAGTTTCAGGTTCGCGGGATCGAAGGCGGTGCCAATGCGCGCGATCTCGGCCTGGAGTTCGGCTTCGAGGGCTTGGATTTCTCCGGCAATGTCCTCGATGCGGCTGCCGGCGTTGGCGACGTCCTGTTGTTGCTTGTAGGCGCTGGTGGCCTTGCCGATGGCGGAACTGCCGCGGGAGAGCGTGGTGAGCGATGTCTTGCGGCCTAACAGACCGCCGAGAATGCCGCCGAGCACCGAGACACCGGCCTGCATTTTCGCGGCGTTGGCCTCGGCCTTTTCCTTGGCCAACCGGGCTTCCGCAGTGCGGAGGCGGTCCTGCAAAGTGCCGGTCTTTTTCGCGCCGGCGCTGCGGAGTTTTTCCACGGCGGCATCGCGGGCCTCGTGTGCTTCGTGGGTGAGTCGGGCGCGGAAATCGCCTTCGCTCTCGCCGGGTTTCGACCATGCCTTGAGCGCCGCGCAAGCGAAGATTTCGGCGCGCTCGTTGCGGTAAAGCCATTCGGCGAAGTCTTTTTCGACCTGCTTGTAGTTTGCGGCGTTCATCGCGAAGCCGGGAAGCTCGGTGAAACCCGCGCCCTCAGCGGGTGACTCGGCGGTGGAATTTGGCGGCTCCACCTGTGTTTCCCAATCGATGCCACTGGCGAGGATCGGGTTGATCAGGCGCACCTCGCGGGCTTCATCCGCGCCGGTTTTGGCCGAGGTGAAATGCACGGTGGCCGTACGCAGCAGGTGCGGCTGATAGATGGTGTCCGCAGGATCCGCAGGAGAAACGGCGAAGAGTTCCTTCACCCCCGCGCCGACGGCGGGGCGGGAGGATGCGGCGGCGGATGGCGCGACGCCGGGCATGGCCATCGGGTTGGCGGTGGCGGGTTTCGCGGTGGTTTCGAAATCCGCGCGCCTGGGGTCCATCAGCGTCTTGATCTGGCCGCGGGTGAGCGGGCCTGTTAGATAACTCATCACCCAGCGCACATGGAACAGCACGGGGTGGTCCTCGTGCACGTTGTTCATCAGGAACACGCGGTTGCCGAGACCGGAGAGAAGGGTTTCCATTTCCTTGCGGTTGAACTTCGCGTTCTGCGATCCGGCGGCACCTTCGAGGCCGTCGAGCACGCGCAGCTTGTCGCGCTCGGTCTGGAGGCGGCCGAGGAACCAGGTGCCGATGTTGGAGAGCGCCTTGTAGTCGAGGTCCACCGGGTTCTGGGTGGCGAGCAGACAGCCGAGTCCGAAGGCGCGGCCCTGCTTGAGGATCGTCATCATCGGCCGCTTGGACGGCGGGTTTGCCGAAGGCGGCAGGAAACCGAAGATTTCATCCATGTAGAGCAGCGCGCGCAGCGAGGTGGTGCCCTTCTGCGCGCGCATCCAGCCGAGCATCTGGTTGAGCAGCAGGCTCACGAAAAACATGCGCTGGGTGTCATCAAGGTGGGCGATGGAGAAGATCGAAATGAGCGGCTTGCCGGCGGGCGTGTGCAGCATTTTGGCAATGTCGAGCGGTGGGCCTTCCAGCCAGGTGGAGAAGCCGGGCGATGCGAGAAGGTTGTTAAACTTGAGTGCCAGCGGTTGGCGGGATTTTTCCGGCAGGAAGTTCTCCAGATCGATGATGCCGACCTTTTCGAACGGCGGGCTTTGGATCAAGCGGATGAGGCTTTCCAATGTGATATTGCGCCCGCCCTCCCATTCTTTGTGGAAGATGTTGGAAATGAGCACGGCTTCCGGACTTTGCAGTGAGCCGGAATCCACGCCCACCAGCGAGAGCAGGGATGAGACGGTGCTTTCGATCCGTTCGCCTAACAGCTCGCCGTCGTCCATGATTTCACACGGCGGCACCTCCAGCGAGCTGAGGATGGAAACCGGGATGCCGGCCTTGCTGCCGGGGGTGAAAATGTTAATGTCCACCTTGTCCTTGAACTCGCGGATGCGCTCCGGGTTCTGGCCCCACTCGGCGAGGCCGTTCTTCCACATGGCTGCGGTTTTTTCCGCGTGTTGTTCCGCGGTAATGCCTTTTTTCGCGGCATCGTCCTCATTGATCCACGGGCGGAAGCTCGCGGCGTCGAGCTCGGGGAAGGCGAGCAGCAGGTTGGAAATGTCGCCCTTGGGATCGATGACGATGGCGGGGATGTTGTCCATAGCCGCCTCTTCTAACAGCGCGAGGCAGAGGCCGGTCTTGCCGGAGCCGGTCATGCCGAGCACCACGCCGTGGGTGACGAGGTCCTTGGAGTCGTAAAGGACCAATTCGCCGTCGGCCTGTTTGGACTCCGGATTGTAGCCACGGCCGAGGTAGAACTGGCCGAGTTTTTCGTAATCGGCTGGGAGTGTGCACATGATGGGGCATCCTGCAACAGGCTGCGGAAAACTCCAGCGGGAAGCTTGCGCGGGCGGAGAGGAAATTTTGATTTCCACGGCAGGCAGGCGCGGCGATGCTCGCGGCCGTGATGGAGCGTGAGTTTCTGGGATGGGACGGGCCGTTTTTGCAGCGGGCCGCAGCATGGTTGCTGGAGCGGCGGGAGGAATTGCCGCGCTGGCTGGTGGTGGTGCCCACGTCCCAGGGCGGGCGGCGGCTGCGTGAGGCGCTTGCGGAACAGGCGGGCGGGGCCTTGCTTGCGCCGAAAATAGCCACGCCCGGATCGTTGCTCAAGACGCCGGATCCGGCGGTGGCGGCGGACTGGATGGAGCGCGTTGCCTGGCTGGAGACGCTGGAGGGCGTGGAGGATTGGGCGGTCTATCAGGAATTGTTTCCGCAGGCGCCGGAGCGAGAGGGCTCCTGGGCGGGCGGGCTGGCTGCGGAACTCACGGGCTTGCGCCGCGCCCTGCAGGAGAACGGCCTCACACTTGCCGCGGCGGCCCGGGTTCTCGCGAAGTCCGTGGAAGCCGGGCGCTGGGATGCGCTGGCGCGTTTGGAAAACCTGATGGAGGAAAAACTCCATGCATGGGGCCTGCAAAGCCGCAGCCGGGTGCTGGCAGATGGCGTGGCGCTGCCGCCGGGAATCACCGCGGTGGTGCTGGCCGGCATCACCGAAACGCCACCGTTGTTGGAACGGGCGCTGCTGTCATGGGACGGCCCGGTGACGGCGCTCATCGCCGCGCCCGAGTGCGAGGCGGAGGCGTTTTCCCAGATCGGCAGGCCCTTGGAATGCTGGGCGGAGCGCACGATGCCGTGGCCGGATGGCGCGTGGGGATCGGTGCGCCTGGTGGCGGACCCGCGGCAGGAGGCGGCGGAGGCGCTGCGCGTGGTGGCGGAATGCAAGAGTCCCTCCAATGAGGTGGCCATGGGTGCGGCAGATACCGTGACGGGCGATGAGCTGGCGCAAGTGTTCACGCGGGCGGGTTGGCCGGCGTTTCACCCGGCGGCGCAGCCGGTCGCTCAAGGTTTGGCGCGTTGGTTCAAACTCTGGGCCGCATGGTTGAAAGATGCTCAACTTGCCACGTTGGCGGATCTTTTTGCGATGCCGGAAACCGCTGCGTTGGTCGGCGGCAGCCGTGAGATCAAGGCATCCCGGCTCGCGCGCCTGAGAAACGACTGGATGGCGATCCGGCCGGATGATCTGCGCCACCGGATGCTCACCGCGGATTTCCGTTCCACGGCGGATCGCGATAACGCGCAGGATGTGCTGCAAACCGTGGAGATCATGGAGCGCTGGCGCACGGATTTCCTGCGTGGCGACTTCGCGGTGGCGATGGGAAAATCACTCGAAGTGATATCATTGACCTCGGACGCCACCGCCGCGGAGGCTGCGGCAGTCGGAGGCTGGCTGGTGGCCGCCGCGCCCGTGATGCGGCAGGTGAAACGCGATGCGGCGTTTTGGATCGGCCTGATGCTCGATGAAATCCCACCGCCATCGCCGCAGCTGCCGGAGGGGCGGGTGATGGACGTGCAGGGCTGGCTGGAGTTGTTATATGAACCCGGCCGGCATCTGGTGCTCTGCGGCATGAATGAAGGCAAGGTGCCGGCGCGCGACACGGGAGATCCGTGGATGGGCGTGGCCGCAGGCAGGCAACTCGGGTTGCCGGGCAATGCCGGACGCGCGGCACGCGATGCGTTTCTCTATCAGGCCATGCTCGAGGCGCGGCGCAACGACGGCCGGGTGGATGTGTTTTGTGCGAAATCCGGCACCGGCGGCGAGGCGCTGCTGCCATCCCGGCTATTGCTGGCCGCGGACCGCGACGCGCTGCCGGAGCGGGTGAAGTTTCTTTTCCAAGGCGTGGAACCGCCGGAAGCCGGCATGCGCTGGCATGCGGACTGGAAGTGGCAGCCGCGCAAGGTGGAAATGACGCCGCGGCTCTCGGTGACGGCTTTTTCCACATGGCTGGCCTGCCCGTTCCGTTTCTATCTGAAGCACGCGCTGCGCATGGACAGCCCGGAGCCCGGCCGGGTGGAGTGGAATGCTCGGGACTTCGGCAACCTCGCGCATGAAGTGCTTGAGCGCTGGGGCCGCGATGTTGCGGCGCGTGATCTGACAAAACCCGATGAGTTGCACGACTGGTTTTCCTCCGGGCTCGACCAGGTGGCCGGCGAGTGGTTTGGCAAGCGCCCGCCGCTGGCCGTGCGCGTGCAGACCGAGGCGCTGCGCCAGCGCATGGGATGGCTCGCCAAGGTGCAGGCCGCCGTGCGCGAGGACGGTTGGCAGGTCGTCGAGGTCGAACAGAAATTCGAGATCACGCTCGGTGGCTGGATCGTCTCCGGCAAGATCGACCGTATCGACCGGCATCAGGAAAGCGGCGCGCTGCGCGTGATCGATTACAAGACCGGCAAGGTGGACAGCGTGGAAACGGCGCATCGCAAGAAAATCACCGCGGCCACCACGCTGCCCGCGCATCTCCCGGCGGACAGCCCGGCGGTTTATTCCGGTTTGGAGAAGGATAAGCCCGTGGAGTTCCGCTGGGTGAATCTACAGCTGCCGCTCTACGTGCTGGCGCTGAAAGAAAGGGACGGCAGCCTGCCCGTGCCATGTTATCTCACCCTGGGTGCCACCGAGCCGGATGTGCGGCTGGGCGAGTGGGCCGACTTCTCGGAAGATGATCTAACAGCCGCAAGGAACTGCGCGGAATGGATCGTGGGCCAGCTTGTTGCAGGCGTGTTCTGGCCACCGGCGCAGCAGGCCGTGCATGATGACTTCGCAGTGCTCGCCGCAGGCCGGACGCTGGAGGAGCTTTGTATCATGCCTTGAACCCCATCAAACCCCAGGATGGTTATTTCCATGTTCCGCATTCTTTTCCTCATCGCCCTAGCGCTCGGCCTGCCACTGCATGCGGCGGACAAGACCACGCCGATCAAGGGCGCGAGGCTGGAAATCGTTGCGAACTGGTGGTGCGCGAAGGCGGCGGGCATGGCTACATGCTTCCGAAGAATGATCCGGTGTTGTTCGACGAGGCGATGCGCCGCACCGAGGAGTTCTTGAAATCGCTCGGCTGGGAAAATCCGTGACGGCGGATGTTAGATTCGCAGGAGCGGCAGCGCGTGAATTTTCACGTCGCGCATGGCTTTGGAATGAGGTTTTCTGGCGGCAGCCATGAACGTCACGCTGAACGGAAAAACCCGGCACTACCGCACCGTTGCCTTTGACTCGGCAAGGAACTCCGTCCTGCTTATCGAGCAGCGGCTGCTTCCCCACGAATTCAAAATCATCGGCACGAGGAACTTCCGCGAGACCGCCGCCGCCATCACCGACATGGTCGTGCGCGGTGCCGGTGCCATCGGTGCCACGGCCGCATACGGGCTTGCCCAGGGAGCGCGCGCCTTTCGCGGAAAGGACATGGAAAAATTCTCTCAGCATGTCCAAACCGTTTACCAGACGCTGGCCGCCGCCCGCCCTACCGCGGTGGATCCGGTCAACGCCATGAATGACGTCCGCCGCGCCATGAGTGCGGGCGCAACCGTCGCCGTGCAACAGGAGCTTGCTCTAACAGCCGCCGGGGCATTCGCCGATGATGACGCGCGGCACTGCGCGGAGATCGGCAGGCACGGCGCGGGGTTGATCCGCGATGGCATGAACGTGCTGACGCATTGCAATGCCGGCTGGCTCGCGTTCGTGGACGTGGGCAGCGCCACTGCGCCGATGTATGCCGCGCAGCAAGAGGGCAGGAAATTCCACGTTTTCTGCGATGAAACCCGCCCGCGTTCGCAAGGTGCCACGCTCACCGCATGGGAGCTGGCCCAGCAGAAGATCCCGCACCGGATCATCGCTGACAACGCGGCCGGCCATCTGATGCAGCGCGGCGCGATAGACCTCGTCATCGTCGGCAGCGACCGCGTGCTGGGCCGCACCGGTGAGGTTGCCAACAAGATCGGAACCTACACCAAGGCGGTTCTCGCCGCGCGGCACAAGATCCCGTTTTACGTCGCGATCCCGTTTTCGACGATTGATTGGAATCTGCGAAATGGTTTCGACATTCCCATCGAGGACCGTGACGAGGGCGAGGTGCTCGGCGCATGGGGTGTGACAGCCTCCGGGCAGCGCGCCTACGTCCGCGTGGCGAACCCCGCCAGCGGCGCGCGCAATCCGGGGTTTGACGTCACGCCGCCGGAATTGATCACCGGCATCATCACGCCCGCCGGTGTTTTCAAACCGCGCGAACTCTGGCGGCGGCGGCGCGAACTGGGTTTCGGCGGAAACCGTTAGAGAGTGTGCCCCATGCGCGTGCGCTTGGTTTCGAGGTATCTCTCGTTATGCGGATTGGCGGGCAGGGAAATGGGCAGCTGCTCAATGATTTCCAAGCCATAGCCATCGAGTCCGACGACTTTCTTCGGATTGTTGGTGAGCAGGCGGATGCGCCGCACGCCGAGATCACAAAGGATCTGCGCGCCCATGCCGTAGTCGCGCAAGTCGGAGGCGAAACCGAGTTTTTCGTTGGCTTCGACGGTATCGAGCCCTTGCTCCTGGAGCTTGTAGGCGTGGATTTTGGCGGGCAGTCCGATGCCGCGGCCTTCCTGGCGGAGATATAACAACACGCCGCCTTCCTTGGAGATATGTTCAAGCGCGGCGGCGAGCTGGCCGCCACAGTCGCAGCGTTGCGAGTGAAACACATCACCGGTGAGGCACTCGGAATGCACGCGGACGATGGTGGGTTTTTCCGGATCGATCTCGCCGCGGCTGAGCGCGAGGTGGTGGCTGCCATCGGTGATGACGCGGTAGAGATGGCAGTCGAACTCGCCATAGTCGGTGGGCATCTTGATGGTTTGCTCGCAGACCACGAGTTTCTCGGAGCGGCGGCGGTATTCGATGAGTTGGGCGATGGTGCAGGCCTTGAGGCCGTGGCGTTTCTGATAGGCGGCGAGGTTGCTGACGCGCGCCATGGTGCCGTCGTCATTGATGATTTCACAAATCACCGCGGCCTCGGGCAGGCCGGCGAGGCGGGTGAGATCGATGGCGGCCTCGGTATGGCCGGCGCGGCGCAACACGCCATCCGGCATGGCGCGCAGCGGGAAAATGTGCCCGGGCCGGACGAAGGCGTCGGCCCCGGCATCCGGATCGGCGAGCAGGCGCAGCGTGAGGGCGCGGTCGGCGGCGGAAATGCCGGTGCTGATGCCCACGGCGGCATCCACGCTCACGGTGAAGGCGGTTTTCTGGCCCTCGTGGTTGCGGCGCGTCATCTGCGGCAGGTCCAGTTCCTCGGTGCGCTGGGCGGGCAGCGGCGCGCAGATCAGCCCGCGGCCGTAAACCGCCATGAAGTTGACCATTTCCGGCGTGCAGAGCGAGGCCGCGCCGATGAGATCCAGCTCGTTCTCGCGCGACGGATCATCGGCGCAGATCACCATGCGGCCGGCGGCGATTTCGGCGATGATTTCATCGATGGGACTGAACAGGCTCTCGGTATCAGACATGGGCGGTGGACTGGCTGGCGGAAGTGAACGCGCTGAGAACGCGCCCGGCAACCCTGCATTCCCGGTCAATTGAGGTATGGATCTTGCGGCGCCTCGGCGAGGATCCGGTGGAATGGCGACATCCCGCGCAGCAATTGCGCCCACAGACTGCGATCGTGCGCCTGGCCGAGCAGATCGGGCTGCGGGCTGACGGGAAACCACGATTGGCGCTTGAGCTCGTTTTCAAGCTGGCCGGGGCTCCAGCCGGAGTAGCCGATGAAGGCGCGCACGATGCGGCCGGGCTTGTGGGCATGTTCGGCGGCCTGCTTGGCGGAGATGCGCATGGCCCAGCGCAGCCCGAGTTTTTTACTCCACCAGAACGAGGAAAACGTCATCTGCTCGTGCAAAACAGGCCCGCCCTCGTGCACGGCGAGGTGCCGCAGCGGCGTGAATTCCTCGCCCTTGAGGAAATCCCCCACCACCCGGCCGGTCGGGTGATTCAGGATCAATCCGGCGGCTCCTTCCCCGGTGCCGTGCGAGGTCAGCAGGATCACCGAGCGATCAAAGGTGCCGTCCCGCAACGATGGATCCGCAATCAGCAAACTGCCGCGCAGCGTGACCGGAAGATCGGATTTGGAAGGATCGGCGGGCATGTGGAAACCATAGCGTGAGCCGCGCGATCCGCCAACTGGGGAATTTGAAAATGGGACTTGCGCGCTTGTCGGCGGGCGGCGGACTGGTTATCCCGCCGCCATGAGTTTGGAAACAACGCAGGAGCCGGCCATCGGCGTGATTGGTGGCAGCGGGCTTTATGAAATGGAGGGCATCGCGGAAATTTCGGAGATCGCCGTGAGCACGCCGTTCGGAGAGCCCTCGGACAAGCTGGTCACCGGCCGCATCGACGGGCGCAAGGTGTGCTTCCTGCCGCGCCATGGCGTGGGCCACCGTTTGCTGCCGCATGAAATCAACCACCGCGCCAATATCTGGGCGCTGCGCTCGCTCGGCGTGCGTTGGTTGATTTCCGTCACTGCCGTCGGCAGCCTGCGCGAGGAACTCAAGCCGCGCGACATCGTGGTGCCGGACCAGCTCATCGACCGCACCGGCACCGGCGCGAAGCACACGTTTTTCGGCAAGGGCATCGCCGCGCATGTCGGCTTTGCGGATCCCTACTGCACGGACCTCCGGAAACTGCTGCTCACCGCCGCGCGGAAACTCGCGCCCGGCACGCATGACGGCGGCACCTACCTGTGCATGAACGGTCCGGCCTTCTCGACCCGCGCGGAGGCCGCGATGCACCGGATGATGGGCGCGGACCTCATCGGCATGACCAATGCGCCGGAGGCCCGGCTCGCGCGCGAGGCGGAAATCGCCGCCGCCGCCCTTGCGTTGGTGACGGACTACGATTGCTGGAAACAAGACGAGCAAGCGGTGGAAGTGGACGCGGTCGTCGCCAACCTCCATGCCAACAGCGCACTCGCCAAACGCATCGTGCGCGAGGTTGTTTCCCTGATCCCGGAAATTGCTTCCAGCGCGTCGCACCAAGTGCTGGACACCGCGCTTTTCACGCCGCGCGAAACGTGGCCCGCCAAGACCGCGGCCGACCTCGCGCCGATCCTCGGCCGTGTCGGTTAGACGCCGGAATCCCACCAGTCCGGCTGGTTTCCTTCCTTCCACTTGATGCTGCAGCCGCTGCTCGGATAAGGCCGGACGAGCGGTTGTTCGCCCTCGACCATGCGGCGCACCGCTTCGCGCAGGTCGCCGCCGTGGGGTTTCGTGCCGCTGCGCGGGCGCGAGTCGTCGAACTGGCCCATGTAAGCGATGCTGCCGGTGGCGTCGCAGAGGAAGAAATCCGGAGTGCAGGCCGCACTGTAGGCCTTGGCGATTTCCTGGGATTCGTCGATGAGATAGGGAAACTCCCAGCGGTGGGCCGCCGCGAAAGGCGTCATTTGCCCGGCGGAGTCGCCCGGGACTTTTGCCGTGTCATTCGGGTTGATCGCCACCGTGTGCACACCGAGTGCCTTGATCTCGCGCGCCAGATCGCCCAGCGCGTCCGCCAAGTGGACCACGAAGGGGCAGTGATTGCAGGCGAACACCACCAGCAGCCCGGCCGGGCCTGCGGCGTCCGCGTGGGAAACGATGTGGCCGCTGGCATCCGGCAGCGAGAAATCCGGCGCTTGATCTCCGGGCTGCAGGCGGAAAGTGGATAGAACTTCAGGCATGGGGCCAACCTAACACCGATCACGGCCATGCAAAGTGCTTTTCCAACTTGGACAGCCGGGCAGTTCCACCCATCTTGCCGCCGCCATGCCGGAGAAACTTTCGCCTGCGGAACTGCTGCGCTACTCGCGCCACCTGCTGATCCCCTCGATCGGCGAGGAGGGCCAGTTGCGGCTGAAAAACGCTTCGGTGCTGCTCGTCGGCTGCGGCGCACTCGGCTCGCCCAACGCGATGTATCTGGCGGCGGCGGGTGTCGGCCGGATCGGCCTGATAGATGCCGATGTGGTGGACGCCTCAAACCTCCAGCGCCAGATCCTCCACGGCGAATCGTGGGTGGGCAAACCCAAGCTCGAAAGCGCCGCCGCCCGCCTGCGCGAGGTGAATCCGCATGTGACTCTCGAGCTGCACCCCGTGCGCCTCACGCCGGACAATGCAATGGACATCGCCGCCGGCTACGACGTGCTCGTCGATGGCTCGGACAATTTCCCGACGCGTTTTCTAACCAACGACACCGCGTTTTTCCTGCGCAAGCCGCTGGTCTATGGCGCGATCCACCGCTTCGAGGGGCAGACCGGCGTGTTCGCCCCGCACCTCGGCGGGCCGTGCTACCGCTGCATGCTGCCGCACCTGCCCGCGCCCGGCAGCGTGCCATCGTGCGCGGAGGCCGGCGTGCTCGGCGTGCTGCCCGGCATCATCGGCTCCATCCAGGCGATGGAAACGCTCAAGCTCATCCTCGGCATCGGCGCGATGCCACTCGGTAAACTCACCGCCTACGACGCGTTGCACAGCCAGTTCCGCACGCTCACCCTGCACCGCGATCCCCAATGCCGCCTGTGTGGCGAGCACCCGGAAATTTCATCTGTTAGAAACCCGGAAACCCTCGCGCAAGCCACCTGCACGCCTACTGAAAACTCCATGCAAACCATCACCACCGCCGAACTCCGCACCCTGCTCGCCGGGGATTTCCAAGGACTGCTCATCGATGTGCGCGAGCCGCACGAACACGCCATCGCCCGCATCGAGGGAGCCCGCCTGATTCCGTTGGGAACCCTCATGGAGCACATCGACAGCCTGCCGGCCGACCGCGACATCCTCGTCCACTGCAAGATGGGCATGCGCTCGGCGCGCGCCGTGGAAATGCTCATGGCCCGCGGCTTCACCCGCGCCAAAAACGTGCTCGGCGGCATCGATGCCTGGCTGGCCGAGGATCCGTGACGCGCTGCCGGCTCATTCGCCGGGCCACAAGATTTCCAGCACATGGAAGCTGCCGCCGAGGTGGGCCGGGTGCATGAGCGTCTGGAACTGGCGCAGCTCCGCAGGCCGCGGCTTGCCCTCCATTTCCAGCAACCATTCCCGGCCGACCTCCGTCAGCCATGAACCTTGGTGGCGCAATGGTGCCGGGGCCCCGCCGAGCGCCTGCGCGGCCTCGGCCACGGCGGTGAAATCGACGTGCGCGGTGATGTCCGCCTCGCCGGGCCGCTCGAGCGGATCCTCCCCGGCGCGGTGCTTGGAAAATGTGCGCAAGGTGCCCCGGGTGCGGTCCGGTTGGTAGTAGTCCTCGCGCGGAAACCCGTAGTCCACCCAGATCATCAGCCCGCCCCGCAGCGCGCGGGCCAGCGGCGCGAGGAAATCCCGGTAGCTGGTGCGCAGTTCCGTGCGGTAGCCTGCGGGAAAATCCCGGCCCAGCGGCTCCAGCGCCGCTCGCAGGGCCGCGTCATGGATTTCCGTCAATTGAAATACCAATTGGTCGGCATTATCCAAGGCGACGCGCACTTCACGCCATCCGCCGCCCTGCCATTCGACGAGGTGACAGGGCAGGGCGTCGAGCACTTCATTGCCGAAGGCGATGCCCGGCAGCGGTTCGGCGGCGAGTCCCGCGGGATGGGTGAGGAAGCGGACGCGGCCGGCGAAGTTCCGCAAGATTTCGCGCTGTGCGGCCTGCAGGGCTGGCAGGGGCTCCGGGATGGCATATTCCAACGCGGCGAAGGCGGTGGCATCCAGGCCTTCGAGTGCGGCGAGCACATCGGCGGCGAGTGTGCCATCGTGGGCACCACATTCGATGATGCGCCAGCGCGGTGGTTGGCCGGTTTCATGCCAGTGGCGCAGGAAGCGGCGGGCGAGCAAGTGCCCGAAAAGCGGGCCCACGCTCACGCTGGTGAAGAAATCCCCGCCGCGGCCGAGTTGGCGGGTGCCGCGGGCGTAGTAGCCGAGCGCCGGCTCGTAGAGTGCTGCGGCCATGAAGTCCGTGAAGGCCATCGCCCCGCCGCGGGCAATCCTTTGCCGCAAAAGCCCCGCCAACGAAGAGGTTGCGGCGGCGCGTTTCATGGGATAGTCATCCGGGCACGCGGCTTCCCCGGGTGATGGCGGCGATTCGGAATCCAGCATGGCAGAAGAGCAGAAAAGCAACCGCAAGAAGGCCCGCAAGCCGCGTTTCTACAAGCGCAAAGGCTTTTGGCTGGCGCTGGTGCTGCTTGGCATGCTGGCCGGCAGCGCGGGCTGGATGTTCGTGGAGCAGTTCACCCGCGAATACCGCGGCCGCGCCGCCATCTATGACTTGGAGCGCATCAACGATCTGGAAGTCCCGAGCTTGATCGTGGACCGCAACGGCAAGGAGATCGGCCGGATTTTCGTGCAAAACCGCAGTGTGATATCGATCAGCGAGGTGCCGGAAATCTTCATCGACGCGCTGCGTGCCGGCGAGGACCAGCGTTTCAACACGCATGACGGCGTGGACTACATCGGCATCATCCGTGCCGGTTATCTCAACTGGAAGGCCGGTGAAACGACGCAGGGTGCGAGCACCATCACCCAGCAACTGGCGCGCAATGCCTACGATCTGGAGAGCGAGCGCCGGAAACGCAACGAGAGCGGCATCCAGCGCAAGCTGGTGGAGGCGTTCCTCGCCCAGCGCATCGAGAAACGCTACACCAAGGAGGAGATCCTCGAGTTTTACCTCAACCGGATTTACTTCGGCAGCGGCTACTACGGCATCCGCTCGGCCGCGCTCGGTTACTTCGGCAAGGAGCCGCGCCAGCTCAATGCGCTCGAAAGCGCCGCCATCGTCGGCTGCATCAAGAACCCCACCAACCTTTCCCCGCTCAACAACGAGCGCGGCAACCGCAATTCGCGCAACCTGGTGCTGGGCCGCATGGTGGACCTCGGCGCGCTGAAACGCCGGGAGGCTAGGGAATTGTATGACGCGCCGCTCAAATTGAATCCGAAACCGCTGCAACGCGGCACCACCCACCTTTACGAACGCATCGCGGATGCGGTGAACGCCCAGCTTGGCGAGGACGCGCTGGCCGCCGGCGGTTTCACCATCCGCACCACCATTCTGGCGGAGGCGCAGGAGGCGGCCCAGCAAGCCCTCTTGGAAAGCCTGGAAAAAGCCGAGGCCCGGCCCGGATACCAACGTCAGAAACGCAAGGATTACAAAAAGGGCGACGCCAAGCCGCCCGAATACCTGCAGGGAGCGGTGCTGATGGTGGACCACGAAACCGGCGAGGTGCTCGCCCACGTCGGCGGCCGCGACTACGCGCAAGTGCCCTACGATTTCATCGAGCTCGGCAAGCGCCCGCTGGGCACCGCTTTTTTCCCCTTCATCTACGCCGCCGGTCTGGAGCGGGGGCTCACGCCGGCCACCATCGTGGAGGACGAGCCGATGGACAACCGCTCGGTGATGGTGGGCGGGCGCGAGGGCATCCTCGGCGAGTGGGGCATGGAAGTGGCCGCGCCGGTTTATCAGGGGAAAATCCCGGCGCGCACCGCGCTGGAGCAGTCGAAGATCGCTGCCACCGTGCGGTTTTCGGATCAAGCCGGCCTGCGCAAGGTGGTGGACACGGCCTGCGATTTCGGCTTCCCGCTGGAAAAAGCCGAACTGCTGCCGCGCATCGTGGTGGGCTTTGAGGAAGTATCCATGAAACAGGCGGTGCGCGCCATTTCCGCCTTTTCCTCGGGTGGCAGGCTCGGGCCGCAGCGGCTCGCCTATCTGGACCGCATCGAAGACCCGCAGGGTCGCGTGGTTTACCGCCGCCAGCGCGAGGTGCCACAACGCCCGGAAGTGATCGATGCCGCCACCGCCTGGCAGGTTCACAGCATGATGGCCGGCTCGCTTTACCGCGGCAGCTCCAAGGGCGTGCTGGAAGGCTTGTTGGAAAAACCCTTCCACGGTGCCGGCAAAGGCGGCTCCACCCATGACTTCGGCGATTGCTGGTTCCTCGGCTACAACAAGCGCGTGACCTGCGGCGTGTGGACCGGCTTTCTGCTCTCCAATGGCGAGCCGATCTATCCGGGTGCCTTCAGCCGGGACCTGGCGATGCCGGTCTGGCAGGCGGCGATGAATGCGGCGGCCCCGTCCTTCGGCGGCAGCGGTATTTCCCCGCCGCCAAACGTGGTGCAAATCCCGGTCTGCGCGGTTTCCGGCCAGCGGGCCACTCAGTTTTGCCAGGAATACGAGGAGGATCCGCAAACCGGCGTCGTCCGCTCCCGCAGCACCGGCGTGAACGAGTATTTCCGCCGCGGCACCGAGCAACTGGCCTTCTGCACCGTCCACTCCGGCAGCACGGCGGACGTGGCGAACCCGGATGCCGCCATCCTCAACCTGCCCGCGCTGGATGCCGTGCCCGTGCGACCCAAGGCGCCGGCCTTGTTAGGAGACGATCCCTACCACACCGAGCTGCCGAGCTTCGCCGCCACCGCCGGCCAGCCCGGCCTGGTGCGCCGCCGCACCAACGTGCTCGACAGCCTCGATCTTGGCGAAGTCGAGGAGTCCATCCCCCTGCGCCAGCCGCAGCGGCTTGAAATCGCCGACGAGTGAGCGCCGGCCTGGGCCTGACGCGCGCCAGACCGGCACGAAAAAAGCGGCCCGCAGGCCGCTCTTTTGACGAAAACCTGGGAAATCCGGGTGCTTCAGAGGCCCTTCTTCGAAAGCCGGGTGCCGGGAGTCGCTCCTTGGCGGGCCTTGAATTTCGGGTTCGACTTGCAGATCACGTAAACGGTGCCCTTGCGCTTCACGACTTGGCAATCGGCGTGGCGGCGTTTGGCGGAGGCGAGGGAAGAAAGGACTTTCATGACAGGAAATGGTTGGAGTGGAACCGGCCGCGCGTGCCAACCGGGGCGCGAAAGCTAGCCCCCAGCCCCGCCTTGTAAAGCCATTTCTTGGCCGACCCCGGGAATTTTTCCGGCCTCGCCGTGCCCGGGAGGGCGGGGATTTCACTCGAAATACGTGTCCTCGTGAGCGTAGGGCGGTGCGCAGCAGCAAAGGAATTGCAGCGGCCCGGTGGCGCGGATCTGGTGCCATGCGCCGGCCGGGATGAGAATGGCATCGCCGGGCCCCACCTCGCGGGATTCGCCGTCGATTTCCATCACGCCGCGGCCGGCGAGCAGATAGTAGATTTCCTCGCTGAGCTTGTGATAGTGGCGCTGCGTTTGGCCGCCCGCTGGCAGGGTGGCCTCGGCAAGGCTCTGGTTGGCGACCGGCGCGTTGGACAAATCCAACAGGCTGCGGATGGTGGAGCCGTCCTTGGTGGTGAATGGCTTTTGCTGCTCGCGGCTGCGGATTTCCATGCGGAAAATGCAATCACATGGGAACCCGCAAGATCAAGAAGTGGAAGCGGCCAATCCACAGGCCCTGATGCGCGTGGTTGACCGCGAGCCAGAGGCCGTGTTGCATGCACTGCACACCTGACTCATGGCTAAAATCGGCGAACGGGCATCCCTGAAAATCCTGCGCGAGAAATCCTTCGGGCTTTATCTCGACGGCGGCGAGCTGGGTGAAGTCCTGCTGCCGCACCGCGAGGTGCCCAAGGACAACGTGATCGGCGCTTTCCTCGATGTGTTTCTCTACACCGATTCCGAGGACCGGCCGGTGGCCACGCTCAAGACGCCGATGGCGATACCCGGCGAGTTTGCCAAGCTCAAGTGCGTGGCGGTCACCGGCGTTGGCGCCTTTCTGGACTGGGGGCTGGCGAAGGAACTGCTGGTTCCCTTCCGCGAGCAAAAGGCGCGCATGGAGCCGGGGAAAAGCTATCTGGTGCACGTCCACGTGGACAAGGTCTCGGGCCGGATCATTGCCAGCGCGCGCCTTTCCCGCCATCTGGATCTGACGCCGCATTCGTTGCGGCGCGGCGATGAGGTGGAGCTGGTCATTTTCGGCAAAACCGCGCTTGGCTACAAGGCCATCATCAATGGCACGCACAGCGGCCTGCTTTTCACCGAAGGCGTTTTCCAGCCACTGCAGCCCGGTGAGAAAACCAAAGGCTACGTCTCCGGCATCCGGGAGGACGGGAAAATCGACCTCACCCTGCACGCCCCCGGCCGGGCGAAAGTGGAGGGGCTGGAGGAGCGCATCCTCGCCGAGCTTCAGGCGCGCGGCGGGTTCTGGGGCATCGGCGACCACAGCTCCGCGGCGGAAATCCACGACGAGCTCGGCGTCAGCAAGCGCACCTTCAAGCAGGCCGTCGGCTCCTTGTTCAGAAAGCGGTTGATCTCCATCGAGGAGCGGGGAATCCGTATGGCGCGGTGAGCAAGCAGGATCTCAAGGCCAGACTGCGCGAGGTGCCCCACCAACCCGGGGTTTATCTCATGAAGGACCGTCTCGGTGCCATCATCTATGTGGGCAAGGCGCTCGATCTCAAGCGCCGGGTTTCGTCCTACTTCATGCCCTCCCAGAAAATGCGCGCCAGCCTCAAGACGCGCGCGCTGATCGATTCGATCCATGATTTCGAATTCCACACGGTGCGCAATGAAGAGGAGTCATTTTTGTTAGAAGGCAAGCTCATCAAGGATTACCGGCCGCGCTACAATGTGGCATTCCGCGATGACAAGCGCTTCCTGCTGGCGCGGATCCGCCTCAGCGATCCATGGCCGCGTTTCACCACCACGCGCATCAAGAAGGACGACGGCGCGCTTTACTTCGGCCCCTTTCCCCATTCCGCCGCGCTGCACCACACGCTTGAGTGGCTCAACCGCGGTTTCGGCCTGCGCGTCTGCCGTCCGCTCCAGCCGGATGAAAACGACTACCGCCATTGCAATGCGGACATCATCCGCAATTGCAGCGCGCCCTGCGCGGGCCGCGTCACCCGCGAGGCATACCTCGGCCGCGCGGAGGAGGCCTGCCGGATTCTCGAAGGCAAGGGCAAGCGGGGTTTGTTAGATCAACTCCGCGCGGAGATGGAACAGGCTGCGGCGGATCTTGAGTTCGAGAAGGCCGCCACCCTGCGGGATATTTTGCAAAACCTCGAAAAAACGCTCACGCCCACCCGGCAGTTCGCCCGTGGCCGTGGCGTGCCCGGCACCGTCAAGCCGCTCGAAGACCTCGCGGAGCTCGGCGAGCTGCTGCACCTCGCCGGCCCGCCGCGCGTGATGGAGTGCTTCGATATTTCCAACGTCTCGTCCAACCACATCGTCGCCTCCATGGTCCGCTTCACCGATGGGCGGCCGGATAATCAAAACTACCGCCGCTACCGCATCAAGACCGTCGGCGGTCAGGACGACTTCGCCTCGATGGCGGAAGTAATCCGCCGCCGCTATTCGCGGATTTTGTTGGAAAACGCCGCCGCCGCCCCGGACGCGGCGGACAGCCAGGAAGATCTCATCGAGGCCCAGCGCCGCCTTGCCCGTGAGGGCCGCGCGAAGATCGTGCTGCCGGACATGGTGATCGTGGATGGCGGCAAGGGCCAGCTGGGCATGGCTGTTAGAGAATTGCGCGCACTCGGCCTGCAAGGCCTGCCGGTCATCGGCTTGGCCAAGCAGCGCGAGGAAATATTCATCCCCGGCAAGGGCGAGCCGGTCCTCATCCCGCACGACCGCGGCGCGCTCAAGCTGCTGCAGCGCATCCGCGACGAGGCGCACCGTTTTGCCAACAGCTACAACGAGCTGCTTTACCGCCGCCGGATGCGCGAGAGCTTGCTGGACGAATGCCCCGGCATGTCCGCCGCCAGGAAGCGGCTGCTGCTGGAAACATTCGGCAGCGTCACCCGCATCAAGGCCGCCAGCGCGGAGGAAATCGCCAGCCTGCCCGGCATCTCGGCCAAGTCCGCGCAGGCCTTGCTGGATTACCTGAAAGACGGCTCCTGAAACGTCACCGCCGCCGCAACCGGTTGCCGAGCCATTTTTCCGTGCCGACGGCGAGATATACCATGACGCCCACGGCGATGATGTGCGGCCATGATCCGGCGGAGATGGGTGCGGAGTGGAAGACGGCATTCATGCCGGGCAGGTAGGTGAAGGCGAGCTGCAGCGCGATCATGGCCAGCGAGCCGTGAATCACCCATGGATTGGAGAACAGGCCGATGGCGAACACCGGGCGGGTGAAGCTGCGGCAGTTGAAGAGATAGAACAACTCGCCGATGACCAGCACGTTCACCGCCACGGTGCGCGCTTCGGCCAGACTCGCGCCGCGCTGTCTTTCCCACTCGAAGAGCAGGAAACATCCCGCCAGCAGCAGCATTGAAACGAGCAGGATGCGCAACTGCAGCCACCCTGTTAGAATGGGCGCGGCCGGATCCCGCGGCGGTCTTGTCATCAGGTCGCGCTCCTTCGGCTCGAAGACGAGCATCAGGCCCAGCAACACGGCGGTGGTCATGTTCACCCACAGGATTTGCACCGGCAGGATGGGCAGGGCGGTGCCCGCCACGATGGCGAACAGGATCACCAGCCCCTCGCCGAAATTGGTGGGAAGGGTCCAGACGATGAACTTGGTGAGGTTGTCGAATACACCGCGCCCCTCTTCCACGGCGGCCTCGATCGAGGCGAAATTGTCGTCTGTCAGCACCATGTCGGCCGCCTCCTTGGCCACATCGGTGCCGGTGATGCCCATCGCCACGCCGATGTCCGCCTGCTTGAGCGCGGGCGCGTCGTTGACGCCGTCGCCGGTCATGGCCACCACCTGGCCCCTGGACTGCAGGGCTCTCACCAGGCGGAGTTTCTGCTCGGGCACCACACGGGCGAAGACCTCGGTATGGGAGGCGGCCTCGGCCAGCGCGGCGTCATCCATCAACTCCAGCTCCGCTCCGCTGAGGCTGCGCATGTCATCGCCGCCGATGCCGATGCGCCGCGCGATGGTGCGTGCGGTGAGCGGGTGATCCCCGGTGACCATCTTGACCTGGATGCCCGCGCGGCGGCATTGCTTGACGGCATCCACCGCCTCGGGGCGCGGCGGATCGAGTTTCCCCTGCAGGCCGAGGAAGGTGAGGCCGGCGGCGACGTGCTCATGGTCGAGATCCGAGTGGCTGGCCGGCATTTCGCGGCGGGCGAAGGCGAGCACGCGCAGGCCGCGCGAGGCCATGTTCGCGGCGTTGCGGAGGATTTCCGCGGGATCGACCGGGATGATGCCGCCGTTTTCATCAAGTTGGTGGGAGCATCGCGGGGCGAGGGCCTCGGCGGCGCCTTTCACATAGATCATCTTCGGTGCGTCATGGTGGCCATGCAGGGTGGCCATGTATTGATGTCCGGATTCGAACGGGATGCTTTCCACGCGTGGCAGCCAGCGGCCGAATTCGTCTTCCGAGACACCGGCCTTGCGGGCGGAAACGAGCAGGGCCGCCTCGGTGGGGTCCCCCTGCACGGTGATGCGGCCGCCTTCGCCGGAAACCAGCCGCGAGTCGTTGCACAGCAGGCCCGCACCGAGTGTCTCGATGAGCGCGGTGTTTTCACCAACGACCATCGGTTGCTCCTGGAAATGGATGGCGCCCTCCGCATCGTAGCCGCTGCCGGTGACCTGATAGAGGCGGCCGCCGGCGTGGATTTCCTGCACGGTCATCTGGTTCTGGGTGAGCGTGCCGGTTTTGTCCGAGCAGATCACCGTGGTGCTGCCGAGGGTTTCCACGGCGGGCAGCTTGCGGATGATGGCGCGGCGTTTCGCCATGCGGGAAACGCCGATGGCGAGCGTGATGGTCAGCGCGGCGGGCAGCCCTTCCGGGATGGCTCCCACGGCTAGGGCAACTGCGGCCATGAACATGTCCCGCCAATCCTCGCCGCGCAGCATGCCGATGGCAAAGGTCAGCGCGGAAAGCCCCAAAATGACATATAACAACAGTCGGCTGAAAGCGGCGATCTTGCGGGTGAGCGGGGTTTGCAACTGCGCGGCGGTGCCGATCATGCCGGCGATGCGGCCCATTTCCGTGCGGTCTCCGGTGGCGAAAACGACGCCCTCGCCCTGGCCGCTGGTGACGAGGGTGCCGGTGAAGGCGAGATTTTCGCGCTCTGCGAGCGGTGTGGCTTGCGGCAGGGTTTCGGAACGCTTGGCAACCGGCAGCGACTCACCGGTGAGCGCGGCTTCCTCGATCTGGAGGTTGCGCAGATGCAGCAACCGCAGATCCGCGGGCACGCGGTCTCCGGAATGCAGCAGCACAATGTCTCCCGGCACCAGATCACGGGAAGGCACGCGCGCTTTTCCGCCATCCCGGCGGACGCTGGCTTCCGTGAGGACGAGTTTGGCCAGGGCATCGATGGCTTTTTCCGCCTTGGACTCCTGGAGAAAACCGATGAGCGCGTTGACCAGCACCACGCCGAAGATGACGGAGGCGTCCGCCCACTCGCCGAGCACGGCTGAGATGAGCGTGGCGGCGAGCAGGATGTAGATGAGCGGTTGGTGAAACTGGAGCAGGAATCGCAACCACGGCGGCGTGCGTCTCGCGGCCGTCATTTGGTTGGGCCCGTGGCGTTCGAGCCGCGCCGCGACCTCCGCGGCAGATAGTCCGGCCTGCGGATCGGACGCGAGGAGATCCACAGCCTGGCTGGCAGCCAGAGCATGCCAATCGGTGGCTTGCGTGGCTTTCATGACGCGATGGGGGATGGGTGGAGCGGCACGCTGGTGCGTGGCCGTCTTGAAGATCCACCCGCATTGATCCGCTGTCCACTTTTGTCGGCGGAACGGACACCCGCCGTCTGCAACGATTTTCTATCCGCAGGCCGGGCTGCCCGTCAAATCATGGCACGCCAGCGGCGCAGCAAGGCAAGCATCCCGAGTGAGGCCGGCAGGGCGGCACCGGGCTCGGGGACGGCTGTCACTACAAAAATGTCCACTGTCATGGTTCCTGTTCCTGATGCCTGAAATCCATTATTTGGCCGATATCAAAAGGAAACAAAATAGCTATAATGCGAACAACTTGTGCCGGTAGATGTTCACTCCGGCAGTTGTTCCCGCTCGCCGAGGTGGCGCGGGCGGGTGTTGAGGAAATTCACATCGAGCCACATTTTGACACGGGCGCCGACTTCCCGGAGTTTTGTTTTGAGACCGGCCTGGGTGTGGATGTCGCGGGCGGAGAAGCCATAGGCATTGATGCCGTGGGCCTTGGCCAGATAGATGGCGCGCTCGTTCTGGAAGCGCTGGCTGATGAAAAGCACCGTGTCCGCGCCGAAGATTTCCTTGGCGCGCACCACCGAATCGAGCGTGCGCAGGCCGGCGTAGTCGCAGACGATGCGCTCGGCCGGGATGCCGCGGCTGACAAGTGCCTGGCGCATTTTTTCCGGCTCGTTGTAGTAGCGGCTGCGGTTGTCCCCGGAGACGATGAGCGTGTCGATCCTGCCCGCTTTCCAAACCTTCACGGCGGCATCGATGCGGTAGCGGAAGTAGAGGTTTTCACGTCCGTTGACACGGTCTGTGGTGCCGAAAACGAGGCCCACCTTGGTGTGTGGCAGCTCGGAGACTTCGGAAAAAATCCGCCCGCGGGAGGCCCAGACGGCGGTGATGTTGGCGTAGGCGACCACCGCCACGAGCAAAAGCGCCACGGCGAGCAAGGCGAGGACCAGGCGCTTGAGCCAGCGCCGCCAGAACATCCCGGTGGAGGCTTTCACAGGCTGCGGGTGGTTTGGAGTTCGGGCTGGCGGCGGGGCCACTGCAGCAGGGACTTGAGGGCCTCCGCGAAGTTTCCGGCCAGCGGGCCCTCCGGCGCGAACACGCGCAGACGGCTGGCGGTTTCCTGAAAGCGCACTTCTGAAAAACGGCCGATCCATTCGCCGTCCACCTCCACCGGCACCTCGCGCTCGGCGTGCACGGTGAACGACTCGGTTTGCACATAACTCGTGGATGACATCAGGTCGATGCCGCCCAGCGCGAGGCCGCGCAGCGAATCAAGCACGAGCCGGTAGCCGGCCTCCTTGTAAACGATCACATCGAGCTTCGAGTCCCGGTTGTCCGCATTGCGGAAAAACCGGAACTGCCCGCCGTAAAGCGTGCCATTTCCGGCCAGCACCGCCACGCCCTGCTCGCGGTGGCCGTCGGCGAAGACCACCTCCATCTGCGGCGGCGTTTCACCGAGCACCTTCACCGCCGCCAGCAGGTAGGCCAGCGGACCTAACATTTTTTTCGATTCCCAGGTGGTTTCCTCGATGACGCGCGCGTCGAAACCAACGCCGGCCATCTGCACGAAGGGTGCGCCATTGGCCTCGAACAAGTCGATCTCGCGGAGATGGCCGGCATCGATCACAGCCAGCGCGCGCTCGAGCGAATCGTAAGGAATGCCCATTTCCCGCGCGAAAACATTCATCGTTCCGGCGGGCAGCACGCCGAGCACCGTGGAGCTGCCGGCGAGGCCGCTGACCACTTCGTTGAGCGTGCCATCGCCACCGGCGGCGATCACCACCGGCTCGCCGCGCGCGGCGAACTCCGCGGCCAGCTCGCGCGCCTCGCCGGCGTGGTTGGTGGCATACAGCGCGAAGCGGTTGGCGTGCTTCATCATGAAGCGCAGCACCTTTCCACCCTTCTGGCCACGGGCCTTGGGGTTGAAAATGAGGGGATACCGTTGCGGCCGCGCCATGGCGGATTCTTCACCCACGCCCGCCCGCATCGCAACCCGTTTCCCGCGACAATGCGTCCATCACCATTCCCACCGGCAGGCCCATGACGTTTTCGTAACTGCCGGAAATGCCGGCGATGATGCGCTCGCCGGATTCCTGGATGCCGTAGGCGCCGGCCTTGTCGAGCGGGTTGGCGACGGTTAGATAGCCTTCGATGGCCGCATCATCGAGTGGCCGGAAGGTGACCTCGGTGGTGTCGTGGAAAAGCTCGCGCCGCCCGTCCGGAAAAATCACGCAGACGCCGGTGCAGACCTTGTGCACGCGTCCTGCAAGCCGCCGCAACATGGCGCGTGCCTCGTCGAGATCCGCCGGTTTGCCGAGCGGCTCGCCATCGATGAAGACCAGCGTGTCCGAGCCGATGACGGTGGCATCCGGCCGGATGGCTGCGACGGCCTCCGCCTTGAGAGCGGCGTTGGTTTCACAAAGCTCCTCCGGCGGGATCGAGGCATCATGGATCTCATCAGCCGGCGAGTGCATGATTTCAAAAATCACGCCCGCGCGTTCCAGCAATTCACGGCGGCGGGGCGAGGCGGAGGCGAGGATGATGGGCATCGGGCGGACAGTGCCATCATTCCGAAATCTATCAAGCCTGTGTAGATCGGGCCAGAGCTCTCACACGCATGCTGATCCGTGTGAATTGACTCCATTCAGCAGATGGCTGCTTCTCACGCACTGTTGAGTATCACGCAACTGTATTTCAAGCGCTCAATTACTTCGTAACCAGTTTATTGTCAATCGAATAAAAACATGATTAATAACCGTGTGTGTAATTTTTCAAAATATTGACTTGCTCGTATTCTGCTTTTTCAATTATGAGCAATACCACAAATTATGAATTGCTCGCTTCCAGGCAATCATACGCCTCCGCTCTATCGGTTCCGCTCTATCGGTTCCGCTCTATCGGTTCCGCTCTATCGGTTC
>RPOS01000040.1 GCA_003820635.1 Verrucomicrobiaceae bacterium | reverse complement strand
TCAGCAGCTCCATGAAATCCAGGTCGTTGACCTGGATCTCTCCGATCTGCTTGAGGGAAGTGGCAAGTTTGGACATTCGTCGCGGCATGGAATCCTCCGGGTTGTGGTTTCAAATCATTCCCAACCCCGCTCCCCGGCAGATTGGGGACAAAAATGAAGCTGTCTTGGCGTGTTGTTTCATCGGCACAGCGGATTCGGGAATGCCGGGAGAATGAAGTTTGCGGGGCCGGAAGGCAAGGCGGCTTGCGGGGTTAGCCGCCGCGCATGCGGACACCGTAGCAGTGGATGAAGAACTCGCCAACGGCGGACATGAGCAAAGCGCCCAGTACCTTTAGGTCCCATGTGTCCGAGGTGATCCAGTAGAGGTTGTGCTGGGGATAGGTCTTGCCGGTATCGAGCGCGGGGAGCAAGCGGTCCTTGATGTCGGCGATGTAGAGCTTGTGCTTTTTGACGAGCGCTAGGTTCACACGGTCGATGGTCTTGTGCCAGTTCTCGGCGCGGTCCTTTTTCGCAGTGTGGCGGCTGGAGAGGAGTTCGTGATGCGGCTCAAGGTGCTGTTTCAGGCGCGGGTAAGGTTCGATCCAGGTTCGCCCTGACCAAATCGGCGTGCTCTTGCGCCTGCTGAATGTGTGCCGATTTGGTGGCAATTACTGCTTGGTCGTCCGTTATTTGTGTTTTGACCGCTGCGGCCTGTGTTGCTGCGGCCGTAGTTTCACCGAGCTTTGTTTGCAATTCAGACAATATAGAAGCTGCATTTGATTGGTGTTCGGCCGCTGCGGCGGCAGAACTTTTTGCAGTTTCCAGCAGTGCACTCAGAGTCACTGACAATTCTTCCGCATTTTTCACAATTTCCTGCATGTGAGCTATTGAGTCACTTTCGGAGTTGTTGGAAGTGGAGCGGTTTGAATCGGGCATTGCTGTGGCGGGTTGTGAAATGTGAAGCAATTGCTTTACCAAAGAAGACGCGACAGGAGTGCCGCCCCTCCTTATTGACAGGCTTCACACGTTCCCCCGTTGAGCATGGCGTCGAGGGAGCACGCCATTTTTTCCTCGGCGGAGTATTCGCGGGCGGCGGTGGTGGTGGCCATGTGGCCGCGTTGTTCCTTTTTGATGTCGATGGTGGCCTTTTCGATGTTGGAGGCTTGGAGGGTGCGGAGGTAGTAGGTGGTCTTGAGGCCCTTGTCCCAGGCGCGGCGGTACATGTGCGACAGGGTCTTCATGTCCGGGGTGGCGAGGAAGAGGTTCACCGATTGGGATTGGTCGATCCACTTCTGGCGGCGGGCGGCGGCGTCGATGATGTATTCGTGGCCGATGCCGAAGACGGTCTTGTGCTTGTCCTTGATGGCTTGCGGGATGTTTTCGATGGCGTCGAGTTCGCCGTCGAAGTACTTGAGCTGGTCGAGCATGTCCTGGCTCCAGAGGTTGGCTTTTTTCAGGTCCTTGACGAGTTCGCTGTTGAGCACGATGAAATCGCCGGAGAGGTTGGATTTCACGTAGAGGTTCTTGTAGTTCGGCTCGATGCAGGGCGTGGTGCCCATGATGTTGGAGATCGTGGCGGTGGGGGCGATGGCGAGCACGTTGGAGTTGCGCATGCCGTGCTTGGCGATCTTTTCCCGGACGACGGACCAGTCCATCTTGCCGCCGCGCGGGACGTCGATCTTGCGGCCGCGCTCGTCCTCGAGGAGATCGACGGTGTCCTGCGGGAGGAGTCCGCGGTCCCACTTGGAGCCCTTGTAGGTCGAGTAGGTGCCGACTTCGGCGGCGAGGTCGGAAGAGGCGTTGTAGGCGTAGTAGGCGATGGCTTCCATCATCTCGTCGTTGAACTCGACGGCGGCGTCGGAGGCGAAGGCGAGGTTGCGTTTGTAGAGGGCGTTTTGCAGGCCCATCACGCCGAGGCCGATGGGGCGGTGGCGGGAGTTCGCGGTCTTGGCGGCTTCGGTGGGGTAGAAATTGATATCAATCACGTTGTCGAGCGCGCGGATGGCCACGGTGATGGTTTCCTTGAGCATTTCGTGATCGATCGCGCCGTCACGGGTGATGTGGGAGTCGAGGATGACCGAGCCGAGGTTGCAGACGGCGGTTTCCTCGTCGGAGGTGTTCAAGGTGATTTCGGTGCACAAGTTAGATGAATGAATCACTCCGATGTGATCTTGAGGGGATCTCACATTGCACGGGTCCTTGAAGGTGATCCATGGGTGGCCGGTTTCGAAGACCATCTTGAGCATGGATTTCCACAGCTCGAGGGCGGGGAACTGGCGGGACCAGATCTTGCCTTCGGCGGCCATGGCTTCGTATTCGCAGTAGCGTTGTTCGAAGGCCTTGCCGTAGAGGTCGTGGAGGTCGGGGACTTCGTTGGAGCGGAAGAGCGTCCAGTGCTGGCGTTCCTCCATGCGTTTCATGAACAGGTCCGGGATCCAGTTGGCGGTGTTCATGTCATGGCAGCGGCGGCGTTCGTCGCCGGTGTTCTTGCGGAGCTCGAGGAAGTCCTCGATGTCGTTGTGCCAGGTTTCCAGATACGCGCAGCCGGAGCCGCGGCGCTTGCCTCCCTGGTTGACGGCGACGAGTTGGTCGTTGTGGAGTTTGAGGAAGGGGATGATGCCTTGCGACTCGCCGTTGGTGCCCTGGATGTAGCCGCCGGTGCCTCTAACAGCGGTCCATGAACCGCCGAGGCCACCGGCCCATTTGGAGAGGAAGGCGTTTTCGGCGATGCCGCGGATCATGATGGACTCGATGGAGTCGTCCACCTTGTAGAGGTAGCAGGACGAGAGCTGCGAGTGGAGCGTGCCGGAGTTGAAGAGCGTGGGCGTGGACGAGCAGAAACGGCGGCCCTTGTAGAGGTTGTAGAGGCGGATGACCCAGGACTCGGGGTCGGTTTCCTCGTTGCGGAAGAGGCCCATGGCGACGCGCATCCAGAAGAACTGCGGCGTCTCGATGCGGCGTGGCTTGCTGCCGGTTTTATCGACGATGAGGTAGCGGTCGTAGAGGGTTTGGATGCCGAGGTAGTCGAAGTCGAGGTCGGCGGTGGGGTCGAAGGCCTCGGCGAGTTTGTCGAGATTGTATTTCTCCAACAGCTGCGGGTGCAGTCGCTTGATGGCGACGCCGTGTTTGAGATAGGACTTGAACGCGGCCTTGTGGGCCTGCTTGAGCTTGTCGATGCCGTCCTTGGAGATGCTCCAGTCGAGCACTTCCTCATAGATATAGGAAAGCAGGATGCGCCCGGCGAATTTTGCGAAGTCGGCGTCTTTTTCAATGAGCGCCTTGGCGTTGAGAATGATGGTGTTCTTGAGATCCTTTTCGGAAATCTCGGAACCGACGGAGCGGCGGAGTTCGCGTTCGATCTCGGCTTCGGGCATGGCGATGTCCAGGCCGATCATGGCATAGGAGATGCGTCGCTTGAGCTCGGTGCCGTCCCAGAACGAAGATTGGCCGTCATCGGTAGTGACGGTGACCATGAACTCCTGGTTGGGGTCTTCGGCGTTGGCCTCGGCTTCCTCGCGGAGGCGCGAGCGCTGGGCGCGGTAGAGGATGTAGTGCTCGGCGGCCTTGAAGTGGCCCTGGCGCATGAGTTCCTCCTGCACCATGTCCTGCACGTCCTCGATGTGGACGAACGACTGGTCGCCGCGGCGGATGCGCTCGGTGACGCCGCGGGCGATGTCGATGGCTGGCTCGGGGTTGGCCTTGATGGTGAGGAAAGCCTTTCTAACAGCGATCTCGATTTTCGTTTCGGACCACGGCACTACGTTGCCATTGCGGCGGATCAGGCGGACGGGAAGCGTTTGCGGGCCGGCATTCACGTCGATGCTGCCGGACTTCTCCATCGAGCGGCGGAAAGCGAGGGACTTTGCGACATCGTAGGCCTCGTTTTCGAGCAGGGCCTTTTCGATGAGCAGGTAGAGGTCGCCTTCGGAGAGGCGCAGGCGTCCGCCCTCGTCGAGTGACTTGGTGAGGGATGCGGCCACGCTGTGCGCGACATCGGAGACGAACTGGCGGTTCTCCTCGGTGAAGATGGATTTCTCGTCCTCGCGGCGGGAGATGAGCAGGTCGGTGAGCGAGTTGCCGATGGCGTCGGCGACATCCTCCAGCGAGAACTGGGTGTCGGTGTTGCCGCGGGTGACGATGATGTCCGAAATGGGCGCGCGCTTCTCACTGGGAAGCACCTCGCGCCATGAGAACCCGCGGTCCGAGGGGGCGAGGGCGAAGCGATCGGTGATGACTTGCTTGAGGATCTGGTCTTCGGCGGGGTCGATGGAGTGGTACATGAGATGGGTAGGTGGAGTTTTATTATATTGAGATCGGTCGGATTGGATGGATTGAACGGATCTGTCGGATATTACAGTTCGTCATCCGAAACATTCGAGAGCGCGGAGGCCTTCTGGTATTCGGTGACGCGGCCTTCGAAGAAGTTGGTTTCCTTCTTGATGTCCATCATCTCGGCGAGCCAGGGGAAGGGGTTGGTGGTGTTGGCGTTGAGTGGGGCGAGCCCGCAGGAGGCGAGGCGGCGGTCGGCGATGTAGTCGATGTAGGTCTCGAAGTCGGCGGAGTTGAGGCCGAGGCCGGCGACCGGGAGGCAGTCGCGGATGAAGGCCTTTTCGAGTTCGATGCCCTCCTTCATGGTGCTGCGGAGATCCTCGCGGAACTCCTCGGTCCAGATGTCCGGGTTCTCGTCGACGAGGTCCATGAGCAGGTTGCGGAAGACCTCGATGTGGTTGGATTCGTCGCGCAGGGTGTAGCGGAACATGGTGCCGATGCCGGGGAACTTGTTCTGGCGGTAGAGGCTGAGGATCATGCCGAAGAGGCCGTAGAACTGGGTGCCTTCCATGACCTGGCCGAACATGAAGATGTTCTTGGCGAGCGCCTGCTTGTTGGAGGTGACGGTGAGGTCGATATCGCGGCGCAGGGCGCGGCTGTTGGAAACAACGAAGGTGTTCTTGTCCTTGATGGTGGGCACGTCCTCGAACATTGCCTCACATTCGTGCGGGTTGAGGCCGAGCGAGGAGAGCATGTAAACGAGGCTGTCGGCGTGGATGTTCTCCTCGTGGGCGTGGCGGCCTAACACAAGTTTCAGCTCGGGCGCGGTGACGACTTCGCGGACGACGTGGAGGATGTTGTCGCCGACGATGCCTTCGGCGGCGGAGAAGTAGCCGATGCCCATCTTGATGATCCAGCGTTCGACGTCGGAGATCTCATCGGAGCGCCACTGTTCGACATCCTTCTGCATGGTGATGTCCTCGGGTTCCCAGTGGTTGTTCTTCATCGTCTTGTAGAGATCGTAGGCCCACTGGTATTTGAGCGGCAGGATGTTGAAGAACATCGTGTCGCGGCCGTTGATGACTTTCTTGGCCGCGAAGGCTTCCTCGGCCTTGGCTTTGTCGAGGATGAAGGTGCGGTCTCCGAGCTTGACGGTGGTGGTGGCGGACATGGTTGGCAGTGTGGAATGAAGGGGTGAAAATGAATCGTTTCGCGACAGGCGCAGCGTCGCGGAGACTGTTGGAAACCGTGGTGGTGGTCAATTCGATTTTGCTCATGTGGTATCCACAAATTATTCACAATACCACATATTGAGCTTAAAGATTGTAATCACCAAGTAAATCATGCTTAAAATCCGGGGTTTGGGAGGCTTTGACCACGGGCCGGGGCCCAAGTCTGGGGGTGGAGAAAAATTTCATCTGTTAGAGAGCGGGGTGGCGGCGGCTGGAATTTCAAAAAATTCATCAGGATTTCTTAACCATCGGAGCTTGAGCGGGTCGTCCCGGTGCAATGCTTTCAGGAACAATGGGAAAAATTTTATTTCCGCCGTGCAATGCGGCCGGCCGCCGGCATGGGTGGAGCCCGAAAGTCCGGTGTTTTCATGCCTCCGGAGGCGCGGAATCCGTGTTCCGCCTGAGGACCGCCCCATGCCGCGAAAGTTGCGGCTTGGCGGCGGGCGGCGGTGGGTTAGATTCGCGGCATGAAGGCGCGTTTGAAGATCGATTTGGCGGCGCTTCCCGAGGAGGGGAAGGCGTTTTGCGGGGAATTGCCGGGCGAAATTTTCGACCTGCCGGAAGGGGATGCCCGGCCGGTGGGGCCCTTGGCATACGATCTGTGGGTGCAACGCTTCGGCTCGGAGCTGTTGCTGACGGGAACGCTCTGCGCGCCGTTTGAATTCACCTGCGTGAGGACGCTCCACCCCTTCATCCAGACAATCCGTCTGGAAGGCGCGGCGTTGTCCATCGAGATCGGCAACGAGGGAGAAGTGGACGCCAGCGAGGCCCTGCGGGAGGAGGTTTTGATCCACTTCCCGGTGGACCCGCGCTGCGAGGAGGGGGACGTGCCGCAGCAATGCGAAATCGATCCCCGGTATTTATCAGTGGACAAACCGGCGGCGGATGAGCTACCCACTCCGCCCCGCGCCGGGGGAGACGACCGATGGTCGGCCCTCGACACCCTCAAGGACCTCAAGGATCAACCCTAATACTACTGCAAAACCATGGCCGTTCCAAAGCGCCGCCAATCCAAAAGCCGTCAGAAAATGCGCCGTGGCGCCAAGCGCTGGCGTGCACCGATTTTCAAGAGCTGCCCCGAGTGCGGCAGCAAGGTGCCCTCGCACATCGCCTGCCCGTCTTGCGGCTACTACCGTGACCGCCAGGTGCTCGATGTCGAAGCACTGTGAGGCTGCGCGCGTGATTTCAACGGATCGCCGTCCGGGGAGAGCTCCGGGCGGTGATTTTTCGTATCGGTTTCCGCCGCTGGCCCAGCAGCCGCCAATTCCCTGTATTTCCAATTTTCCAACCGCATGAAAGTCGCACTGGATGCCATGGGGGGGGACAACGCCCCCGCCGTCAATATCGGAGGAGCCATGGACGCCCTGCGGTATTATCCGAAGTTGCAGCACTTGTATCTGGTGGGTGATCAGCACGTGCTTGCCGCCGAGTGTGCCCGGCAGGGGCTCGACCTGCGCGACCGGCGGGTGAGTATCGTGCATGCGCCGGAGACCATCGGCATGGCCGAACCGGGTGCGAAAGCCGTCCGGCGCAAAAAGCAGTCCTCCATCAATGTGGCGATGGAAATGGTGAAGGAAGGCCGGGCCGAGGCCTTCGTTTCCGCGGGAAATACCGGCGCTGCGGTGGCTGCGGCCACCTTGAAGCTGCGCACGCTGCCCGGCGTGGACCGGGCCGGCATCGCCACCGCCATTCCCAATGAACACGGCCTTTGCCACATCCTGGATGCCGGGGCCAACCCCGAGGCCAAGCCCGAGCACCTGGTGGCCTACGCCATCATGGGCACGGCGTTTTCGCGCAATGTGCTGGGCGTGAAGAACCCCAAAGTGGGCCTGATGTCCAACGGCGAGGAGGACGAGAAAGGCACCACCTTCACCAAGGAGACTTTCCGGCTGCTCAAGCAGACGCCCGGCATTCAGTTCATCGGCAACGTCGAGGGACGAGACCTGTTTGAAAGCGAACTCGACATCGTGCTTTGCGACGGCTTTGTCGGCAACATCGTGCTCAAGTCCGTGGAGGCCACCGCCAAGGCTGTTTCCAAATGGCTCAAGGCCGAGATCAAGGGCAACCCGCTGCGCCTTTGCGGCGCGGTGCTGGCCAACGGGGCCTTCAAGGCACTCAAGGAAAAAAGCAGCTATGAGACTTACGGCGGCAGCCCGCTGCTCGGGGTCAATGGCGTGGTGATCATCGCCCACGGATCCTCCAGTGCGCTGGCCGTGCGCAATGCGATCCGCGTGGGCATGGAGACGGTGGAAAACCGCGTCAACCAACGCATCGAGGAGGCGCTGGCATCGGTGGTCGCCGCGCCAGCGGCGGAGTGATTTGTTTCTGATTTCGCCGCAACTTCGCGCTTGTGGCGGCCGGGGGCTAAATCCAATCTCCCGCCGCATGAGTGAATCGACATCCGCCATCGAGGTCTGCATCGCCGGCACCGGCAGCTACGTTCCCGAAAGGATCCTCACCAACGAAGAACTCGCCGCGAAGGTGGACACCAGCGACGAGTGGATCGTCACGCGCACCGGCATCAAGGAGCGCCGGATCGCCGCCGATGACGAGTTCACCTCCCACATGGCGAGCAAGGCCGCGATCAAGGCGCTCGAACAAGCGGGGATGAAGGCTGAAGACATCGAGCTCATCGTGGTGGCCACCATCACGCCGGACACGCCCACCCCGGCCACCGCCTGCCACGTCCAGCAGCAGCTCGGCGCGATGAAGGCCGTGGCCTTTGACATCTCGGCCGCATGCTCGGGATTCCTCTATGCGATGAAAATCTGCAAGCGCCTCATTTCCGACGGCGCCTTCAACAACGCGCTCATCATCGGCGCGGAAAAACTCTCCTCCGTCACCAATTGGGAAGACCGTTCGACCTGCGTGCTCTTCGGCGATGGCGCGGGTGCCGCCGTGCTGCGCCGCGCGGAACCCGGCGAGGGCTCGATTGTGGCCACCGAGATGGGGACGGATGGCAATCTAACGCATTTGCTGGAGATTCCCGGCGGCGGCAGCGCCTGCCCGATCACCGCGCAAAACGTCGACCAGCATCTGCACACGCTCAACATGCAGGGTCGCGAGGTTTTCAAGATCGCCGTCACCCGGATGAAGGAGGCGGCGGAAAAAGTCATCGAGCGCGCCGGTTGGCATCCCGCGGACATCGCCTGTGTGATCCCGCACCAGGCCAACCTGCGCATCATCGACGCCATCGCCGACCGCCTCGCCGTGCCCAACGAGCGCGTCTTCGTGAACCTGCACAAATACGGCAACACCTCTGCCGCGGCCGTGGCCATCGCGCTGGACGAGGCCAACCGGACCGGGGCCTTCAAGCGCGGCGACCACATCGTGCTGGTCGTTTTCGGCGCGGGCCTCACCTGGGCCGCCGCGGCGATCCGCTGGTGAGCGCGGGGATTTTCCGGAATTCCGGCTTGGCTGCCGGCAGCAGCCGGGATGGACTGGCCGCATGGCCGCGGGCAAGACCGGATGGGAAGACTGCAAGGGAATCGCGCGCGCGATCCTGCACGACCGCGCGGCGCGGCGCAAAGTCATCGGCCGCATGCTGCTTGCGGCGCTGCTGGTGATGGCCGCCGGACTGTGGCTGGTGGACGGTTGGCTCGCATCGAGCCCATGGCTGTTCCTGCTGTGGTGGGGCGGTTGCGCGGCGCTCACCTGCCTGGTGATGCTGTTTGCCGTCTATGACGCGCTGGCGGTGGTCCGCGAGGAAGGCGGAAAAAGGCGCTGACGTTCAAGCATGGCTTGGCAAGCCTTACGGCGGAATGTTTGGATGCTCGCGATGAGTCACAACCGTGCAGTGTGCAAAACCCGCCCCGTGATCTATCAGCTCATGGTGCGCCTGTTCGGCAACACCAACGAGACCCGCGAGCCTAACGGCACGCTCGCGGAAAACGGCTGCGGGAAATTCGCCGACATCACGCCCGCCGCCCTTGGTTCACTCGGTGAAATGGGTTTCACCCACCTCTGGCTCACCGGCGTGCTGGAGCAGGCGAGCGGCACGGCTTATCCAAACCGCCCTGCGGATGATCCGGATATCCTCAAAGGACTCGCCGGCAGTCCCTATGCCATCCGGGATTGCTTCGACGTCAGTCCGGATTATGCCGTGGACCCGGATCGGCGGCTGGACGAGTTCCGGGAGTTGTTAGAGCGCTGCAAGGCGCACGGCTTCAAGGTCATCATCGACTTCGTGCCCAACCACGTGGCGCGCTCCCACCAGTCGGACGTGTGCCCGGAGCTCTCCTTCGGCGCGGGTGACGACCAGGGCGTGTTCTTCTCGCGCGACAACCACTTCTATTATCTCCAGCCGCACCATCCCGGCGGCGGCCCGCCGCTCAGGCTGCCGTCCGCTGGAAACTCCGGCTGCGACGGGCTTTTCGAGGCGGAAACGCACTGCGGCCGCGTCACCGGCAACAACGTGGTTTCATGGGCGCCTTCGATTCATGATTGGTATGAAACGGTGAAGCTCAACTACGGCCATGACTTCACCACCGGCCGCGACACCTCGCACCTGCCCGGGCCGGACGCCGCGCCGGAGGACGTGCCGAAAACCTGGCGCACGATGGATCAAGTCCTGGCCCACTGGCAGAGCCTGGGCGTGGACGGCTTCCGCGCGGACATGGCGCACCTGATTCCGATGGAGTTCTGGCGCTGGGCGGTGAAACGCTGCCACACGCGTGATCCGCAGGTGTTTTTCTGCGCCGAGGCTTATGACAACGACCCCGCCAAGCTGACCGGCGGCCATGTGCTCGAGGAGTTGCTCGCCGCCGGGTTCGACGCGGTCTATGACGATCCGGTATATGATATCCTGGAGGGAATGCATGACTCGGGGAAATGGGCCAACGACCTGGATCCGCTCACCTTCACCGGCAAGCGTTTCCACCGCTCGCTGCGCTACGCGGAAAACCACGACGAGGTGCGCCTGGCCAATCCGCAGGTGTGGGGCGGCCTCGGCATGAAGGTGGGCAAGCCGGTGTCCGCCGTGCTTTTCACCATGGGCTGCGGGCCGGTCATGCTTTACCACGGCCAGGAGGTCGGTGAGCCGGCGCTTGGCGCGGAGGGATTCGGCGGCGATGGCGCGCGCACCAGCATCTTCGATTACGGCTCGATGCCCGAGTTTTGCAAATGGGTCAACGGCGGCAGATATGACGGCGGCCGCTTGTCGGAAGAGCAGCTGGCCCTGCGCGCATGGTATGGCAGGCTCATCCGTACCACCCAGTGCCGCGCCTTCACCGCCGGCGGCTTCTACGGTCTCAACCATGCCAACAAGCAGAACCCGGACTTCGGCAGGGTGGGGGACGAGGATTGCTCCGGCCACTGGCTCTATGTCTTCCTGCGCCGCGATGGCAAGTCCGGCCAGGCCTTCCTGGTGGTGGCCAATTTCCATGGCACCGAAACCCTGCGCGGCGTGAAAATCCGCATCCCTCATGACGCGCAGATGTTTCTCGGCCTCTGCGGCTGCGGGACCTGGACCTTCACCGACCGGCTCGACTCCGATTGGGCCGGTCGCGCCGCCCGCGAGGATCTCGAAAACACCGGCGTGGCACTGCCGGACCTCCCGCCCTGCACGGCCATGCTGTTGGAGACCGGCCATGAGTCATGAGATTTTTCCTGCCGCGTAAAAATCCGAAATTTCCCGTTGCCAACCCCTAAGCCTGATCGGTAGCCTCTCCGCAGCATGAAAAAACTCTTGGTCACTGCCGCCGCCTTTGCCTCGCTCTATGGAATCGTCGCCGCCGACATTCATGCGCCGCCAGGCTCCACCTACACCGCCGAGCGCAAGCTGGGCCGTGCGATCAGCAACATCATCTACGGGGTGATGGAGATTCCCGAGCAGATCGTGCGCAAGAACGAAGCCTACGGCCGCAAGGCTGGCTGGACCTACGGTGCGGTGGACGGCACCAGTCGCGCGATGCGCCGCATCGGCTATGGTTTCTACGAACTCTTCACCTTCACCTGCCCCACCCATCGCGGCACCTTCAAGCCGCCCTACGAGCGTTGCGGCGAGGACAACCGCATCGAGATGAACGTGCATGACGGTCTCTCCGAGTTTCCGCCGGAGCTGGGTTTTGAAACCTACTTCAGCCACTCGCGCGCCCAGAAATTCTGAGCGCCTGTTAGATCAAGGCTTCAACCAAACAGCCCGTGGAAAGCATCACTGCTCCACGGGCTGTTTCGTGTTCGGATGATTCTTGCGGGCGCGGCGGGTCTCAAACCACTTCCCGGTAAACATCCGGGTGCGGACGCGGGATGACCACAGCGTTGACCAGCAGGCCTTCGTCGGCGATCAGGTCTGAGCCGGCCTTCACCGCGGCCTGAACGGAGGCGACGTCGCCGGTGAGGGTGCAGAAGGCCTTGCCGCCCATGGCCATGGCGAGGCGCACTTCGAGTAGTTGCACGTTGGCCGCCTTGGCCGCGGCGTCGGCACCGAGGATGAGGGTGGCCACGTTGAAGGATTCGAAAATCCCGAGCGCGCCCTCCACCGGCGGCGGCTGGGTGCGGCCCATGGCGGTGAAGACGTCCGGGTGGATGTTCGGGATCACCACGGTGTCGATCAGGCAGCCGTTGGAGGCTTCCTTGCCGGAAGCAATGGCCGAGGCCACGGCGGACACCTCGCCGCCGATGAGCACCATGTATTTGCCGGAGCAGATGGACCGCGAGAGCAGGATGCGCACCTCGGCGGCCTTGAGCATGGAGTCCGCCACCGCGAAGCCGGCGGCGATGCTGGAGAGTTCGATGAGGCCGATGGATTTTTCAGTCATGTCAGCGGGTGAGAATGATGTGTTGTTCGGTGACTTCGGCGACGCTGGCGTCGAAGGGTGCGTGAATGATGGCACTGAGGGCTTTTTCCGGAATTTCGCCAAGCGCCTGGCCGGCCCGCACGCGCTCGCCGGCGCGCACGACCGGGCGGTTGCCCACGCCGGCGCTCTGCTTGAGCGGCAGCACCACGCGCGAGGGCTCCACGGTCCTGGCCGTCCAATGCGCCGGGTGGTCGTATTCGCTGATGGAAAGCTTGCGCATCAGGGACTTGATGGGCACGCGGCGGCCGTCGCGCATCGGGTGGACCTTGATGTCCATCGAGCCGGTCCACTTGATGTTGTCCTTGCGCATTTCCGCCTTCGATTGGTCGCAGGCTTCCTTCGGATAAAGTTCCTCCGGGCAGCCGTAGAGCGTGCAGAGTCCGCACGAGCAGCACAGCGCGGCCCACTGGTTCCAGTGCTCCTTGCCGGTGGAGGTGAAGGCCAGGCTGCGCATCACCTGGTGCGGCTCCACCGCGTAGCCCAGCAGGAAACGCGGGCAATACTCGGTGCAGTAGCGGCACTGGTCGCAGGCGGACTTGCCGATCGCGTTCTGGATCTTCGCCGGCTTGAACTTGCGCTCCATGACGTGGTGGCTGCGCGGCAGCACGATCACGCCGCCGGTGGTCTTGGTCACCGGGCGGTCCAGATCATCGGTGTGCTCGCCCATCATCATGCCGCCGATGGCCAGCACCGGATCATCCACCGTGCAGCCGCCGGCCGCCGTGAGGCAGTCGCGCAGGGTCACGCCGAGCGGCACGGTGAGGGTGATCGGCTCGGCCACCGCGCCGGCCACCGTGAGGGTCTTGTGGGTCACCGGCCGGCCCTCTGCGGCGGCGGTGATGTTGGCGAGGGTTTCCACGTTGGCCACGATCACGCCCACATGCAGCGGAATGCCCGCAGGCGGGATCAGGCGGCCGGTCACGGAATAGACGAGGTCATACTCGTCTCCGGCGGGATAATAATCTCCTAACAGGAAAATCTTCACCGCCGTGCCCTTGCAGGCTTCCTCGATCGCCTCCACCGCGTGCTTGTTCTTCGCCTTGATGCCGACGAAGCCGTCCTTCGCACCCACCGCCTCCATGGTCAGCACCATGCCGCGCACGATGTCATCCGCCCAGCGCTCCATCACCGCGGCATCCTTGTGGAGCAGCGGTTCACACTCGGCACCGTTGGCGATGACCGTGTCCGCCTTGGCGGCGAGTTTGACGTGGGTGGGAAACCCACCACCGCCCGCGCCCACGACGCCGGCCAACCTGACTTTTTCCACGAGGTTCATCCGAAAGTAGGACGGCACTGTTTCGAAAAACCATCCGGCTGACAAACCTGAAAACCGCAAAAAATGCGGCGGCGTGAAGTCTTGGCGGAGTGCCAACCCAAATCCTAGCAATCGTTGATCTTTCGCTTTGACGAACTACGACGTTCTTCGTAAAAGCCGCCAGCCTGCCATGATGAAGTGCCCGCGATGCGTCCAGCGAATCCACCGAGCGGCGGAATCGTGCCCGCATTGTGGCTTTTCGATCGCGGATGCCGATGCGCGCTACGGGGCGGAGGAGGTGAGACTGCGCTGCCTGAGCGATACCGCGGGCATTCTCAAGCGCGGCGACCGCGAGCAGGTGGAGGCGGCGATGGAACGGATTTCGCGGCGGTTTCCACAGGTTTTCGCGGCGGTTCACACCGGTGCCCTCGGCGAGGTGGCCAACATCCGGCAGTTCGGCTTCTGGTTGCTGAACCGCGCGGCCTTTGAGGACTTGCCGCCGGACAAACCGAACGAGGCGGGCATCCTCCTGACGATCGACCCGGAGTCGAAGGCGGCGGGATTCATTTTCGGCTACCTGCTGGATCCGTTTTTGGAGGAGGCGGACACCTTTGAGTGCCTTTGCCGCGCCCATGCCTACTGGTTGGAAGGGCGCTATGCGGACGGGATTGTCCGGGCGCTGCTCCATCTGGAGGGCATCCTGGCCAAGCGCAGCCGCCAGGCGCGGCGGGATCCTGGTCATTTCCAGCGCAAGGTCCTGCCACTCGCGATGATCGGCGACCCGGTGCGCCGCATCCGCGCCGGGCACCGCAATGTTTCCCAAGCCCCGGAAAACAAGACCAAGGAGGTGGTGCAATGAAAAGCACCAGGTCGGTCGGTATCCTCTGCGTGCTGGCGGCGGGCCTTGGCTTTGCCGCGCCGGAGCAGGGGCTGCCGAGCTGGCAGGATGGCCAACCGCCGGAGGAGGCGTGGGTGGCGGGAAGCGAGTTGCTGGTCGGCGATGCAGCGGAAGGGGAGGGCGCGGAAACGGAGGCGGTGGCGCTGGAACTCGAAGCGCCGACAGCTGGGGACATCTCCGGCGCGGCAGTTCCGCGCAGTGAGGTGCCGGAGGAATACTGGCCGGCCTACTTCGCCGAGCGGCCGCAGGCGTTTCTGGTCGATCCGCAAGGGTTGCTCAGCCCGGTGGACCAGCGCGAGCGCTTGGATTTCCTCAATTACCACGCGGGCGATTCGGCGATTGATTTGTTTGTCTATGTTTTCGGCGGCGATCAGGAAATCCCCGGGGAGGTGCGGGAGGAGGAACTGGTGGAGCGTTTCTTTGCTGCCGGCCGACCGGCGGCGGTGGTTCATTGGTTCATGGGCGCGCCCGAGAGGACGGTGCTGCGCCTGAGCCCCGCGCTGACCGAGAAGTTGCCGCTGGCGGAGCAGCGGCGGGCTTTGGAAAGCTCGGTGATGCAGGCGCTCAACCAGACCGGGCCGGCCCGCCAGTTCGAGGCCTTCCTGGTGCAGATGTCGATACGGATTTACTGGATGGAGCGGATGCTGGGCGGCACGGAGCCGCCGGCTGGGGCGATCGCCGCGCCCGCCAGGGTGGTGAAGCCGCTTGAGAAAAAATCCAAAGTCATGGAGCTGCTCCAGCCGCATCTTGAGCAGGCGCGGCGCTTTGCGCTTCCGGCGGTGTTTACGGCCGGTGCGCTGTTGCTGCTAGTGGTGGTGAGCTGGTGGCTGAAACACCGCGCGCGCCACCGTTTTCCGGACTTCGAGGTCGAGCCGCGGCTCGGCGGAGCCCACGCGGCCGGGGTGGGGGCGGTGATTTCCTTTGCCAGCGCCGCGCTGCCGCCGGCGTCCCAGCGGGATCAAATGCCCGACTACCTGCGCCGCGCCTGAAGATGTGCGGGGGGAAACTCAAATCTCCATCTCGCCCTCGAAGACGAAATCCGCCGGACCTGTGAGGGTGACGTTCTTGAAGGACCGATCGCCGGATTTTTCGAAGCCGATCTCCAGCGTGTCGCCGCCGGCGACGTCCACCTGGATGGGTGAGGGGGCACTGGTGAGCAGGTGGTGGATAAGGGCGCAGGCGACCATGCCGGTGCCGCAGGCGAGCGTTTCGTCCTCCACGCCGCGTTCGTAGGTGCGGATTTCGATGTGGCCGGGCTTGAGCACGGTGGCGAAGTTCGCATTGGTGCCGGCCGGGGCGAATGCAGGGTGCTGGCGAATGGCGCGGCCGTGGGTGAAGACATCGAGTTCCTCGAAAGCCTCACCGCCGGGCACGAAGGCGACCACGTGTGGCACGCCGGTGTTGACGAAATGCAGGGTGGCATCCAAGCCGGGCACGCTGGCCCCGGTGTCGAGCTTGAGATCCTTCGGCTCGGACATCGCGATGCGGACGTTCTCGCCGACCATTTCGGCGGTGAGCGTGCCGGCGATGGTTTCGAAGGTCACGCGGTCCGGGATTTCCTCGGTCAGGTGGGCGGTGAAGCGGCCGAAGCAGCGCGCGCCGTTGCCGCACATTTCGGCTTCGCCGCCGTCGGCATTGTAATAGCGGAATTTGAAATCCGCGCCGTGCTCGGCGGGTTCCACGGCGAGCAGGCCGTCCGCGCCGATGCCGCGATGGCGGTCGCAGAGGGCCTCGATGGTTTCAGCGTCGAACTGGATGGAGAGATCGCGGTTGTCGATGACGATGAAGTCATTGCCGGCACCGTTCATTTTGTAAAAGTGGAGGAGCATGGGATCATGGGCGCATCGCGCGCGGCGATGGATAAGCACGCCGTGCACCATCCGCAAGCCCGCTCGTCGCCAAATGCCGCCAGCCCGAAGCCGTTTACTTACCGGCCGTGTCAAAACATTACCCGCATGTGAGGTGATCCGGTAATTTGCGCTTTACATCAAACGGTTTGGCACACAAACAGCAGCCACCATGAAATCACTTACCTCCATCGCCATCCTGTCATTTTTTCTCGTTTCCTGCGCCCAGGATTCCCTCACCGGTGACACCGTCTCGCGTGGCGAGGCAGGCCGGGCCCAGGATGTGAGAACCGGAACCATCACCTCGATCCGGCCGGTCAGGATCGAAGGAGGCACCACCGGTGGCACTCTGGTGGGAGCCGGTGTCGGCGGTCTGCTCGGCAATCAAATCGGCAGTGGCTCGGGCCGCACCGCCGCCACCGTCGGTGGCGCTCTGGTCGGTGGGGCCGCAGGCTCCCACGTCGGCCAGAACGTCACCAGTCGGAATGGCTTGGAGATCGAAGTCCGTCTCAACGACGGCGGCGGCCGGCTCTCCGTGGTTCAGGAAGTCAATCCCCGTGAAAGCTTCTCCGTGGGAGACAGGGTCCGCGTGATCACCGGTGCCGGCGGCCGCACACGCGTGACCCGCTGAACCGCGGCTTTCGCCAGTCACGGCGGCAGCAGGATTGGGACCATGATGACGGCGCCTATCACCCCGATGACATAAACATCTTTCAAGCTTCCTAACCCTCGAGCTTCGCTTATGAAAAGCCGGACATCATTTCGATACAAGACACTTCCTGCCATCGCGCTGCTTTGTTCTGCCTCGCTGCCGGAACTCCAGGCCCAGGACGCGCCAACCGCACCCCCTGCAGCAGAAAACCAGGGTGCGGATCAAGCGGACGTTCTTGATTCACTTGGCAGGACGGCCGAGAGATTTGTGGCTGCGTTCAATGGCAGGGACGCCGCAGCGATCGCCGCCCTTTTCACTCCACTTGGAGTCATCGTCGGAAGCGATGGGGAAACGCTGATCGGTCGCCAGGAGATCAACGATTACCATAGCCGCCTGTTCGCCGGTGAAAATGTTCCCATGATCGCCGTGGAAGCCTCCGATGTCGAAATCATCGCTCCAGGCATGGCAGTTGAAGATGGTGTGGTTCATCTGACATTTGCCGATGACGAGCCGGTCCGCTCCATCAGCTACACCGTCATCCATGCCAAGCCAGCCGGCGGATCCTGGCTGATGGCCTCCTCCCGCAGCCTGGCCGAAGTCACCACACTTTCCGAGCGGATCAAGCCGCTTCACTGGCTGATCGGCGAGTGGACTCTCGAAGGTGAGGACGGCCTGCGGATCGACATGGTGATCAACCTCGACGACCGCGAAAAGTATTTGCTCGGTGAGGCTCTCGTCACCGATGCCATATCAGACAGCCAAACCGTCAACCTCAGGATCGGGTGGAATCCCGCCACCTCCTCGGTTTATTGGTGGACCTTCGATAGCGATGGCGGAAACGCCTGCGGACCCTGGGCAAGGCGCGGCGATGAATGGGTCGTCAACAGCACCGGAATCACCGCCGACGCCGAGGTCACCGCCTCTTCCCAAGCCATCCTCCGCGATGGTGATTCGATGGTGTGGACCACAAGCCAACGCATGCTCGCGTGCGAAGCACTGCCTGACCTCACCTACCGATTCGTGCGCCGTGCGCCGGATCCGATTTCCCTCCTCAGTCCCGAGGACGCCGGACAAGCGGACAAGGTCGAGCCCGCCACCGCCACAGATGGCAAATAACTCTGAATCCCAACCATTGTCACCATGAAAGCCGCAGTGCCTTGGATCGTCGCCATCCTCCTTCTGGCCCTCTCTCCTCTGGAAACCTTCGGTCGCGCCATCGCCAACCGCCAGCAATCCAGCGGGGATGGAGCCTCGCGAAACCCTGTCACCAATTCGCGGGTCAGCCGTCCTGCCCAGCGCCCGGCAGTCCAGCAACCCGCTCAACGCCCAGCCCAGAGGCCATCCGTGCAACGGCCGGCACAGCAGCCATCCGTGCAACGGCCTTCGCAGTTGCCGGCCCAGAGGCCACCCGTTCAGCGGCCTTCGCAGTTGCCGGCCCAGAGGCCACCCGTTCAGCGGCCCGCGCAGTTGCCGGCCCAGAGGCCACCCGTTCAGCGGCCCGCGCAGTTGCCCGCACAGCGACCACCCGTTCAGCGTCCGGTGGAACGCCCCGGTAACCGCCCCATCACGCGTCCTGAGACACTTCCGAACATCCGCCCGGAATCCAGACCTGTCGTGCGTCCCAAAGAGCGGCCGACCACTCTCCCGGGAAATGTGACCTTCCCGTGGCCGGAAAACCGCCCTAACATTTCACGTCCTGATGTCTCGCGTCCCGGCGGCGGCATCAGCCGCCCCGAGATCTCACGTCCCGGCGGCGCGATTCCGCTGCCCGAGGGTGTCACACGTCCCGGTGGTGGCATCACCCGGCCCGATATTACCCGCCCGGGTGTTGGTGGTATTACCCGGCCCGATAACACCCTGCCAGACATCACTCGCCCGGGTGGCGGGCTCAACCGCCCCGGCGGCATCACACGCCCTGATTTCGACATCAACAACCGCCCGGACAGCCGACCCGACTGGGGCAACGACTGGGGAAATTGGGGAAATTGGAACCGCCCGGGCAACCGGCCCGGCAACCGGCCGAATTTCAACAACAACAATATCAACATCAACATCCGGAACAACTCCAGCTGGAGCTACCGGCCCAACTACTGGGGCAGCCGCCCATGGTGGGTCAGCAGCCGCCATCACCACTGGCACCACGGTTCATGGTGCCACGGCTGGGGACGCAACAGCCGCCGAAGCTTTACCCATGGATTCCTCTGGGGCGTGACGGCCTGGAGCATGGGCAACTGGATCTTCAATTCGGGCTATCAGCATTTCCACAACCCCTTCCCGGCACCTCCCGTGATCAACAACGCGGGCACCACCATCATCAATTACACAAGGCCCATCACGGTTGTCGCCGCCGAGTTCCCACCGGGCGATGAAGCGAGCGAACTGGCCGCCTCCCAAAAGGCGGAAAGCGCCATGGAGGACGCTCGCGCAGCCTTCAGGAAGGGCGACTTCAACACCGCGCTCACCGCCGTTGACAGCGCCATTTCTGTCGTCCCCGGTGATCCGGTGATGCATGAATTCCGCGCCCTTGTTTTCTTCTCGATGGGCCGCTTCAACGATGCGGCCGGGGTGCTCAACCCGATCCTTGCATCCGGTCCCGGCTGGGACTGGACCACCATGACCGGACTCTTCGAATCCCAGGATGAATACACCAAACTGCTGCGTAAGCTCGAGGAGCACCACAAGGCCAACCCGGATTCCGCCGCGGCCAACTTCCTGCTAGGGTATCACTATCTGGTGCTCGGCCATCTCGAACAGGCACTCGAACTTTTCGAGCATTCCGCGAAACTCGAACGCACCGACACCGTCTCCGCCGGTTTGCGGGATTTGCTGCGCGATTCCATCACAAGCGATGATGAGCAAGCGGAGGAATCCCCGCCGCCCGTGCCCGTCAATCCCGACAAACTCGTCGGCACATGGGTCAGCGAGGTCGCCGACGACGGCACCATCACGCTGGTAATGACCAAGGAGGGTAGCTTCACCTGGAGTTTTGATAAAACCGGCAACAGCGGCAAACTGGCCGGAGAGTTCGGCATTTATGATTCGAACCTGCTGGTGCTCATCTCCGAGGATTCGCAAATGACCGGCGAGCTCACCTTCGCCGATGATTCCAAACTCAGCTTCGTGCTGGCAGGTGGCCCGCGCGGCGATCCGGGGCTCACCTTCGTCCGCAAGCCGTAAACTCACGCCTGCGAATCATCCACACCACTCCGCACACGCTACTGCCCGCCTAACAATAAAGGCCTGCTTACTCGAAGGCATCATCCACCACCGGCCGAAGCACGTCCCAGATCCGGGTGAAGTGGGATTCATCAAAACCGACGGCCTGCTTGAGATGCAAATCGCGCTCGATCAGGTTGGCCGTGCGCGCTGCGCGCTTCTGTGTCTCCCGATCGATCAGGCCGCGCCAGCGGGCATAGATGGTACCGACGGGCACTGGAAAATCACTGCCGTGGAGGAAGCGGTCGTGCAGGTCGCATCGCAGGATCTTTTTCAAGGCCGCACTGCGAATCGGGGTGTTGAGTCCGCTCGTATCGGCATAGAGATTGGGGAAATCGCACATCATCTGGACAAGCACATCGAAATAGTCGGGATCGAACAATCCGCTGCGGCTCGCGGCATGCGCGGCGATGACTTTCACACCGATCTCAAGCGGACGGCGCAGTGTGCGCGGATCCTGGTAGCGCTTGTTGGCAACCGGCACCGTCATTTCCCCTCCGGTATGCGCAAGCATTGGCAACCCGGCCGCCGCCATGGTCTCCCAGAATCGGTCATGGCCCGGCGACGAACAATCCACATCCAGACAGTTGGGAAGAAGCTTCAGCGCCCGCGCGCCCAGCGCGAGGCAGCGGTCGAGTTCTTCCAGAGCGTCGCGCCTGGCCGGATGAATCGATACCGCCGGCAGAAACTCGCGATGCTTGCCGCAGACCGCGAAAAGATAGTCGTTGGGAACGTGGAAAGAACCAAAATCGCGCCGGCTGCCATCAGGTCGATACACCTCATCCTGGGCGAGCAGCAGCGCATGATCGAGTGGCGAGGCCCGGATATCATCCACCAGCTTGGCCACATACATATCATCGAAATCCTCATGATCGAAGTGGACAGACAGGCCGAGCATACGGGACATCATGCCACCCATCATGCGGTGCCACCCGGTCATGCGAATCCAGCAACCGCTGCCTTTGCGCCCATTCCCGACCAGATGCACATGCCCGTCCACCCACGGGCGGTGGCGCGGCGCGCTTGGGCTTGAACCGGCTGGATGACAGTCGCTCACCCAGCCATCATTCCCCGTGCCGACATAGCGACAAGCAGAAAAATGAGGCTTCGGTTTCCTCATTCATCCTGCGGAATGACCGACGCGACATCCTTGTCGGCGAGCCACCCTTGCAGATTGGTGCCGGGAATTTCAATGAAGCGGAAATCGCCGCTTTTCTCGCCAAGCCGGACGGTCCGCCCGGGGGCCGGAGTGGCGAGCGGTTCCGCGGTTTCAAAAGGTGACAGCCGCAGCACCGCGTCCGCAGCTACAATCACGCCACGCGCCGCTTCACCGCGGCGCAGGTAGAGGACCACCGAAGCGACAAGGATCACCAGCGCCGCAAGCGCGGCGGAAACCACCATCACGCGAGCCATACAGCCACGCCGCACCCGCGCCACGCCACACAGCAGACCCAAGCCGCCTAACAGGATCGCGCCACCGCCGACCAGCCACGACCATTCGTCGCGGCTCAGGAAATGGAGTGCCGCCGCCACCCGCGGATGCAGCCCGGGTTCCTCCTCGAAGGCCGCCGCGTTCTTGCGCGCCAGCGCCAGATTGGATCGCAGGTCCGGATCGCGCGGAGTGAGCAGCTTTGCCCGTTCGTAGGCCAGAATCGCATGGCCATAATCGCCCATTCGCAGATGGCTGTTGCCCAGATTGTAATACACCGGCGCGCGCGGCCCATGCTCCAAGAGAATCTTCTGATAAGCTGCCGCAGCTCCGGCAAAGTCGCCGGCTTCGAACATCGCATTGGCCCGGTCGAATGTTTCCCTGCCATCGGCCAATGCCGGTGCCGCAGCGCCACACAGGCACGCCAGACAAATGATGAAGAACCGGTTCATATCAATGCGCCTCCTTATTGAGATCCTGGAAAGCCTCGTCTAACAGCTTCTGCCAGCGGGGAAGAACCTGGCCACCGGGCGTGGGATGATATGCGTGGTGGTCCGCCTCGCGGAAGAACGCCGCCACGGGCGAGTCCCCCGGCAGGCGGGCCTCGATTTCCGCCAGAGTGATCGCCCGCGCCGCCTGGTTCCACCGCATGCCGAGCCGTTGCTGGATGGCCAGCCGCGCGGCGGCGAAGAACCCTGTGGCATCCCCCGTTGCGGCACATTGCTTGGCGCTCCGCAGCGCTTCACAGCTGATGCGCTCCACCTCAGCCGCCGCGATCCGCCGCGGATCATTGCGGCGGGCTCGCCACCACGCCAAGACTCCGCCGAGGGCCGCCATCAGGGCCGCTGTTCCTAACAGTGGCACGAATCCAGACCTGGAAACCAGAGGAACCAACGGGCCAGGATTCGTCCATTGCAGATGCTGCCCTATCGGCAGGCCCGTCGGCTTTTCAGGCTCGGTCGCCACCGGGGCCGTCTCGGGCGCATCCTCCGCAAGGTCCGCGCCAGTCACCTGGATTTTCTGCCGCGGGCTGGTGAGGGTTTGATACTCCGCCTTGTCCGGATTGAAATAACTGAACTCCAGTGAAACCTCCTGCTCGCCTCCCCGGCGCGGCATGGCATTGAAGCGGAACGTTTTGCTGCCCGAAAACGACGCTTCATCACCCGGGGCGAAGTCGCCCTTGCCCGGGTAGCTTTTCCATACATCCTCCGGAACCATTTCCGGTGCGTTCATCAACGCGAAGTTTCCCGATCCTGCGATGCGCGCGCCGATCTGCCGGGGTTCACCGGTCACCCACTCATCCGGCACTTCCACACGATCGAATTGGAAATTCCCCACCGCTCCGGAAAATCCGTCCGGACGCCCGTCAGTCGGCAGCGAGCGCACTTCGATTTCCTGGTCATCCGACTTCAATGTGACCTCCTTCTGGATCATCGGCGCGTGGATATCATCGAAGATGTGGTCAAAAAACGGATCGTCGAAAGGTCCGCCCCTGCGCCGGCGTGGCGCGCTGGCGTCACGCACCGCAACCACGGCATCGAGCGACAACGAGGCCGGGTGCTTGCCCGCCTTGGTAGCCGACATGCCACCATACCAGGTGACCACCGTGTAGCGCTTGCCATCCCTGATCTCGGTGCTCTGCTGCGGCCGGTCGTTCACATTGTGCAGGGTGAATGCCTTGCTTTCCGGCTTGATGCCGCTGCGCAGTTGCGCGCGCGAATTCTCCGGCAGCCACGCCCTGATCCGCACCGGGGCGATCTCACCCACGTAGGCATGCTTGCGGTTGTTGGCGGCGAGCTCGACCGTGAGAAATCCGAAACGTTTCTCGTCCCCTTCGTCCGTGGTGGATTCATCCTCTCCGGCACCGGGTGCCTGCGGTGGCATTCCGGCCGGTGGTTGTGCCGCTCCGGCATCCAAAACCTTCAACTTCAGCGGCTCAGTGAGCAACTCCGCGCCATCCACCACCACGCGGATCGCTGGAATTTCATAGTCACCCGGAACATTCGATCCGACAACATAGTTATACGTCACGGAGACCGTGGTGCGGCCGTTGACCATGCGCATCTCGTGACTCTGCCCGCGTGGATTGACAATGAGGTTCTCCACCTCCGGGATCACCGGCTGGGCCGCACGAGCGCCCGAGACGCGCAGCGTGAGCACGGACCCATTGCCGGCCGGCACCGAATCTCGGTCGAGCTCCGCCACCACTTCCGCGCCGGACACCCAGGAACCGGTGAAAATGGCGAGCCACAACGCGACTGCCAGAAAACCCGGAAGCCGGCGACCCAGAAGTTTTTTTCGAGATATCATTACCATGTCTTGCCTTTGGTTGTGTTGTCGGTCCGGCCATTCCGGCGGGGAATCGGGATCACCATGCGCTCGTCATCCCGCAGCGATTCAATCAATTGAAGCGCTTCCTCGGGTGTCATTTCCTCGCTCCTCTCCTGTGCCTCTTCCTCGCCCGGTTTCTCCCCGGCAGACTTCGTATCCTCCGGCTTGCCTTTCTCTTCTTCCGCCTCCTTGCCGTCCTTGGAAGGCTTGGCTTCACGCTCATCTTTGTCCTCCTTCTCCTCACCGGATTTCCCCTCGTCCTCCCGCTGCTTGTCCGAAGGCTCATCTTTACCCGGGGCATCCTTGGATTCCTCGCCCTTTTCCTGCGGTTCCTTGCCGGATTCCTTGCCGTCCTGTGGGTCCTGCTGGTCCTGCTGGTCCTGCTGGTCCTGCTGGTCCTGCTGGTCCTGCTGGTCCTGCTGGTCCTGCT
>RPOS01000039.1 GCA_003820635.1 Verrucomicrobiaceae bacterium | reverse complement strand
GCACCCCGGTTCGGCATGGATGAAAGCGCTGCCAAGGCGGAGGATCGCGGTCTGACCGCCACCTTCAAGGACGCTACCGGCAAGGAACTCGCCCGGGTTTCCCTCGGCAAGAACATCGAAAGCGGCGCCGATGCCGGCCCCATGGGCGGCGGCGGCGCCGTCGGCCGATACATCCGCAACCATGCCGACGAGTCCGGCTTCTATGCCATCAGCGAGATGTTCCCCTCCGTCAGCGACGAGGCCACCCGCTGGCTGGCCGACGATTTCTTCAGCCCGGAGAAAATCAAATCCATCAGCCTCAGCCACAAGAGCAAGGACGAGACCGCATGGAAGCTCACCCGCGAGACTGAAGACGCCGAGTTCAAGCTCGAAGGTGCGGCCGGAGATGAAGTGCTGGATAACTCCGCCACCACACCGCTCAAGAGCCTTTTTTCCTACGCCCGCTTCAGTGATGTGATCCCGGCCGACAAGGTTGCGGAGCGCGCCAATGCGGAAGAGAAGCGCAGTGCCGTGATCGAAACCGTGGAGGGTTTCATCTATCAACTCACCATCACTCCGGCCAAAGCCGCCGCACCCGCCGAGGGTGGAGCCGCACCGGCCACCAGCGAGGAAGTGCTGCTCACCGTGAACGTGAACGCCGAGCTGCCCAAGGAGCGCAAGAAGGAGGAAGGCGAGAAAGAAGAGGACACCAAGAGCAAGGACGCCGCCTTCGCCGAGCGCATCAAGACCCTGGGCGAAAAACTCGCCAAAGAGAAAGCCCTCGAAGGCCGCACCTTTCTGGTCTCCAAGACCACCGTGGACGCCCTGTTGAAAGAACGCGATCAACTCATCACCAAGGCCCAGCCCGCACCCGCCGCCGCTGCCGGCCAAGGCTCCGTGCAGCAACTGCCCGGCGGCATCGTCGCCACCCCGCCCGCCCAATCCGCCGCCAGCAAGCCGATCGAGGCAGTGACTCCGCCCATCGCCGTGCCGCCGCTGGAGGAGGAAAAGTCCGGCGAATGAAATGCCACGCCGGTCATAAGCCGGCATTCAGCGTTGATCCCTCCACCCTCACCCGGCGGCCTTGGCGAGGACTTCTTCCAGATGCGCGCGGGAATCGAGCAGGTGCTTGCGCAGCCGTTGGCGCGCAAGCTCGCCGCGGCCCGCATCGAGCGCTTCACAAATCGACTCGTGATCGCCCAGGTTCTTTGAGACCAGCGCGGCATCGACATAGGTTTCACTCGCGAAGCGCACGCCAAGACCCGGCAGCAGGCCGCCGAGAATGGTGGCGAACAATTGATGCCCGGCGCTTTCCACGATCTGCAGGTGAAAGCGGATGTCAGCCTCGCCAAAGGCGGCGAAGTCAGCCGTGGAAGCGCGCATGACATCCAGTTTGGCCCGCAGTTTCCGCCGTTCCTCCGCACGGTCCTTGCGCGCCAGATTTGCCACGCAGAACGTCTCGATCAACAGTCGCAGGTCCAGCAGTTCCAGATACGCCTGGCCGCCGGGCTGCAGTGAGGAATACACCTCGATGGACTTGCGCAGCGGGTCCTGCCCGGCATCCGTGGATACATAACTTCCGCTGCCGCGCCGGCTGACGATCAACCCACGCGCCTTGAGCGCCTGCAAGGCCTCGCGCGCCGCCGGACGGCTGCTGCCGTAGCGCACGCACAGTTCCTCCTCGCCAGGCAGACGGCTGCCGGGTGCCAGCCGCCCTTCGAGAATCGCACGCTCCAAGTCCCGCAACATCCGCGCTGCGGGCGCGGACGGTTTTCCCGGGCTGGCGTGATTTTTCGCGGCTGGCATGGACCCAGTCCTAGCCACTCAAGTTTTTCCTTGCCAGCCCAAAGTTGTCTGACAACTTGGCGGAAACTTTCCTGAAAAACCATGCTACTGGAAAACAAAGTCATCTTCCTCACCGGCGGCTCCACCGGCATCGGCCTGGACTGCGCGAAGGCCTACGCGAACGAAGGATCATATGTCGTTCTTTGTGCCCGCAATGGCGAACTTGCCGCAAGCGAGGCGGCCAAACTTCCGGGCAAACATTTCGGCATCCGCTGTGATGTCTCCAGCGCTTCCGAAGTGGAGCAAGGTATCGCCTTCACCTTGGAGAAATTCGGACGCATCGACGCCATCCACAACAACGCCGGCATCGCCAGCCCGTCCAAACCTCTCCACGAAACCACTGAAGAAGAGTGGAATGCCTTTTTCGACACCAATCTGAAAAGCGTCCTGCACACGACCCGCTTCGGCTTGGAGGCGCTGAAAGCCACCAAGGGCTGCATCCTCAACACCAGCAGCATGGTCGGCGTCATCGGCCAGGAAAACCATGCGGCCTACACCGCCACCAAGGGTGCCATGAACACGCTCACCAAGTCGATGGCTCTCGATTACGCCAAGGCCGGCATCCGGGTCAACGCGGTCTGCCCGGCCGGCACCTGGACGCCGATGCTCCACCAATGGGCTGAAGAGCAGCCCGATCCGGAGGGAATCCACCGCTACCTCGATGAGATCCATCCGCTCGGCTACTGCCCCGAGGGCGATGTGATTGCAGACACCTGCGTATTTCTTCTATCTGAAAAGGCACGCTTCATCACCGGCCACATCATGCATGTGAGCGGCGGTGCGGAAATCGGCTATCGCCGCTGAAAAATTCATCAAACCCAAAAACCCATGACATCCCGCGAACTCATCCAACAAGCCATTGCCCATCGCGAACCCGGGCGAGTGCCGGTGGACATGGGAGCCACGCCCAGCTCCGGCATTTCGGCCATCGCTTACACCCGCCTGAAAAAACATCTTGGCCTCACTGGCGGAAACACCCGGGTTTACGATGTGGTCCAGCAACTCGCGCAACCGGAGGAGGAGATTCTCAACCGCTGCCGCATCGACGTGGTGGATCTCGGACGCACGTTCGATACCTCGGCGTCCGATTGGTATGACTTAACTCTCTTCGACGGCAGCGCCGCGCAATATCCCGTGTGGTTCCGGCCGCAGCCCGCAGCGGACGGCGGATGGCGCGCCAGCGCGCCCGACGGCACGGAGATCGCCACGCAGTTGAAGAACATGAACTTCTTCGACCAGACATGCTTCCCGTGGTTGGATGACTATCCAACAGACATCACCGCCGCCCTGCCTGCGGCGATGGGCAAGGTTCACTGGGCCGCGCTGGCGCACAGTCCATGGGACCACGCCGGCGATGAGGGATTTTGGGAAACACTTCGCGCCAACGCCCTCGCCCTGCGGGCCTCGACCGACCGCGCCATCATGGTCGTCGTAGGCTGCAACCTCTTCGAGTGGGGCACCTTTCTCCGGCGGATGGACAACTTTCTCATGGATCTGGTCGCGGAGCCCGAGCAGGTCGAGCGTCTGCTGGAGTCGCTGATGGAAGTTCATCTGGGCACTCTGGAGAAAGTCTGCGCCGCCGTGGGCGACATCGCGGACATTTGCCGCTTTGGCGATGATCTGGGCACGGACACCGGGCCGTTCATGGCACCCGCCACTTACCGCTCGCTGTTCAAAAAGCATCACACGCGGCTTTGCGATTACGTGCGCAAGAACTCACAGATGCACACCTTCCTCCACTCGTGCGGATCGATCCACGCGCTGCTTCCGGACCTGATCGATGCCGGGTTTGAAATCATCAATCCCGTGCAAACCGCCTGCCGTGACATGGAAGCGGAAAAACTCAAAAGCGAATTCGGCCGCGACGTGACGTTCTGGGGCGGCGGCTGCGACACGCGCGCCATCCTCAACCACGGCACTCCCCAGCAGGTCCGCGACGATGTGCGCCGTCGCATCGAGATCCTCGCTCCCGGCGGTGGTTTTGTCTTCAACACCATCCACAACATTCTGCCGGACGTTCCGCCTGAAAACATCGAGGCCATGTTCAAGGCGGTGGCCGAATACGGATGCGCCGTTCACTGATTCTCGCGACATCAAAAAACAAACCGAACCATGAACATCAGCTTTATCGATTGGACCATCATCGTCGTTTACCTCGTGGGGGTCGTCGGTATCGGTTGCTGGGCCGGCATCAACGCCAGGAGAAAAGGCCGACAGCACGGGGAATCCGTCGCGGGCGATTATTTCATGGCCGCCCATACCTTGAAATGGCCGGTCATCGGACTCGCGCTCTTCGCCACCAACATTTCGTGCGTCCACCTCGTCAGCCTGGCGCAGTCCGGCTACGACACCGGCCTGCTCAACGGCAACTTCGAGTGGATGGCCGCCTTCACGCTGATCCTGCTCGGGTTTTTCTTCGCGCCGTTCTATCTGAAATCCAAAGTCGCCACGCTCCCGGATTTTCTCGAAAAACGCTACTCCCGCGAGTGCCGGGACTGGCTCGCCTTCGTCTCGATCATCGCCGCCATCATTTTCCACATCGCCTTCCCGCTCGCCACCGGCTGGCTGGTTCTGCACGACATTTTCGGCATCGATAAATGGACCTGCATCATCCTGATGTGCGCCCTCACCGGCATCTACACGGTCGCCGGCGGCCTCGCCGCGGTCGCCATCACCGAGACCATCCAGACCATCATCCTGCTCCTCGGTGCCTGCGTGATCACTTGGTTCGCTTGGCAGAAAACCGGCGGATGGACCGGCATGACCGCCACTCTCGACACCGCTCCAGACCTCACCGACGGCAATCTCATGAACATGCTCCGCCCTCATGGCGATGACAGCGGCATGCCATGGTATGCGATCTTCCTCGGCTACCCGGTGCTCGGCATCTGGTATTGGTGCGCCGATCAAACCATCGTCCAACGCGTGCTCGGTGCGGAGAGTGAAAACGACGCCCGCGTCGGCTCCATCTTCTGCGGGCTCATCAAGACACTCCCCGTCTTCATTTTCATCGTCCCCGGCCTGATGCTCTACACCGGCATCAAGCAGGGAAACATCGAAGGCCTCACCCAAGTCCGCGTGATCCAAACCGTGAATGGCGCCGATGGCACGAAAGAACAAATTGTCGCCGTCACTGGCGATCTCGGCGGAGCCAGACTCGATCCCATTCGCGTCAGGGACGGTGACAGTATCGACCTTTCGCAACTCGCCATCCAAAGCGCCGGCAAGGAACCCGCCATCATCCTCGGCCCCGGCGCGCCGGTGAAGAGGGACGCCGATGGCAAACCGCTCGTTGCCGAGGGAGTGAAAGCCTATCACTCCAAGGAGGTTTACGGTGTCATGATCCGCAAGCTTCTGCCGATGGGCGTGCTTGACGTGCTCACCGCCGCGCTCATGCCGGCGCTCATGGGCAACCTCTCAAGCGCCTCTAACTCCATCGCCACGACGGTCAGTTATGACATCGTCACCGCAATCTGCACCGGCATCGCCCTCGTTCCCCTGCTCGACCGCTACGAAAGAATTTTCAACGGCGTGAATGACATCATCGCCCACATGGCCCCGCCCATCACCTGCGTCTTCGTGCTCGGCGTCTTCTGGCCCGCCGCATCCGCCCGCAGCGCCAAGTGGACGATGTGGCTGGGCTCGATCATGGGAGCCGCGGTTTTCGCCATCAAAACGCTATGTCTGGAAACCGGATACCTTCGCTTGTACGCCGGCTTTCCTCTACGAGACTCCTTTCATGATGATGGCCTTCTACATGTGCGTCGTCTGTTTTGCGATGTAGATCCCGTTCACCTTCGCCTTGCCTAAACTCGCCGGAGAAGACCCTCAGCAACTCTACTGGCCGCATCCGTTCGATGCGCTGAAATCCCCCGGTTGGCCCGGGCTTCTCGACTACAAGTTCCTCGCCATTGTCGTCATTGTCGCAATGGCCTCGCTCTACACCATTTTCCACTAACAGAAGATCTCATGATCACCCGCATTTCCACCCGCGACGCGCGCTTCCCGATTGGCTCCGGCCACGGCAGCGACGCCATTCACAAGGATCCAATCTACTCCTATGCCGTCACGCTTCTAACCGACGACAAGGGCCGCACCGGCACTGGCCTCGCATTCACGCTTGGCGAGGGCAACGACCTGGTCTGCCGGGCCGCGGAATTCTACGCCTCCCGGCTCAAGGGCCGCGACATTGAGGAAATCATGGCGGACTTTGGTGCGCTCCAGAAGGAGATGGCCGACGAACAGCAGTTCCGTTGGCTCGGCCCCCACAAGGGCATCGTCCAACTCGCCCTCGCCTCCGTCACCAACGCCTGCTGGGATCTCTGGGCGAAAACCCGCGGCGTCCCGCTGTGGCAACTGCTGCTGGATCTCTCCTCCGCCAGCCTGCTGGCCACGCTGGATTTTTCCTACGTCGAGGACGTGCTTTCCAAAGAGGCGGCGGCGGAGATCCTGGAAAACGCGCGCGCCACCCGGCAGTCACGCACCGGCATTCTGGCTGCGGGCTATCCCGGCTATGACACCTCGATCGGCTGGTTCAATTACAGCGACGAGCAGGTCGCGGCCAATGTCGCCCGCTCGGTCGCGACGGGCTTCACTGCGATGAAGCTCAAAGTCGGATCGCCGGACATGGCGCGCGACGAACGCCGCGCCCGCCTCGTCCGTGATGCGGCCGGCCCCGAGGCCCGCATCATGGTCGATGCCAACCAGCAGTGGACGGTGCCGCAGGCCATTGAATTCGCTCGGCGCACGGCGGATCTCAACCTATTCTGGTTTGAGGAGCCGACGCATCCGGATGATGTTCTCGGTCACGCCCGAATCGCCCAAACCGTCGCACCCCTCAAAATCGCTGCGGGCGAACACGTGCCGAACCGGATCGTCTTCAAAAACTATCTGGAATCCGGCGCGCTGGCCTTCTGCCAGGTCGATGCCTTGCGTGTGGCCGGCGTGAGCGAGTTTCTGGTCGTGAGCCTGATGGCACGTAAATATGGAATCCCGGTGGTTCCGCACGTCGGCGACATGGGACAACTTCACCAGCACCTTGTCTTGTTCAACCACATCGCCCTCGACCACGAGGCGCTTTTGTTAGAACACATTCCGCATCTGCGGCAGCATTTCACCCAGCCCTGCCGCGTGGAGGCCGGTGTTTACCGCACCCCGCATGAGGCCGGCGCCTCTTGTGACCTGCGGTGAAACCAAATACCGGTAATGCTTGAATCCCCGGCCTGGCTGCCAAGACTGCCGGCGCAATCCCACAATTCCCATGAAACGCTACGGAAGCATCATCGGCCTGCTGCCGGAAAAAATCGACGAATACAAGCGCCTGCACGCCGCCGTCTGGCCGGAGGTGCTCGCCATGATCGAGGACTGCAACATGCGCAACTACTCGATCTTCCTGCGCAAGCTTCCGGACGGAAACCACTACCTTTTCAGCTACTTCGAATACATCGGGCAGGACTTCGCCGCAGACATGGCCAAGATGGCCGCCGATCCCAAAACCCAGGAATGGTGGGATGTCTGCATCCCCTGCCAGGAGCCGCTGGCGGACCGCGCCGAGGGCGAATGGTGGGCGGATATGGAAGAGGTCTTCCATGTGGATTGAACCCTGCCCCGCGCGCGGCAGGAAACAAACTCTCCGCTTGCCGGGTGGCGGTGGGACCGCACATCCTGCGCACATGGATGAGGAAAACGCGTTGTGGAAAGGCCGCTCGTCGCAGTGGCTCAATCTCGGAGCCTATGTTGCGGCCATGCTGCTGGCCGCCGCCATCGTCACGGTGGGCACCATGGGTTTCCCGCTGGCCTACGCCGCGCTGCCGGCGCCCTTGTTATATGTTTTGTGGAGGTATCTCGTCCTGCGCTGCCACACCTATGAGCTGACCAGCGAGCGCCTGCGCATCACCCGGGGCGTGATCAACCAGCACCTCGACGAGATCGAACTCTACCGCGTGAAGGACTCGCTGCTCCTGCGCCCGTGGTGGATGCGCCTCACCGGACTGGCATCCATTTCGCTGGAAACCTCGGACCGCACACTGCCAAGGCTCGTGATCCCCGCCATGCCACGCGGCGTGGAAATGCGCGAGATCCTCCGCAAGCAGGTAGAGATCCAGCGCGACAGGAAACGCGTCCGGGAGATGGACTTCGACGACGTGGAAAACGGCATGAACGCGTGACCCGGCATTGATCCGCGCCGAAGCCGGAAAATCGCCGTTTCACGGATCACCGCAGGGTTTCCGGCAGCAAGCACCCACCGCAGGCGCTGGTCCCGGCATCGGGCGGCACTCCCCGGATTTCCGGGCTCATCCTGTGCGGAAATTGCTATTCTAGCGCCATATCATGCACTTTGTGGACCTTCCTGTCTTCAATGTGCTTAGGGATGCCCCGTGAATGCTTCCACAAAACCTTCCATGGGCACGCTCGACGCCAACGAAGCTGTTGCATCCGTTGCCTACCGTCTGAACGAATTTTTCGCCATCTATCCGATCACGCCGTCCTCGCCAATGGCGGAATTCGCCGATGAATGGTCCGCCGCCGGCAAAAAAAACCTGTGGGGTGCGGTGCCCAGCGTGGTGGAAATGCAGTCCGAAGGCGGCGCCGCCGGTGCCCTGCACGGCGCGTTGATGGCGGGCTCGCTGAGCGCGTCCTTCACCGCATCGCAGGGCCTGCTGCTGATGATCCCCAACATGTATAAGATCGCCGGGGAGCTGATTCCTTTCTGCCTGCACGTCACGGCGCGCGCGCTGGCCACCCACGCGCTGAGCATCTTCGGCGATCACTCGGACGTGATGGCCTGCCGCCAGACCGGCTTCGCCATGCTCTGCGGCGGCTCGGTGCAGGAAGCGCAGGACACGGCGGTGATCTCCCAGATGGTCACGCTGCGCTCGCGGGTGCCGTTCCTTCATTTCTTCGATGGCTTCCGCACTTCCCACGAGGTTTCGAAAATTGAACTGCTCAGCGATGAGGATCTCAAATCCCTGATCGACGAGGAAAGCATCCTCGCAAACCGCGACCGCGCGCTCACTCCGGACAAGCCGGTGATCCGCGGCACCGCGCAGAACCCGGACGCCTTCTTCCAAGCCCGCGAAGGCTGCAACTCGTATTACGATGCCCTGCCGAAGCTGGTGAAAGAGGCGATGGACGCCTTCGCCGCACGCACCGGCCGCGCTTACAAACCCTTCGACTACGAAGGCGCGCCGGACGCCGAGCGCGTGATCGTCATCATGGGATCCGGCGCGGAAGCCGTCGGCGAAACCGTCGGTGCCCTCAATGCGGCTGGTGAAAAAACCGGCGTCGTCAAGGTGCGCCTTTACCGCCCGTTCTCGGTAGAGGATTTCGCCGCGGCGCTGCCGAAGACGGTGAAATCCATCGCCGTGCTCGACCGCACCAAGGAGCCCGGCGCGCTTGGCGAACCGCTCTATCTCGATGTGGTCGGCGCGCTCCGCCAGGCGGAAACCGCAGGCTGGCTCAAGGACACACAGAACATCCGGGTCATCGGCGGCCGCTACGGTCTCGGTTCCAAGGAATTCACGCCCGCCATGGTCAAGGCGGTCTATGACGAACTGGCGAAACCCGCGCCCAAGCAGGTTTTCACCGTCGGCATCAACGACGACGTCACCGGCCTCTCGCTCGACTTTGATCCGGAATTCGAAGTCGTCCCGGCTGGCATGAAGCAAGCCGTCTTCTTCGGCCTCGGCTCCGACGGCACCGTCGGCGCGAACAAAAACAGCATCAAGATCATCGGCGAGGGCACCGACAATTACGCGCAGGGCTACTTCGTCTATGACTCGAAGAAAGCCGGCGCGATGACCGTTTCCCACCTGCGTTTCGGCCCGCAGCCGATCCGCTCGACCTATCTCATCCGCCAGGCGGAATTCGTCGCCTGCCACCGCTTCGATCTGATGCACCAGATGGATGTGTTGTCCTACGCGAAACCCGGCGGCATTTTCCTGCTCAACTCACCCGGCGATCCCAACGAAACATGGAAAAACCTGCCGCGTGAGATCCAGGAACAGATCATCCTGAAAAACCTCGATTTCTACGCCATCGACGCCAGCACCGTGGCCCGCAACGTCGGCATGGCCGGCCGCATCAACACGATCATGCAGACGTGTTATTTCGCCATCTCCGGCGTGCTGCCCAAGGATGAGGCCATTTCCGCCATCAAATACGCCATCAAGAAAACCTACGGCAAACGCGGCGACGCCGTGGTCCAGAAAAACTACGAAGCCGTGGACGGCACGCTGGCCAACCTCATCAAGGTTGATTACCCGGACGCCCCTGCATCGACGCACCACCTCCACCCGATCGTGCCGGAGAACGCGCCGGATTTCGTCCAGCGCGTCACCGCCCTGATGCTCGCCGGCAAGGGAGACCTGCTTCCTGTCAGCGCCTTCCCGGTGGACGGAGTCTGGCCCACCGGCACCACCCAGTGGGAGAAACGCAACATCGCCGAGGAAATCCCGGTTTGGGAAACGGACCTCTGCATCCAGTGCAACAAGTGCGCCATCGTTTGCCCGCACGCCGCGATCCGGCCGAAGGTTTACACGCCGGACCAACTCGCAGGCGCGCCAGCCACCTTCAAGTCCACCGAGTTCAAGGTGCGCGATTATCCCGGCATGCTCTACACGCTGCAAGTCGCCGCCGAGGATTGCACCGGTTGCCAACTCTGCGTGCAGGTCTGCCCGGCCAAGGACAAGAGCAACCCGAGCCGCAAGGCGCTCAACATGGTGCCCCAGCTGCCGCTGCGCGAAACCGAACGCGAAAACTTCGACTTCTTCCTCAAGCTGCCGGATCCCGACCGCGCGATGCTCAAGGACGACGTGAAGACCACGCAGTTCATGAAGCCTCTCTTCGAGTTCTCCGGTGCCTGCGCCGGTTGCGGCGAGACACCTTATGTGAAATTGCTCACCCAGCTCTTCGGCGACCGCCTGCTCATCGCCAACGCCACCGGCTGCTCGTCGATCTACGGCGGCAACCTGCCCACCACGCCCTACACCACGGACGCCTGCGGCCGCGGTCCGGCATGGGCCAACTCACTCTTCGAGGACAATGCGGAGTTCGGCCTCGGTTTCCGCGCCAGCCTCGATCAATCGAAAGTCTTCGCCGAGGTGCTGCTGCGCGGCCAGGCCGGAGTGCTCGGTGATGACCTCGTTTCCTCCATCATCAGCGCCGATCAATCCACCGAAGCCGGCATCAACGCCCAGCGCGAACGGATCGTCGCCCTGAGGCAGAAGATCGCAGGTCTTTCTAACAACGAAGCCCGCACGCTCCATCAAATCGCCGACTACCTCGTGGACAAGAGCGTCTGGATCGTCGGTGGCGACGGTTGGGCCTATGACATCGGATTCGGAGGCCTCGACCACGTCATCGCCTCCGGCCGCAACGTGAACATCCTCGTTCTCGACACCGAGGTTTACTCCAACACCGGCGGCCAGCAGTCGAAGTCCACACCGCTGGGAGCCGTCGCCAAGTTCAGCATGGCCGGCAAGGCGGTGGCAAAGAAGGACCTCGGCCTCATCGCCACCACCTACGGCACGGTTTACGTCGCCCGCGTCGCCATCGGCGCCAAGGACGGCCACACCGTATCGGTGCTGCGCGAGGCGGAAAGCTACCCCGGCCCCTCGCTGGTGATCGCCTACAGCCATTGCGTCGCGCACGGTTACAGCCTGTCGCAGGGTCTGGAGCAGCAGAAACGCGCCGTCGCCTGCGGTTACTGGCCGCTGTTCCGCTTCGATCCACGCCGCACCGAAAAGGGCGAAAACCCGATGAAACTCGACTCCGCCGCGCCGAAGGGCACGCTGCGCGACTTCACCGCCAACGAAACGCGCTTCCAGATGCTCGAGCGAATCAACCCGGAACGCTCGGCCATGCTCCAGGAAATGGCAGCCGAGTCCGTGAAGGAACGCTTCGCCCTCTATCAGCAAATGGCCTCGAACAAGGGAACCGGATCCGACGGATCCGTCCAATCCGACTGATCTAACCCAATAACCACCCACTCGCTTCCCGCCATGAAACTCAAAACCACCTATCTCGGCCTGGACCTCAAGAACCCGGTCATGCCCGGTGCCTCGCCGCTGGTTGACCAGCTCGACAACGTCCGCCGGCTCGAAGACGCCGGCGCGGCCGCCATCGTCATGCACTCGCTCTTCGAGGAGCAGATCACCAACCAGCAGTTGGCCGAGTTCGCCCACACGGAAAACCCCGCCGAGTCGTTTTCCGAGGCCACCTCGTATTTTCCAAGCATGGAGGACTACGCGCTCGGGCCGGACCGCTATCTCGCTCAGATTTCCAAGATCAAGGAGATGTGCGACATCCCGGTGATCGGCTCGCTCAACGGGGTGAGCATCGGTGGCTGGACCGACCACGCCCGGCTCATCGAACAGGCCGGTGCCGACGCGCTCGAACTCAACGTCTATTACGTCGCAACCGATCCGGACGAACCCGGCACGGCGGTGCAGCAACGAACACTCGACATCCTCCAAGCCGTCAAGGGAAGCGTCACCATTCCGGTGGCGATGAAACTCTCGCCTTATTTTTCCTCGCCCGGCCACTTTGCCAAGCAACTCGACGCCATGGGCGCCGCCGGCGTCATCCTGTTCAACCGTTTCTATCAGCCGGACATCGACATCGAGGAACTCGAAGCAGCGCCGCGGCTCGAACTCTCCAACTCCACCGAGCTGCGCCTTCGCCTGCGCTGGGCCGCCATCCTGCACGGCCACCTCAAGGGCGACATCTGCGTCGGTGGCGGCGTCCACACCGTGGAGGACATCATCAAGTCCATCATGTGCGGAGCCAATGTCGTGCAGGTCGTTTCCAGCCTTCTGAAATACGGGCCATCCCACATCGGCAGCCTGATCAATGGCCTGCGCCAGTGGCTCGAAGAACACGAATATGAATCCGTCGATCAAATGCGCGGCAGCATGAGTCTGCGCAATTGTCCGGACCCTACCGCCTTCGAGCGCGCCAACTACCTGCGCGTGCTGCAACTCTGGAAAGTCTGAGAAGAACCCGTGACCAGCCACTCGCAAACCACCGGCTATGCCATCGAGGCGCTCGCCTGCCTTGCGCGGCAGCGTCCGGCTTCGATGCTGGTGCGCGAGATCGCCGCGGAAACGGCCATTCCCCTGCCCTATCTTTCCAAAATCTTCCAACGCCTCGCCGATGCCGGCATCGTCGAGTCCAAGCGCGGCTACAAGGGCGGCGTGAGGCTCGCCCGCCCGCCGGGAAAAGTTTCCCTGCTGGAAATCCATGCCGCCGCGGAGAGTAGCAAGGCCGGCGAGGCTGACGAAGAATCTCCTCGACCCGGCACCTTCTGGCAGGCATTCCAGCAATCGTATCGCGACAAGCTCGCAGCCATGTCACTGGCCGATGTCTTCGATTTCGAAGTCCACACCTGACCCGGAAACGCCATGAACCACCCGTATTTTCCGATCCTGATTTTCTTCGCCGTCGCCCTCGCGGTGCCGCTCGGCGCACTGGTTCTCGCCCGGTTGTGGATGACGTTTTTCACACCCATCAAGCATAGTGCCGACAAGAACGCGCTCTACGAATGCGGCGTCGCCCCGCTGGCCGAGCGGCAGACGCGTTTCCATTCGCAATACTATCTCTTCGGCCTGTTGTTCCTGCTTTTCGACGTGGAAACCGTCTTCCTGCTGCCCTTCGCCGTGGCCTTTTTGAATCTGTCCGTCGGTTCCTTCCTCGTCGCGATGTTGTTCCTGCTGCTGCTTGCCGAAGGCCTGCTGTGGGCATGGAGCAAGGGCCTGCTCAACTGGCGCGCGACCGGCACGGCGCACTGAGATCCGGCATTGCATTGCCAGGCCGCAACGGCGATTTTGACAGGCGATGCAGGTGACACGTGAAGAAGGCGCGGCCACATACGGCCTGCGGCAATGGTGTGGCTGGGTGCTGGGGCCCGCGCTGCTGCTGGGCACACTGGTTTTTCCCCCACCGCCGGGGCTGGACCTCACCGGCTGGCGCACGGCCGGTGTGGCGGGGCTCATGGCGGTGCTGTGGATCGCGGAAAGCATGCCCATTCCGGCCACGGCGCTGCTGCCGCTGGTGCTGTTTCCCGTTCTCGGACTTGGCGACATCAAGGCGACCACCGCACCGTTTGCCAATCCGGTGATCTTCCTGTTCCTCGGCGGCTTCATCATCGCGCTGGCCATGCAACGCTGGAATCTTCACCGGCGCGTGGCGCTGGCGCTCATCGGGCACATCGGCACCCGCCCGTCATCCATCGTGGGCGGTTTCCTGCTGGCCTCCGCGCTCATCAGCATGTGGGTGAGCAACACCGCCACCGCGCTGATGATGCTGCCCATCGCCTCCTCCGTGATCCAACTCATGCCGCGTGACGCGGAAAACAGGCAGGCACGTGATTTCGGCACGGCGCTGCTGCTCGCCGTGGCCTACGGCGCGACCACCGGCGGGATGGGCACACTCATCGGCACGCCGCCCAACGCCCTGCTAGCGGCCTTCGTGGCGGAGGTTTACAACGTGCGCATCGGCTTCGGCCAGTGGATGCTGTTAGGAGTCCCGGTGGTCCTGTGCATGCTGCCACTGGTCCATCTCGTGCTGACCCGGGTGATCTTCCGTCTGGACACCATGGCGCATCCGGAGACGGCCGCCTTGATCGCTGCGGAAAAATCCGCGCTCGGCCCGATGTCGCGCGGGGAGATCACGGTGTGCGCCGTTTTCATCCTCACCGCCCTCGGCTGGATCCTGCAGCCGCTCATTGCGCGCTCCATCCCGCTCGTTTCGGACACCGGCGTGGCGCTCACCGGCGCACTGCTGCTGTTCATCATCCCCGTCAATGCCCGCAAGGGGGAATTCGCCATGACTTGGGAAGACACCAAAGGCATGCCGTGGGGCGTGCTGCTGCTCTTCGGCGGCGGGCTGTCACTCGCGTCCGCCATCGAGCGCCATGGTGTGGCGGCATATCTCGGCAGCCTTGCCACGGGAATCGGCGGAATGCCGCTGCTGGCCGTCATCGCGATCATCACCTTCGGCATCCTCATGCTCACCGAGTTGACCAGCAACACCGCCACGGCCGCGACCTTCCTGCCCATCGCCGGTGCCATGGCGATCAGCCTTGGGCAAAACCCGCTGCTCTTCATGGTGCCGGTGGCGCTGGCGGCAAACTGCTCCTTCATGCTGCCCGTCGGCACGCCTCCCAACGCCATCGTTTTCGGCAGTGGTCTGATCACGCTGCCGCAGATGGCACGCGCCGGCATGCTTCTCAACATCCTGGCCGTGCCGGTGGTGGTGGCCATGCTGTGGCTGCTCGGGCCGCATGTCTTCGGCATCGAAATCAACCTGCTGCCTCACTGGGCGCGTTGAACCACCACAAGAAAAAACCCCGCCTTTGCAGGCGGGGTTGCTTACTCGAAGAGGGATGGCGGAGCGGACGGGGCTCGAACCCGCGACCTCCAACGTGACAGGCTGGCGCTCTAACCAACTGAGCTACCGCTCCATCCCGTTCGGGTGCGCGGACGCTAGGAGGAGCCCCCGGCTGGCGCAACACCTTTTTTCACGCCCGCTGAATTTTTCTCAACCCAGTGCTTCGACCGCCGTTTCAAGGCTCGGGAGGTCCTCCACCGAGTGAACCACGGCATCCTTGTCGATTTTCGCGACGAGGCCCGCGATGACCTTGCCGGGGCCGAGTTCGAGGAAATTCCGGTGGCCCATGGCGATGAGCGCCTGGATGGATGCCGTCCAGCGGACGGAGCCGGTGACCTGCTTTTCAAGCATCGAGCGGATCTCCGCCGCTTCGGAAACGGGCGTTGCGGCGTAGTTGCAGACCACGGGAATCGACGGTGTCTTGAACTCCATGGCGGCAAGCTCGGCGGCAAGCTTGTCCTGCGCGCTCTGCATCAGGCGCGAGTGATAGGCTCCGGCGACGTTGAGCTTGATCGCCCGGCGGATGCCGAACTCCCTGGCCCGCGCGACCGCCGTGTCGATCCCGGCCATGGTGCCCGAGAGCACGATCTGCCCCGGCGCGTTGAGATTGGCGATGTCCACATCCGCGGCGGTGGCGAGCGCCTGGACCTGCTCTTCCTCACCGCCGATCAGCGCCGCCATCGAGCCCACGGTGGCGTTGCAAGCCTCCTCCATGAAAGCTCCGCGCTTGCCGACGATTTTGAGTCCCTCCTCGAACGAGAAGGTTCCGGCCGCGGCGTGGGCGGTGAATTCGCCGAGCGAGAGTCCGGCGGCAGCCACCGGCACGAGGTTTGGCAAGCGCTCGCGGATCAAGGCGAGGGCCATCAGGCCGTGAAGATAGAGCGCGGGCTGGCAGCGCGAGGTTTTCGTGAGCTCCTCATCCGGCCCATCAAACATGATGTCGGAGATGGAAAACCCGAGGGCTTGGTCGGCCTTCACGGCCATCTCGCGGCAGGTGGCGGAGTTCTCCGCGAAGTCCTTGCCCATGCCCACCTTCTGGGCGCCTTGTCCGGAAAAAAGAAGAACGATCTGGCTCATGTCGGGGGTGTGTCTAGGGGATCATCTCCGCCGTGGAAAGAGGAAATGCGGACGCGCGGACCCGCTCATCCTGCAACACTCCCTCCAGCACTGCGGCGGCGATGGGCGTGGCTTCATGAACAAGCACGATGTCCCCCGGCCCGATTTTTGTTAGAATCCGCCGCAGCACCTTGGCGGCGTCCCTTTCCACCGCATCGAAGCCGCGCCGCCGCCAGGCCACCACTTCCAGCCCGAGCCCCCCGGCCACCGGATGGGTGAAAAAATTGCGGTGCCCCGCAGGTGCGCGGAACCAGCGTGGAGTGAAGCCGGTCACACGCTCGATGGTTTGCTGGCACGCGGCGATCTCGCGGCGCGTCCGCCATGGACCGGCGCACCAGAATGCCGCATGCGGGTGCGTCATGGTGTGGTTGCCGATCTCATGGCCGCGGCGCAGCACCTCGCGTGCGAGCTCCGGATGCGCGGCCACTTTTTCACCGATCATGAAAAACACGGCCTTCACCCGGTGCCTGTCTAACAAATCCAGCAGCAGCGGAGTGTCATGCGGATCAGGCCCGTCATCGATGGTGATGAGGACCCTGCCACCACCACACATGCAACGCACCGGGCCGAGCCACTGGCCGCGGGGGCGCAGCACGGCCAGGCAATACCATGCCGCGATCAGCGCGCCCCCGGCGAGCGCCCACCACCAACCCCAGAACCAGCCGGCAACGATGGCCGCCAGATGAATTCCTAACAGGAAAATCAAACGCCGCCACAGCGCCGCGCTGCCATGGCCGCCGAGAAGAACTCCAAATCCCCGCAGCACCGCCGCCGCGGCATTCAGCGCGAACAGCGCGATCCATCCCCACGCGAAACATGACACCGGAAATGCGCCATTGCGGTGGAACAGCGCCCAGACCGTGCCAGCCAGCAGCCACATGCGCCATTGCGCGGCCGGGCTCCCGCCGGCCAGCGCCACCGGCAACAGGCTGAGCACGAGAAACGAGACCGGCAGGGCTAACAGAATTCCGGCAATGGTTCCCAACCAGCCGCACAGCCAATGCGCCACCGCGACCACAACCGCCAGCGGCACCCACAGCGCCAGAAACACCAACTCGCCCTTGTGCATGCCGCGCTCCCCGCTGTGCTGGCACGCTTCCGCCGTGCAAACGCCACCAATCCCGCCTAGCAGACGGAAGAGCGCGGAGACCGCACGGTTGTCGGATGGCGGGCACATGTCAGTAGGCGGTGCCGATGGCGAAATGGAGCGCCCCCGCGGGCTCGCCGCGGTCGCGGGTGAGATTGTAGCCGTATTCCAAACGCACCGGGCCGATGGGAAGATCGAAGCGAATGCCGAGACCGGTGGCGAGCTCGATATCCGCCGCCGCGAAGTCCTCATGGCTTCTGGCGAGCGCTCCGGCATCGACAAAGGCGACCGCCTTGAGCGAACCGCTGATCTTGCGGATGAGCTCGGTGTTCACATTCCACATCGCCTCGCCGCCGGTGGCATAGCCGTTGGCCTGCGGGCCGAGTTCGCGCTCGGGGAAACTCCGCACACTGCGGGCACCGCCGTTGAAAAGGCGCAAGTCGATCGGCAGGTCCCCGCCATCACCGGATGGCATGAGCATTTCCAATTCCCCACCGATGCCGATGTCATAATGGCTGTTGATCCTGCGGAACCATCCGCCCTTGAGCCCGGCCATGACATAGGAAGTGGACAAATCACCCACCGCCGCGCCGATCTGCAGCGGGTTTTCCAAATGCCAGCCACTGGTCGGCAGCACCGTATTGTCGCGGAAATCCAGGCGCTGGGTGAGCCGCAGCCGCGGGTGGATGTAAACGGTTTCCCCCAGTTCGGAAACCGGCAGTCCGTCATCGTTGAGATTCACCACCGAGGAGCCGCCTGAAAGTTCCAGCGCATAGTGATCGCCGAATTTCCAGTTGAGCCTGCCCTCGAGCCCGGTTTCATAGACATCATATCCCTCGCGGCCGTAAACCAGCGCATAACCTCTCACCATTCCCGAGACATCACTTCCCAACAGCCATGGATTGGTGATCCGCACATCGCCGAGCAAGCCGCGCGTACTCAGCTCAAACCCGGAGCTGAAGCCCCACAGGCGGCCGAAAAGATTGCGGTCCGCATAAGTCGCCCGCGTGGTCAACCCCTGATAGGAACCAAAGCCCGCCGCCAGACTCACCTCGCGGGCGCGGGTTTCATCCAGATGCAGCGTGGCATCCACCATTCCTTCACCCGCTTCCTTTGTTTCCACTCGTGCCGATTGGAACGCGCCGGTTCCCAGGAACTGCCGCAGCCTCCTGTCGATGGCCGCCTTGTCATACCAATCGCCCTCCATCCCCGCCATGCGGCTGCGGATCCGTTCCGGGCGCGTGCGCTCCAATCCCACGACCTCCAGATGGCGGAGCCGCACGCGCTCGCCGAGCTCGATGGAGAATTCCGGAATGAAGCTCGATTCCTCCAAAGAGCGGCCCATGCGGATGACCGCGGCGGGGAACCCATTGCTCGCCACGGATTGCTCCACTGCGAGACGCATGGCGTTGAGGTTTTTCGTCGTTGCCTTGCGCCCGACAAAGGGCCGCACCTCGGCTGCGGTGAGCGCCACGCCGCGCCCGTCGGCGCAATCGATCCGCGGCCTGCTGATGTGATAAACGGGCCCCGGCCGCACCTCGATCTGAACGTCCACCGCGCCCGTTGCGGGATCGGTCGCACGCCCGGTGATTTCCGCCTCCGCCGCCCAGTGGCCGCGGGCGTTGAGCTCCTGCCGCAGGTAGGACAAGCCGCTTGCCACATCCTCCTCGCGAAACGGCGGCGGACCCAGCCCGAAGGACCGGTCTTTCCAGGCTGGCTTGGCGTAAAGTTTTGCGAATTTCCGCGCATCCTCGTCCGGCACGCCACTCACGGTGACGCGGCCGAGCGCGAGCCGGGTGCCCTCACGCACGTCCAGCGTGATTTCATCCCGCCCGGTGATCCGCCAGCCCACCTCGGCATCCGCATAGCCGTCCTTGCGCAGGAGCCGGCGCAGGATGAAGGCGGCGTCGTCCGCCAGCGGCGCGGAGGCGGGTGATTGCCGGACATGGGTGAGCCTGCCACCCATCAACTCGAGGACCTGCGCCTCGCTCTTGTGGCGCAGCCCCGTGATGTGCACGCGCGTCTCCGCAGCGGCCGTTAGAGAGGCCAGCAGCAGTGCCAACATGACGCGCAAGAACATCATCAGTGGAAAGTGAGCCGCCAGATGCCGAACAGGCGCGAGTCTCCATCCTCGCCCATTCCGGCGGAGAGGAACCAGCGGTCGGTGAGCTCAAGTGTGGCCGTGGAATACGATTCGCCGGAATAAGGATCCGCCTCGGCGAGGCTGAAGTCCACGCGGTCCAGCAATCCGAGCAGCGGCCGCAGCCGCTTGCCGACGCCGAAGCGCCCGCGCCTTGTTTCTTCTAACAAAAGTTGCAGCGCCCGCGAGGAGGCCGCCTGGGAATCCTCCAGCCCGCTGGTGGTGGTGCCGGTGGCCAGCAGCGTCATGATCTCGTTTTCCGGCAAGGGCGGCGAGGAGGTGAGCAGCAGCTGCGGATTCGAGGCGCGGCCATGGACGTAGGCATAAACGCGGTATGGCCGGGGCTCGGATGTGCCGCGGATTTCAAGCACCGGATCAAACCCGGTCTCCGGGGTGAAGCGCAGCGTGCCGGAGCGCACGTGAATCGTGCTGAAGGGCAATGCGGCCTCAAGATTCGAGAGCTTCACCTCGCCGTCCGGCGCGGGATTCCCCAAGGTGCCGCCGAGGCGCACCCGGCCGGTGATTTTGCCCGCCGCCAGATTGCCGCGGATCAGGAAATCGTTTTCCGTGCGCACGGTGACGTTGAGCGCCCAGCTTGCAAACGGTTCCGGCAGGGCGGAGGCGGGATTGCGCGGAGCATCGATCTTCGGCAGCGCGGCTGCGGACGGTGCGATGAAGGGCGAGCCGATCGGCAAGAGCTCGATGTCGCGGTAAAACAGGCTGTCCACCACGCCGACCGATCCTGTTAGAGATGCCCGGCCAAACTCCCCGGCCAGCCGCAGGTCGGCGTTGGCCCGCACGATCATCGAATCGTTTCGCAACAAGGGCAGGTGGTTTGCGGTCAGGCGGAAATCCAGGGCGCCCGGCTTGCCGCCGGTGATCGAGAGCGTTCCACCGCCACGCAGGGTGCCACCGGCCATGGTGGTGCGCAGTTCGCGCAGGGTGATGCGCTCCGGCACCAGATCCACCGCCGCGCCGATGCCGGTGAGTGGCGCGATGCGCTCGTCCTTGAGGTGCAGGCCGCCGTTTGTTAGATCGAGCCGTCCTTTCACGACCGGTTTGCCGAGCTTGCCGGCAGCCTCGATGTTTCCCGTCACAACGCCCGAGATCCGGTGTGCCTGGGGAACGAGCGAGGCGAATCTGGCCAGATCAAGACGCGGCAGGTTCACCCGTGCGGAAATTTCCTCATCGCGGATGGATCCGGGATTATCCGCCCACGCGGCCGGGAGAAACGGCATGACCGCCGTGATGGTGGCGGCCGGGAGGTCCGGCGCGGTGACGCTGCCGTTGAGCGACAATTTGCCATCACGGCCGGCGAGCGTGAAATCGAGATCCGCAGGCGGCAGCTTCGCTTGCTCCGGCGAACGGAGATCCCTCACCTGCAGGACGGCATCCACCTCCGGTTGCGCATAACTTCCGCCGACCTTCAAGCTCACCCGGCCCGTCGAGCGCGGGTCGAGCTTGGCCGCCGCGGGCAGCCATTGCTTGAGCAGCGCGAGCGGCAGGGAATCGGACTCAAGCGCCAGCTGCAGCGGCCGGGCGTCATGGGCCAGCGTGTCGCGCCATTTGGAAAAATCCGCGGGCACGGGCAGTTTTGCGGAACCGCCGGCCAAGCTGCGCCCGTCATCCAGCCAGAGCAGGTTTGAGAGTTCCAGCCAGCCATCCGCAAGCGCGGCATCCGCCGAAACGCCCTGCCCGCCGGACTGGATGTTCAGATCACTGGTGGTGAATCCCGCCGGCCAGTCATACACGAGCCCGCCTTGCGCCCGGATGGGCGGCATTCCCTCACGCGTGACCTCCAGCGGCGCCATCACCATGGAGCCGCGGTGGCGGGCGGCCTTGATTTCCCCCGAGCCACTCCAATTTCCTGTTAGATAAACATTTCCACCGGGTGCCGCGCGGAAGACCGCCAGCCAGCGCTGGATGCGCGCGCTGTTGAAAGCATCCATGACCGCCTCCGCCTGATAGACGGCCGGCTCCACTTGATATTCCGCGCCCGCCTTTAGACCTTCCGTTTCGAGGCTGGCTGTGAGTTCACCGTCGCGCCGCCAGCTTGCCTTGGTGAATAGCGTGGCAGCCTGTTGCGGATCCGCGGGTTTGATGGTCAGCTCCATCTCCGCGGAGGCGGGGCGGCTGTTTTGCAGTGAAATGGCGAACCCGCCATCCGCCATCGACTGCGGCGCGGGTGCCTGCGGATCGAGCGCCTTGATCCGCGCGGCAAGGCCGGCGAGGAGTTTGGAAACATCCGCCACATTGAAGCTCCCGCGGATCTCACCGGGTTGCAGGCTGCCGTTTTCCCATGCCACGGGAGCCACGGCGTTGAGCGAGAATTCCGTGCCCAGCGTCTGCCCGCTGGCGGCGAGCGTGGCGCGGTCCGGCTGCAATCCGGCGTCCAGGCTCAACTCCGGAATGATCCAGCCATCCGCCGCCACTTCTTCTAACAAAAGTCGCGCATCACCGGTGGCCGCCGCAGGAGACGGCAGCAGGTTCTCAACATTGAGCGCAAACGAGGTGAGGGTGGCCGTGACCGGTGCTTCCAGCGAAAAGGTTTCCAACAAGCGGCGGCTGTCGAGCCGGCCCTCACGCAGGTCGAGCGCCACGGAGTTGAAACCCGGCGCGGTGCCGAGCATGAAAACCGCGTCGTTGATCCGGATTTCCGCATCCACTGAGGGCCCGCCGGATTCCGGCAAGGCCAGCGTGAGATCACGGATGCCCACGCCCGGCAGCGGATCCAGACGATCCAGCGCGAGTTGATCCGCAGTCCAGGTAATGGCCGATTGCCGGGCCGGCCATTGGCGACCGGCCGCGTCGGTGAAAGCGCCGAGATTCAGCATGAAACCCGGTTCTCCCGCCAGATGGCGGAGGCTGCTGCTGGCAAGCGCGAACTGTGGTTTCCCATCGCGGCTGGCACGGAGACTGATTTCATTGAGATCGATCGAAAACGGAATGATCCGCCCACGCAACGCGCGCAGGCTGCGGGTGATTTCATCAAGATCGGCTGGCGGTTTTTCCGGGCCTTGTGGTTTTTTCGCGCCAAGGCGGAGTTCCACATGCGCGCCGTCCACGACGATTCCCCGGGTGCGGCCGCGCAGCAGTTCGGAAAACCGATAGACCGGTGTCACCCGCTCCACAGTGAGCTCGCCGAGCGCCCCATCAGACCGGAGATGGATGTCCGTGAAGGAAAGCCCGCCGCTGATGCTGCCCTCGACGGTGAAATCGGCGTACAGCCCAGTTTTCCCGAGGAAATGCGCCCCGATCTGCGGAGTGAGCCAGCGCAGGCCGGGGCCGTTCATCCAGACCAGCCCGCCGAGAAGCCCGGCCAGTAATAGCCAACGCCGGAACTTGCGGCGGGGCCGCGGCGTGCTCTGCAATTCGGTGGTTTCCAGTTCCGGCAAGGCACAAGCAAACTCACCGCATCCGCGCCCCGGGTCAACAGCGGCGTGCTTTCCGCTGTTGCAAATCCACTCCGCAATTTCCATAACACCTGCCGTGGAACCCATCACCTTCGAGCCCCTCTACATGCAGCGCGTCTGGGGCGGACGCGAAATGGAACGCGTCTATGGCCGCAGCCTGCCTGATGCGCACCTGCCCTTCGGCGAGTCATGGGAAATCGTGGACCGTGAAAACGAGCATTCCGTCGTCAATCACGGCCCGCTGGCCGGCGCCACCCTGCACGAACTCTGGATGCAGCGCCGCGAGGAGATTTTCGGTGCGGGATATGATGGCCACCCGCGTTTCCCCATCCTCATCAAGGTGCTCGATGCCCGCGACGATCTCTCCATCCAGGTTCATCCACCGGTGGATCTCGCGGCGGGACTCGGCGGCGAACCGAAAACCGAGATGTGGTTCATCGCGGACTGCGATCCGGGCGCGAAACTTTATGTCGGTTTGAAAAATGGCGTCACGCGCGCCGACTTCGAGAAAGCCATCTCCGATGGAACGGTTGCCGATTGCGTGCACGCCATCCACCCGCAGCCGGGCGACTCGATCTTCATTCCATCCGGCCGCTTGCACGCCATCGGCGCGGGTTTCCTGATCCACGAGATCCAGCAGAACTCGGACACCACTTACCGCGTCTTCGATTGGAACCGCATGGGCCTCGATGGCAAGCCGCGCGAGCTGCATGTGGCCCAGTCGCTCGCCAGCATCGACTTCGATGACTTCGAGCCCGCGATGGACACGCCGGATGGCGACACGCTGGCGAGCTGCACCTATTTCAAGACCGTCAGGAAAGCCCTCGCCGCAGGAGAAACCATCGCCAACCCGGATGGCGGGCGTTTTTCCATTCTATCCGTCGTCGGGGGCATGCTTGAGAGCGCATCCGGCCGGCGCTTTGCGAAAGGCCAATTCCTGCTGCTGCCGGGGAATGCGCAGCCGCTGCGAGCGCTGGAAAACGCGGTCGTGCTGCAAGTCACACTGCCTTGATCAGTCGTGCCGCCAATAACCGCCCGGCTACGCGCTGTAGCGGCGGTCTATGACCGTCGCTCACTGGCCCAGAGGCCGAATTGCAAAAGAAAAAGCGAATGAAGAAGCTTCGCGCATCTCATTGGCATCGACGGTCACAGACCGACGCTACAAGGCGTTTCATATTCGTGCTTTCCGCCAGCCGCGCCAGGCGTGGGCCAGGAATGCGGCGGCGAAGATGAACATGAACAGCGAGAGAAACTGCCCTTTGGTCAGGAAGCCCACCATCGCTGCATCCGGTTCGCGGAATTGCTCGCCGATGATCCGGAACAAGGCGTAGAAGCCGAAAAACAAGCCTGTTAGAAGACCGTCCGGAGCCTTCGGAAAGCGCACCCGCACCCACCACAGGATGGCGAAGAGCAGCGCGCCCTCTAACAGCGCTTCATAGATCTGCGAGGGATGCCGCGCCGGCAGGTAGTCCGCCAAGGCCTCCGCCACCCGGGGATTCTCACGCGCCGTGGCGATCAACGCATCGAGCGATTCCGTATTGGCCAGCGCGGGCTCGATGCGGGTGCATTCCTGCCAGGCGGCGCTCTGCACCTCCATGGGCTCCTCGGCCAGCGAGAGCGGGAATTTCACCGCCCAGGCCACGCCCTCGGCCACGCGGCCGTAAAGCTCGCCGTTGATGAAATTGGCCATGCGTCCGAAAAACAAGCCCACCGGAGCCACCACACAGAGCCCGTCGCCCAGGCCGGTCCAGGTGACCTGGTGTTTTTTCGCGTAAAACCAGGTGAAAATGACCAGCCCGAGAATGCCGCCATGGCTGGCCATGCCGCCCTCCCACACCCGCAGGACCATCAGCGGGTCCTGCATCAGCCCCTCCCATCCGGTTTTTGGAATCTGATAGAAAAAAATGTATCCGAGCCGCCCGCCGAGAAAGACGCCGAACAAGGCCGCCGCCGCGATGAAATCCCCGGTCTGCTCCGGCTTGAGCACCCACAGCCCGCGCCGCGCCAGTTGGCGCAGCAGGAAAAACCCGCCGATGAAGCCCGCGAGGTAAGCCAGCCCATACCAGCGGAGCTGGATCGCATCGGTGATGCGCAGCAGCACCGGATTCAAGTCATGCACGTAAGTGGCGAACACGGCCGCAGCTCACACCATCCCCCCCACCCCGCGCAAGCCTCGTCACTCCGCCACGCACCACGTGGCTGTGGCGTCCCGCCGCATGATGTCCAAAGAGCGTCTCGCTCCGTCTCTTCTTCCAAACGGCGAGACTCCCCGCCAACTCCTCGATTTCCCCTTCCCGCGCACGGGCTTCTTTCTCCAATGCCTCGATTTCCGGCTCCACCTCCCGAAAGATTTCCATCTCCACGTCAGCAGAACCTGCCCGCACGCCATGCAGGGGTCCCGGAAATCCATGCCACCAGGCGAGGATCCGGGTTTTCACTGCCATTTCACGAGAATCCACCTCCGGCTCATCATGCACAAGCGCCAGAAATTCGGCCCCTCAGCCGAGGGCCTCGGTTTTCACTGCCTGTGCGCGTGGAAATCCTGCTGTGACATCATGCACAAGCGCCCGAAATTCGGTCCCTCAGCCGAGGGCCTCGGTTTTCACTGCCTGTGCACGTGGTACATCCTGCTGTGACATCATGCACAAGCCACCGAAATTCGGTCCCTCGCGCGCGGGCATCGGTTT
>RPOS01000038.1 GCA_003820635.1 Verrucomicrobiaceae bacterium | reverse complement strand
TTTCAGCTTTTCAGCTTTTCAGCTTTTACCTCCCCATGTCTCCCGAACAACAACTCGCCCATCTCACCGCCGGTGCCGCCAAGGTGCTTTCCGAAAAGGAACTGCTCGAAAAGCTGCGGCTCGGCCGGCCGCTGCGCATCAAGCTCGGCGTCGATCCCACCGCGCCGGACATCCATTTCGGCCACACCGTCGCGCTGGAAAAGCTGCGCCAGTTCCAGTTGCTGGGGCATCAGGCGGTGCTGCTCATTGGCGACTTCACCGCCACCATCGGCGATCCCTCCGGCCGCTCCGCCACCCGCCCGCCGCTCACCCGTGATGAAGTCCTGGCAAACGCCGAGACCTACACCGACCAAGCCTTCAAGATCCTCGACAAATCGAAGACCGAGATCGTTTACAACGGTGACTGGTTCCGCAAGATGAGCTACGAGGAAATCCTCAAGCTCAACTCCCGCGTCACCCTCCAGCAAATGCTCCAGCGCGAGGACTTCCGCAACCGCCTTGATGCCGGCCAGGAAATCCGCCTCCACGAACTCCAATATCCCATCATGCAGGGCTGGGACTCGGTTGAGATCCGCGCCGACGTCGAACTCGGCGGCACCGACCAGCTTTTCAACATCCTCGTCGGGCGCGACCTCCAGAAGGAAGAAGGGCAGCCGCAGCAGGTCGTCATGGTGCTGCCATTGTTGGAAGGCCTCGATGGCGTCCGGAAAATGTCCAAGTCCTACGGCAACTACATCGGAGTTTCCGATCCGCCGCAGGAAATGTTCGGCAAGCTCATGAGCGTGTCCGACGAACTGATGGACCGCTACTACCTGCTTCTGTTAGGCGAGGCGCGCGATCCCTCCGGCCACCCGATGGATGCCAAGAAGGCCCTCGCGGAAAAACTCACCGCCCGCTACCACGGCGAAGAAGCCGGTGCCGCCGCCCGCGCCGACTGGGACACGCGTTTCTCCAAAAAAGACCTCGCCGCCGCAGAGCTTCCCGAGCTTTCCATCGCGGATCTTCCCGCCGAGCTGACGGTGCTTTCGCTCGCAGCCCACGCCTTCAAAGCCGCCTTCGATTTGGAGAAATCCAACAGCGAGCTGCGCAAACAATTCATCACCTCCGGCTCCGTCCAACTCAACGGCGAAAAGCTCACCGATCCCGCCGCGCCGCTCGCTCCGTCACCCGGCGCTGTGCTCAAGCTCTCCAAGAAGCACGCGGTGAGGCTCGTTTGATTTTTTCACCGCCTCCGAAGCGATTCTCCAAGCTCCGCCGCGCGGCCTGCGTCATCCGCCGGAAGAGGTGAGTCTTCCCTTTGTCCTTTGAACTGTAGCGCTCTGTGAGCGTCGCTATTTTTCATGCAGCGCGCCATCACCGGAGAAAGCCAGCGACGCACATAGAGACGCCGCTACAAACCTCCGCCGCGGGCGGTCGTTTTTACAAAACATGAAGCCTCCCGGATCTACGGACGCCCTTCTTGACATCATCAGGTCTGATGACTGACTTGCCGCATGACAGGAATCGTCTTGGGATCCGGGCTCGGAGCGCTGGCGGATGCGGTGGTGGTGGAACGCGAGGTGTCCTTCGCCGATGCGGGCCTGCCGGCCTCCACCGTGCCCGGCCACAGCGGGAAATTCATCTTCGGCGCGCTGGAGGGAACGCCGGTGCTCCTGATGAAGGGCCGGGTGCATCTTTACGAAGGCCATGCCCCGCAGGCGGTCACCGCGGGCCTGCGCTGGATGGCGGGGCAGGGGATGGCGCGCCTCATCCTCACCAATGCCGCCGGCACCCTGAACCCGGATTTCCATCCAGGCTCATGGATGATGTTTTCCGACCACCTCAATCTAACAGGCGCTTCGCCTCTCGAAGGCGCGGACTTCGTGGATCTCTCCGCCGCCTACGATCCCGCATGGCGCGATGCATTCCGCAAGGCCGCGCTCGCGCTTGCCATGCCGCTGCACGAGGGCGTCTATGCCGGCCTGCGCGGACCGCAGTATGAAACACCCGCCGAGGTGCGGATGCTGCGCACGCTCGGCGCGGATGCGGTGGGCATGAGCACCGTGCTGGAAACCATCCAGGCCCGCTCGCTCGGACTGCCGGTGGCAGCGTTCTCCTGCCTCACCAACTGGGCCGCCGGCATTTCCGCCGCGCCGCTCGATCATCACGAGGTGCTCGAGACGGGCAAGCTTGCGGCGCAGTCGATGATCACCCTGCTGGGCAAGGTGCTCGGCGAACACGCATGATGTTGCGGCACCCCATGCCGCAAGTTCAGCGTTCCATCGCCGGGGATTTTCATTAGCGTCCCGCCATGTCTCCGCTCGAACGCTTTCTGAATCCCTCGTCGGTCTCCCTCAAGATCTGCGGCGTCACCACCCGTGATGATGCGGAGCGGCTCGTCGCGTGCGGCGTGGATGCGCTCGGCGTGAACTTCTGGCCGCAATCGAAACGCCATCTCGCACCGCGAAACGCCACCTGGCTCGCCGGCCTCGCGGGAAGCATCCTGCGCGTCGGTGTGTTCGTGAACGAAGCTCCGGAGCTGCCACTGCAACTCATCCGCGAGGGGCTGCTCGATGTCGTCCAAGTCCACGGCGACGAGACACCGGAGGACACCGCGATCTATCAGGAAAACGGCGTGTCTTTTTTCAAGGGCATCGGCGTGAAGACCATCGCGGATCTCGATCGTGCGGCGGAATTCGGCGCAAATGCCATCCTGCTGGATGCGCACGCACCGGGCGTCTATGGCGGCACGGGCGAGACTTTCGATTGGAATGCGGCGCTCGATTTCAAGTCACGCCATCCATCCATTCCGCTGATCCTTGCCGGCGGCATCACGCCGCAAAACGCCGCGCTCGCCGCCGCCACGGTGCGGCCCGCCGCACTCGATGTGGCATCCGGCGCGGAGATATCCCCCGGCATCAAGGACTTCGACAAAGTCTCCGCCTTGCTCGCCGCGCTGCACCGCTGAATGCCATGCTCATCGATTCCCACTGCCATCTTGCCTCGCACCGCTTTACGGAAAACGAAGCGGCTTCACTCATCGAGCGCGCCGCGCATGCCGGTGTCGGCGGGCTGGTCACACTCGCAACATCGCTTGGCGACGTGCAGGCGAACCTGCGCCTCGCGGACCACCCGCTGGTGCACGCCTGCATCGGCATCCATCCATGCGACGTCCATCACGCGCCGGACGATGCGGTGGACCAGCTCGCCGCCTTCACCAATGACCCGCGCGTCTGCGCGATCGGCGAGACCGGCCTCGATTACTACCACCCGGCTCCGGATGGATGGGATGAGGAAACATTCCGCGCGCGGCAGTTGGAATTCCTGCGCCAGCATTTCGAACTCGCCGCCGCCTGCGGCCTCAACGTGGTCATCCACACCCGTGACCGCGAGGGGCACGCCTCGTTTGAAGACGCGCTCGGGATCTATCAGGAATTCCACAGGCGCACGCGCGCCGTGTTCCACTGCTTCATCGGCCCCTGGCAGAACGCCAAGCGCGCGCTCGATCTCGGCGGGCTCGTCTCCTTCGGCGGAGTGGTCACCTTCAAAAGCGCCCGCGATGTGCGCGAGACCGCGCCCAAGTGCCCGCCGGGCTCCTTCATGGTGGAGACGGATGCGCCCTACCTCGCGCCCGAGCCACACCGCGGCAAACGCAACGAACCGGCCTACGTGCACGACACCGCCATGTTCCTTGCCACGCTGCGCGGCGAGACGCTGGAAGCATTGGCTAGCCACACCAGTGAAACGGCGGCCGCATTTTTCCGCTTCCGCTGCGCATGAAAATGAATAAAGCAGGGTCTCCGCCACGTTAATGAAACGCGCGTGCCCGCCGCGGGTTGACGCGCAGAGCCAACACACACCAACTCCCATCCCGCCATGAATCCCATCCGCATCCTCGCCCCATCCGTGATCGCCATCGCGCTTGCTTCCTGCGCTTCGCAGAAGGCCGACACCTACGACACCTCCAATCCCTATGGCGCGCCGGACGCGGGCCATGAAGATGCCTACGCGTCCCAGCCCGTGAATCCGGTTTACGATACGCCGGCGGCCTATGATGAAAGCAGTGCGGCACCCGCGCCCGCTGATGTGGAAACACCCGCCGCTGCTCCTGCCGGAAACGGCTCCGCCATCGTTCACACCGTCGTCAAGGGCGACACGCTCTCCGGCCTCAGCTCCAAATACAAAGTGCCCATCGCCTCCATCAAGCAGGCCAACCAAATGACCAACGACACCGTGGTGCTCGGACGCAAGATGGTCATCCCGCCTCGCTGAGCGAATCATCAACCGCCGCCGCAAGCCGCTGCGCTTCCGGCGGCTTTCATTTTCACAACTCATGCGTCCGCTTGCATTCATCCTGCCAATCATCGCCGCACCCTTCGCGTTGATGGCGGAGCCGCCCTCTCCGCAATCGGTCGCCGCGGAAGTCGCCGCCAACGCGCGGCGGGACGCGCTTGATAAAATCCTCTCCGAGAGGAAATCCCCCGCCGCATTCGAGCAGGCGCTCGCCGCCGCGCGCGAAGCAGGGGTGAGCGCCCAGGCCATGCTCGAGGCGCGCTTCCTCTATCAGGTGGACAAGGGTGATGACGCCGCGCTTGCCTCCCTGCTGCCGGAGTTCCTCAAGCAGCGCGCGGTTTTCAATCTCGATGACTCCGCCATCTTCAGCGTGGAGGAGGAATGGCTCTCCGTGGTGGAATACGTCCAGTCCGTCGCCGCGCTGGTCAAGGGGGACAAGGCCGGCTTCAAGCGGCACATCACCGAGGCCTTCTGGCTCAGTCCGGCACAGGCCGCCGCCTACGCCCCGCACATCGAGCGCTTCCACATGCAGGAGTCGATGGCTGCCGTTCAAATCGATTTGGCACTCCGCCCCGCGCCGCTGGCAGGTGGCGATGCCGTGGCGCTTGGCACGCTCATCAAGGGGAAACAGGCGCTGCTGCTGCATTTCTGGTCTCCATGGAGCAGTGAGTGCAGTGATGCGATGCCGGACTTCATCGCCACTGCCGCGAGTCTCTCCGCTCATGGAGTGGCCGTGGCATCGCTGGTTCCCGCGGACATGCCGGGGCTGCCGGAGGATGCCGCTGCCATGGTCCAGCCTCATGCCGGCAAGGCTTGCGGTGCATGGCTCATCGATCCGAAGCGTGGCTCGCTCGCGCGCCAGTTGCGCGTGCGGAAACTGCCAACGATGGTCATCGTATCCACCGAGGGAAAGGTGCTCTTCAACGGTGATGCGGTGGACGAGCGCTTCTGGGAAACATTGCACCGGATCGATGCACGCATCACGCGCCCCGCATCCGGCGGCGCGCAAGACTGAGCGCTCGCAGCGTGCTACGGCCTGCATCGTAGATCGCAAATCACCTCATCCGAGGTGCTAAAGTTTTCTTGAAAATCGATGCGTTTCAACTTGACGGATCTCCGAACTACTAGTCATATCGTGCACAAGCAACGAGCTTACAAAGCATGGCGAGGCCGTCACAACCATCCAATCTCGAACTACAGGCCCTATCGGTTCTGTGGCATGAAGGACCATCCACGGTGGCCGAGATTCATGAGACGCTGCCTGATGGAAAAGACCGGGCCTACACCACGGTGCTCACCGTGATGCAGAACCTGGAGCGCAAGAACCTGGTGAAGCGCTCGCTGGTAGGCAGGGCGCATGTGTATGAAGCTGTTTACTCGCAGGAGCTCATCGTGCAGCGCGCGACCCGCGATTTCCTGACCAACGCTTTTGGAGGACGCCTCGGTGAGGCGCTCCTCGCAATCCTCTCCGCCGGCACGTTAACGCCGGAAGAGAAAACAAACATAGAACGCGAACTCCAACGACACAAAACCATGGCTGCGAAAAAAACAGCGAAGAAGGTTGCCAAGAAGGCACCAGCAAAGAAAGCCGCGAAGAAAGTTGCCAAGAAGGCCCCGGCCAAAAAGGCAGTGAAGAAAGCGGCCAAGAAAGCCCCCGCCAAGAAGGTTGCCAAAAAGGCTGCCAAGAAAGCGGTGAAGAAGGTTGCCAAAAGCGCCAAGAAAGCCGCCAAGAAAGCGGTGAAGAAGACGGTTGCCAAGAAGGCTCCGGCCAAGAAAGCCGCTGCCAAGAAGGCCCCCGCCAAGAAGGCTGCGAAAAAGGCAGTGAAGAAAGTTGCCAAGAAGGCTGCGAAAAAGGCTGCCAAGAAGAAGTAATTCCAATGCCCATACGGACTGCGGCGGCGGCCCTGCCTGAATGGCAGCCGCCCCGCGGTTCCGGTGAGGGAATGGTCAACGGCGGGGGATCTGCGGATCCCCCGCCTCGCTTTTTTCACAGAAAAAGGGATTGCATCGCGGGGGGGCGCCGTCCTAGCTTCCCGCGCCCCGGACGAAACGGTAACGCGCGGTTAGCTCAGTGGTAGAGCACCTCCCTGACACGGAGGGGGTCACTGGTTCGAACCCAGTATCGCGCACCATCCGATGTTATCTCACCCTGCGATTCCGTTTTGAGTTCACCGCTGCATGAGGCGCCGCCTGCGCCTGAGGAACTGGCCGCCCTGTTGCGGCTGCTCGATGACGAGACGCCCGAGGTGCGTGCGCGCGTGGCCGGGCGGCTGGCGCTGTGCGGCGGCGGGGATCTGAGTGAGTTTCTCGCCACGCATCCGCGCGGGCTGAGTGACAGCGAACGCGAGGTGCTGGTGGTATTGCTGCGCCCGGCCCGGCGCGCGGCATTGGAGCACGAGTGGCTGGCACCCAGCGGTGGAGCCGCGGCGCTGCGCGAGGATTGGGAGGCCTTCGAGGCACTGCTGCGCGTGATTTCGGATTTCCTGCACGATGGGGTCTCGTTGCGCCAGCCGCTCTCCGACGCGCTCGACCTGTTGGCGGAGGAGGCGGATGAAGCCGGTGTCGGCAGCGCCAATGATTTGCGCGCTTTTCTGTTTGAAGAGGGAAGGCTGGTTGGAAACGAGGCCGGGTATGAAGATCCGCGCAACTCGGATCTCGCATGGGCCATTGCCGAGGGCCGCTCCAACCCGCTGGGCCTTGCCTTGATTTTCCAACTCGTCGCCCGGCGTCTCGAGCTCGTGGTGGAGGCGGTGAACTTTCCCGGGCATTTCCTCTGCCGCATTTACGAGGACGGTTATCCGATCATCGTCGATTGCTTCGATCGCGGCCGGCTGCATCTCCAGGCATCTCTGTTAGAAGATCCGGAGATCGGCCGGGCGGAGCGCAATGTGCTGCGCCAGTCCGCAGACCCGGGCACGGTGTTGTTGCGACTGTTCAACAATCTGGTCGCGGCGCTGGAAGGGGAGGGCCGCAGGGATGATGCGCGGCTGGTGCGCAAGCTGCGTGGCACGCTCAAGTGAGCGGCGTTCACCAGATGCCGAGTGCGGCGAGTTGGCGTGACGCCGCCTCCGCCCAGCCGCGGTTTGCGGCAGGAGATGCGGGCGATGGATGAAGGATGCGGCCGATGGCGGCCTTGCTGCCGCTTGTTTCCGCAGCGCGGAGCAGGCGTTGCTCGGCAAAGCCGCCGATGCCGATCAGGAAAGAAGGCTTGAGCAGGCCGATGACTTCCGCGAGGTGGGCGAGGCAGGCATCTTCCACCGGTGCCATTTCCGCGGCGGGCAGCTTGTCGGGTGTTAGATTCGCGCCGGTCGCGCTCATCCACACCAGCGGGCAGTAGTTGAGCACGAAGTGATCCTTGAAGAAGGCGTCCGCCGTGCCGAAGCGCTCCGCGAACAATCCCCACAGGCGGCGGCCGCTCACTTCCGAGCGTGTGCAGTTGAAACCCTCGACGGGCCGCTTGGGATGCTCGCCGGCGGGTTTATCCACCGGTTCATGGATTTCCAGCCAATCGCGCACGGCGGCCACCTCGCCAAACGGCACGCCGGTTTGCGCCATGCCGAACGGGCCCGGATTCATGCCGAGAAACACCACGCGCTTGGGGCCCCGCCCATAGCGTTCCAGATAGCGCTGATGCGGCCGCCACGCGTATTGGAGTGGACGGTAAACACAGGCCACAGGCGCGGCGAAGGTCAGATCCCCGAGCGCGTCGCAAAGCCTCCGGGTGGAGGCGATCAGATCGGTGGCGGCACTCATGGGCGGACCTTCCATGCGAGTGCCAGCACCAGCAGCGAGGCCGGCAGGTATAGCAAGGTGTAGAGAAACAGCCGGCGGGCCGAGGCGCGCTCGCCGTCGCGCGAGAACTTCAGCGCCAGCGCCATCATGATGAGCGCGAGCAAGGGGCCGGCGATGGTCCACAGCAGGTTGGCGAAACCCAGCAGCGCGGGCACCAGCGACCATGCCGCGAGCACCAGGCAGAAGATGGCGGAGAGCGCGCCGCTTTTGCGCCCTGTTAGATCGCCGTTGGACCACATTTTGTAACCCACGGATTCATACTCGTCGCGGCAGAGCCAGTTGATGGCGATGAAGTGCGGCAACTGCCAGAGGAAGAGCAGGCCGAAGAGAAACCATGCCTCCCAGCCGAGGTGGCCGCCGGCGCCGACCCAGCCGATGACCGGCGGGATGGCACCGGGAATGGCTCCGACCAGCGTGTTGGTGGAGCTGAATCGTTTGAGGGGTGTGTAAACAAACACATAGATCGCGATGGTGGTGGCGGTGAGATAGGCGGCGAGGTGTCCCACCTGCACGGCGAGGTGGATGATGCCGATGGCGGAGAGCACCCAGCCGATGCCGAAGGCCACCAACGGGTCCATCCGGCGCGATGGCAGCGGCCGGTCTGCGGTGCGTTTCATCCGCGCGTCCAGATCCACCTCCATGAGCTGGTTGAATGCAGAGGCACCGAAAGCGGCGGCGGCCGTGCCGAGAATGGTGTGCACGAGCCTCATCCAGTCGAAAGGCGCGCCGCGCGAGGCGAGCAGGAATCCGAAGAAGGCGGTGATGAGCACGAAGAAATTCAGCCGCACCTTCATCAGCACGGTTAAATCCTCACGCCACCCCGGGGCGGGAGGCTTTTCGGCGGCTTCCGCCACAGGCATGATTTCTTCAGGTTGTTCCATGGGTCGCGGCGGCATCATGGATGCGATGCCGGTTTTTCCAACTTTTTCCGCCGTGGAATGCCGGCCGGTGAGAAATTTCCTTCGACTCCCGGCGGTGGTGGGAATAGACGGTGATCAATTCAGCCATTCACGTCATGCGCCTGCTCATTCATGTGTTGTTTCTCGCCGGATTTGCCCATGCGGGCGAAATGCGGTCGTGGACGGATCTTCGGGACCGCAGCATCGAGGCGCGGATGCTCGGCATGGAGGGTGAGTCGGTCATTCTCGAACTGAAGGACGGCCGCAAGGTGCCCTTCCCGCTTGCCAAGCTTTGCGCCGCGGATGCCGAATTCGCCCGAAGCCAGGAAAATGAGGGGGATGCCGGCAAGGCCGCGACAACGCAGGATCCGGCTGGTTTGCAAGAACCCGGATTGAGTTTCGACGCTCCCTGGCCTGACCGCATCAAATACGGGGAGGATCCGGAGATCACCGTCGTCGAGGAGGACGCGGAGAAGAAACGCTTCATTTATGAAAGTGCGAACTACCGCTATACGAGTGATGTCCGGCTTTCAAAAACGGTGGTCAAGGGCTTTGCCGTGATGTTCGAAGCCACCTATTTGTTCTGCCGCTCGCTGCCGATCGGCCTGGATGGCGGCAAAAGAACCGATGGGAAACTCCAGATCCGTCTGTTCGAGAAATTCAATGATTACGTTGATGCCGGCGGCCCTCCCTCAAGCGCCGGGGTTTTTCAAGGAAGGGATGCGCATGTGCTGGTGCCGCTCACCAGCCTGGGGGTCCGCCCGGTGGGCGACGGCTACATGCTGGACCGCGACAAGAGCAGCAAGACACTTCCGCATGAACTGACTCACCAGCTCACGGCGGAGGCTTATTTCGAACCGGGCGGCATGGGCTGGTTCACCGAGGGCATCGCCGAATACATCGCCGTGACGCCCTACCGTTCCGGCGCTTACAGCGTGCGGAACAACCATCGGGACATCATCGACTACGCCACGGGATACGGCTCGAAAGGCAATGGCGGCCGGGCGCTGGGCACGGAGATCCAACTGCCCGGCTTGAAAACCTTCATGCTCCAGAGTTACCAGAGTTTTCTGGAAAAAACCCAGTTGAATTACGGGGCCGGGTTGCTGATCACCTATTACTTCCTGCAGATGGATGGCGATGGCGACGCCAAACGCATCAAGCAATTCCTCAAGGCGCTGCGCGACGGGACCACCGGTGAGGAAGCGCTGGCAGCCCTGTTGGACGGGCGCACTTTCGAACAGCTCGAAACGGAGGTGACCAAGGCGTGGAAGCGCCGGGGAGTGGAGCTGACATTCGGCGCGGGAAAATAACGCCGCGTCACAGCCCCTTGTATCCGCCGTAGGGCTGATAGGTGCCGGTGGGGATGGACGCCGGCCGCCACTCGCGGTTGAGCTTGCGGTAGCGGTTGATGAACTGGGTGGGGTCCGCCCAGTGCTCGAGCGTGTCCGGGGCGACGTTGCGATGCAGGCCGATGTGGATGTTGTAGCGGATCTCGAAATGGAGGTGGGCGGGATACATGCCGGAATTGGTGCCAATGGTGCCGATCTGCTCGCCGCGCTTGATGATCTGGCCGGTCCTGACCGTCATGCGGTCGAGGTGGCCATTGAGGGTGTCGATGTATTTCACCTGGCCGGATGCGGGATCCCGGTAGGCATGGCGGGTGAGCACCACGTTTCCCCAGCCGCCGCGGACGTTGTGGGCGAAGGTGACAACTCCATCCGCGATGGCATAGACCGGATCCCCGATGTCGGAGTTGCCACCGGCTCGGCCGTTCCAGTCCTCGCCAAAGTGCTGGGGCGAGCGCAAACGCAGGCCGCGTGACTTGTAGTAGCCGTCGGCATTCGGTTTGCCGACCGGGAAATCAAAGCCGTCCGCAAAATTCACCTTCACCTGCTGGGCGGACGCCGCCGTCGCCAGGGCGCAGCCAAGCGCGAGCAGCAGCCAGGCCGCGATCCATCCTTTGGGCATTTGCCACAAGCGCGTCATCGGGCGTCACTCCACCGGCCGGGACGCTGGCCCGCAAGCGCAAAAAGGTGCCTGAGACAGCTGGCTTGATTGTTGGAGTGGTGTTTCGCATGCTTGCAGCCGTGCGGACGTCCACCTCCAATCTGCTGATGCTGCTCACGCTTGCCGCCGCTGCGGGGATCGTGGGCGTGGTGCTGTGGCGCATGGGTGAAAAGCCGCCCGTCGAGCGCATCGGCTTCCAGGATGCGGACGCGCCTTTGGGAATGCCGGATGGCGGCGCGCCGGATCATCGCTTTCATTTTCTTTCCGCATGGCAGACCGCGCAAATCCCACGGGCCACGCGCTTTGATCCGCCGCTGGGCTCGGAGCACGGCGGACTCGTTTACAACGCCCAGAAGTTCTGGGAAATGAACGAAAAACGTGGTGGACGCCACACCGGCGACGACCTCAACGGCATCGGCGGCATGGACACGGATCTCGGTGATCCGGTGTTTTCCACCGCCGATGGCTTGGTGCTCTATGCCGGCGAACCCTCGCCTGGCTGGGGAAAACTCGTCGTCATCGCCCACGGCGCGCCGGATGGCCGCACGCTGCACTCGATGTATGCGCATCTCGACCGCATTGACGTGGCCCGCGGGGCACTCGTGCCGCGCGGTGGGAAAATCGGCACCGTCGGCACCTCGAACGGCTATTATCCGGCGCACCTGCATTTCGAAATGCGCGCCAGCGACGGCGTGGACATCGGCGCGGGCTATGCCATGTATCCGCTCAACCGGCTCGATCCGCTGGCGACGGTGGCTGCCCTGCGCCATGCGGAGCGGGAGGATCTTACTCCCTCGCCCCTGTCCCGCGCGCTGGCGGATGCCGGCAGGCCATGGACCACTTTGGAGATTCAGGGAGCGGAGAAGTTCTCCGAGATCCTCGCGGAGTGACTCTCGAAAACCCCGCCGCCGAGCAGGCGGCCGCCATCGTAGAAGGCGCAGATCTGGCCGGGTGCGATGGCACGCTGCGGGCGCTGGAATTGCAGGCGGACGCGCCCGCCATCCAGCGGCTCCATGAGTGCCGGCTCCGCCTTCGCCCGGTAGCGCGGCTGGGCTTCGATGAGGCGTTTCGCATCGAAAGGTTCGTTGATCGCCGAGAGCGTGCCGACGGTGCATTCCCGCGTGTAAAGCCCCGCCGCATCCGGGTTGTCCCAGCCGACGATGAGGTGGTTTTTCTCCGGATCCTTGCCCACCACCACGTAGGCCATGCCCTCGCGTGGGGAAGCCACGCCGTGCCCCTTGCGCTGGCCGAGCGTATAAAGGTGCAGCCCGCGGTGTTCGCCGAGCACCTTGCCGGAAACATCGACGATTTCTCCCGGCGAATCCGGCAGGTAGTGGCGGAGGAAATCGCTCATTTTCACCTGGCCGAGGAAACAAATGCCCTGGCTGTCCTTTTTTTCCGCCACTGGAAGATGGAAGCGCCGTGCCACCTCGCGCACTTCCGGCTTGAGCATCTCGCCGGTGGGGAAAAGCGCGTGCGCCGCCTGCCGCTGCGTCATCAGCGCCAGGAAATAACTCTGGTCCTTGTTGGGATCCGCGCCGCGCAGGATGGCGGAGGAGCCGTCTGTGAGAGTGCGGCGCCGCGCATAGTGCCCGGTGGCCACAAATTCGAAGCCCTGCGCCAGCGCGTAATCCAGAAAGATGCCGAATTTCATCTCGCGGTTGCACCACACGTCCGGATTGGGCGTGATGCCGGAGCGGTAGCCCTCGATGAGATAATCGACGATGCGGTCGCGGTAGGAGTCGATCAGGTCGATCACCCGGAACTCGATGCCGAGGGTTTTGGCCACGGCGCGGGCGTCCTCGATGTCCTGTTCCCACGGGCAATCGCCGGGGATGCCTTCGTCGTTGATCCAGTTCTTCATGTAGCCGGCGGTCACCTCGTGGCCCTGCTCCACAAGCAGGGCTGCGGCCACGGCGCTGTCCACGCCGCCCGAGAGTCCCACCAGCACCTTCGCCATGGCGGGAGTTTAACCAACGAAGCCCGGGCGTCGAAAACATTCCACCTTCGCCCTTCAAAAGCGCAAGCCCCTGCGCGGTGAGCGAGGCCGGTGCCGTGGCATGACGCAGGCACAAAAAAGCAAGCAGGGCCATGGCCCTGCTTGCTTTGAATTCCCGCGATGGCGGGATGGTTCTTGAATCCCGTTGGGTCCGTGGTTGAATGCCCGGCGTGCAACGTTTCATTCTCATTCTGGCGGCTATTTTGCTCAGTGCCTGCGCGGGCCCGCGGGAAACCTTGGTGGTGAAACAATTCCGGCTGAGCGACCAGGGGCGCGGCGCATCCGAAGATCCGATGGTGCGGATGGAGAAGGCGCGGCGGCTGCATGGGGCGGTGAGCATGGCGGAGCGCCGCCAGCGGCTCGGCCAGTATTACACGCTGGTCTGGCACGATCCCGAAGGTGCCGGCACGGGGCCGGTGGAGGCGGTTTTCGAATATCAGCAGGGTGCCACTGCCAGCCGTGTGAAACGCATGACCAAGGCGTTTCCGGCGTCGGATGACTCAGGGGTGGCCGAGTTTGCGGTGATCGGCGATGACTATTTCACAGGCGGCAAGGTTCTGGCCTGGAGGGCCAGCGTGTGGCGTGGCGGGCGGGAGCTGGCCAGCCGCCAGTCCTACCTGTGGCGCTAGGCTAAAGGGCCGGTTTCCGGAGCTTGGTGAGTCCTTTACACTCCCCGGCATCTGTGTAAGCTCGCAAGCGCTGCACACCCGCACCCACCCGAATGTTCCGTCAGTCACGTCCCCCCGACCCTGACCAGGACCTTGTGACGCGCGCCCGCGAGGGCGACACCCGCGCGTTCGATGCCCTGATCCTCAAATATGGCGACAAGCTCTACGGCTTGGTCTATCACATGACCTCCCACAAGGAGGACACGCATGACCTGCTGCAGGAGATCTTTGCCCGTGCCTATCAATCGCTGAAAAGCTTCCGCGGCAGTTCCTCGTTCTACACCTGGATTTATCAGATCGCGGTCAACCTGACGCTTAATTTCCTCAAGAAGCGCAAGCGCCGCTCCGGGCTCAGCCTCAATGAGCTGGATTCCGCAATCCACCAGGATCCGGCGCTCATCGATTCCACCCACGAGGCCAATCCCGAACGCCAGACCAATCTCAACGAGCTGCAGGTAAAATTGAACGAAGCCATGCAGAAGCTGTCTGAACCCCACAGAATGGTGGTCACGATGTTTGATATCCAAGGCATGTCCCACGGGGAGATCGCCAAGGTGCTCAAAACATCCGAAGGCACGATTCGGTCGCGTCTCCACTATGCGCACCTCCAGCTCCAGTCCGCCCTTCAGGACGCTTGGAATGAAAGATTTTAAAAAATTTAAAATTTCTCTTGCTTGGCGGGGTGATATTTTGTAAATCCTAACCATCAACCGCAGTGAAACCATCGGTCGAACAACTTGAAAACCTGCTTGCCCTCAAGAGCCACGAGCGTCCTGAGGAAGGCTACTGGCAGGATTTTCTGTGCGAATTCCATCAGCGCCAGCGCGAGCAGGCGGCGGAGAAATCCGGGCTGGTGAGTTTTTACAACCGGGTATCGGCTTGGTTTGCGGATTTGAGTCCGTCGAAATGGGCCTACGGCGCGGGTTTGGCGTATGCCACCGTGACCGTCGCGTTTTTCCTCATGCCGAAAGGAGTGGATGTTGAGAACGCCCCGGCCTCACCGGTGAATTACCAAGTGGTTCCCACGGCTCCACCCGTCGAGCAACTCGACGAGTTGGACCTGAGTCCTTCGACTCAGGGCAGCGTGGGCGAGCAGGTGTTCTAACTCCGGGGTTTCCGAAATGGAGAATCCGGGACGCCCGCTTTGCTGCCGGTTGGCACGAATGATTTTGTGGATTCTGGCAGCCACCATCCAGCTCGTCCACGCCGAGCCTTTGGCGGTGCATGAGCCCATGCTGGCGAGTTATCCTCCCTTGCCGGACGGCAGGGCCTGCGAATCGGTTGCGGTTCCGGTCAACCGCGATGCGCTTCTGGTATCCGTGGTGGCCCCCGGCGCAAACCCGGCGAATCCCTCACTGCTCATGGGAAACCGCAGGGTTGCCGTCCGCCTGATCGGCTATGATCCGGTCACGCGGCTGGGGTTTTTCCAGACAAAAGAGGTGGCCGCTCCGCATACCGCCGAGTGGCTCGACGATGCGCGGGGCTGCGTGGGAAGCACATTGCGGGCGGAGACCGCCGGTGGTCCGGTCAAGTGTCTGGCGACCGGATGGATCAAACAAATCGGCGGCAAGGTCCTACCGCTGGCCTTGTTGCGGGTCAATTTTGACCGGGCCGTGCCGCCGGCCGGAACAGCGCTCACGGAGCCCGGCGGCCGGGTGGTGGGCATCGTTTTCCAGAGTGCCGCCAGCGGCAATACCGGCTATGCCATTCCCGCGGAGGCCGTGCACCGCGTGCAGCGCGATCTTGTCAAGGGCGGGCGGCTTGTCCGCGGTTGGCTCGGGCTCGTCCTGCACTCCGAATCCCAGTCGCCGCGCGTGGTGCGCGTATTGCCGGATTCACCCGCCGCCGGGGCGGGCATTTTGCCTGGCGATGTCTTGCTTGCGGTTGGTTCGCGGCAGATTTCCGATTACGCGGATGCCGCCAATGCATTTTTTTATCTTGTTCCGGGCGAAACGACCCAAGTGAAATTGCTGCGCGGCGGCAAGCCGCTCGCCTTAGCCCTTACGCCGTCACGGCCGCAGGCGGAATGAAGCCGGAGTGGTGGCAGGAATCGTCCCCGCAGAGCCCGCAAGTTCCATGCCATTCACCTTTCAAATTCCCTGCTTCCACCATGAAGCTGGAATCCGCAGTTCAAAACCCAGATCGACGGTTTTTTACCACGGATTTCACGGATTACACGGAAAGATTTAAAGTTGGATTTCAGCATGCCATTTCACCCAAGAGGTGAAATGGAAAAATAACATGACTCATTCATAATCCGCAAAATCCGCCGTTTTCAAATGCGGACTTTAGGTTGAAAAATACCGCGGCCGCGTGAAACCCGGTGACGCGCAACGCAGCATCACCTAGGCCGCCATGATGGAAAGCATGGATGCCGCCGTGGGCAGGCTGCTCGACGCGCTGATCAAAAAGTTTCTAACCGACACCAAGGCCGTGCTGCCGAAGCGCAACCCCGCCTACCGGCCGGGTGCGCTGCCACCGGCTGCGAAACCACCGGGTGCCAACCGCCTGCGGGCCAAGCGGCCTAATGCGAAACGACCGGGTGGAAACGCAAGATGGCACAAGCAAACCGCGCCGGAATTCCCGGCGGCCCGCTCACACCAACCCGTCCTTGCGCGCCTGTTTCCAGTAAGCGTATTCAGAGCGGTTGAAGTCGATGTATTCGGGCGAGAGATCACTTGAATACATAGTGTAATCCGCGCCACCCTGGTTGAGGTTGATGATGATTTCAAACTCGGGCCCGGCAACGGCGGCGCGCAGTTCGTCCATCGGCGTTTCCGCCTGCAGGCCGCCGAGGCAGGCCGCCTTGCCGCCGATGTGGATGTCGATGAGTTCCTCACGGATGAGGGCGCGCGAGTAGCCGACGGCATGAATGATGCGGCCCCAGTTCGGGTCGCCGCCATTCCATGAGGATTTCACCAGTGCGGACTTGCAGACGGCTTCGGCCACCTTTTTCGCATCGAGATAAGTGCGGGCACCCTGCACCTTTACGGTCACGAATTTCGTGACGCGCTCACCATCGCGCACCACGGCCTTGGCCAGCTCCAGCATCAGCCAGCAAAGCGCCTGGCGGAATTGTTTGCAGCGTTTGCCATTGCGGCGGATCGGCGGCATGCCGGATGCGCCGTTGGCCATCACCAGCACGGTGTCGTTGGTGGACATGTCGCCATCGATCGTGATGCGGTTGAAACTTTCCTCCACGCATTCGAGCACCGCCTTGCGCAGGCACTCGGTGGGGAAGTGCGCGTCGGTGGTGATGAAGCACAGCATCGTGGCCATGCTCGGGGAAATCATGCCCGCGCCCTTGACGCAGCCGCCAAGCCGCACCCGGTGCTCGCCGAGGTCGAAGGAAATCGCGATTTCCTTCGGATGGGTGTCGCTGGTGATGATGGCTGCGGCCACATCGCCGCCGTTCTTCGGGCCGAGGCGCGCGATCAAGTCGTCATAATTCGGCTCGATGCGCATCATCGGCATCGGCAGGCCGATCACGCCGGTCGAGCAGACACCCACCTCCGAGCGCTTGAGGCGCAGTGGCTTGGCCACCGCATCGCACATCGCGTTGGCGTCGTGAATCCCCTGCACGCCGGTGCAGGCGTTGGCGTTGCCGGAGTTGGCGATGATGGCGCGGATGTTGCCCTTGCGCAGGTTGGCCTGCGACACGCGCACCGGCGCGGCTTTCACGCGGTTGGTGGTGAAAGTGCCCGCCGAGCTGCACGGCACTTCGGAATAGATCAAGGCCAGATCGAGGCGGTCCGCGGCCGGGTTCTTGATGCCACAACTCACCGCGCTGGTGAGGAACCGCTGCGGCGCGCCGACGCCGCCTTTGATGCGTGTGAACGGAAAGTCCATGGAAAGGGAGGGAAAGCGCGGCAGCGTGATGCGCCGTCAAAAATTTTGCAATCCATCAGTCGCGGAAAATCCGAACATCAGGTTGAAGCTCTGCACCGCCTGGCCGCCGGCACCTTTGCCGAGATTGTCCTCGGCGCTCGTCAGGATCACCCGGCCCGTGCGCGGATCGTGGTGCCAGCCGATGTCGATGAAGTTGGTGCGCGTGACGTTCTTCGTATCCGCGCAACCACCCTTGCCAAGCAGCCGCACGAAGGGCTCGCCCGCATAGGCCTTTTCCAAAGCCGCGCCGATGGCATCCGGCGACACTCCCTCGCGCAGCCTCGCCGTGGTGGTGGTGGCGATGCCCGCGTTCACCGGAATGAGGTGCGGGATGAAACTGATGACCACCGTTTCACCGGCGGCGAGCGAGAGCTCCTGCTCGATTTCGGAGAGATGGCGGTGTTTCGGCACGCCATAGGCGCGCGCGCTTTCGTTGCACTCGCAGAACAGCAGTGAGACATCCGCCTTGCGGCCCGCGCCGCTCACGCCGCTCATCGAGTTGGCTACGATGCTCGTCGTATCAATCAGCTTTTCTCGCAGCAGTGGCAGCAGCGGCAGCAGGACGCTCGTCGGATAGCACCCCGGCGAGGCCACCAGCCGCGCGGCCGTGATTTCCTCCGCGCGGATTTCCGGCAGGCCGTAAACCGCCTCCGTCAGCAAATCCGGTGCCGGATGCGCATGGCAGTAGAATTCCTGATAGACCGCCGCATCGTTCAGCCGGAAATCCGCGCTCAGGTCGATCACCCGCAGCCCGCGCTCCAGCAGTGCGCGCGCAATCTCCGCCGCTACCCCGTGTGGCAGCGCCAGAAACGCCACCTGTGCGCCAGTCGCCGCGATCTCATCCGGATCCGGTGCCATGAATGCGAGCTCCGAGCCAGGTGCCTTGCAAAAGCGCGGAAACACCTCTGCAAGCGCCTTGCCCGCCTCCTGCCGCGAGGTCACCGCCACCAGTTCCACCCCCGGATGCCCGAGCAGCAGGCGCAGCAACTCCATGCCCGAATACCCGCTGGCCCCCACGATCGCCGTCTTGATGCGCTTCATTGCGCGCATGGAATCTCACGATTTTCCGTGCTTGCCAACCCGCATTTCCCCTGTTTGCCTTGCCGCCCGTTCACAAAGCGGGCTGTAGCGCAGTCTGGTAGCGCACTACACTGGGGGTGTAGGGGTCGTGGGTTCGAATCCCGCCAGCCCGACTCCAAAAAGCTCTCCACGCGGAAGCTTTTTGGCCGCAGGCAATCCCGCCTGCCCGGCTCCAAAAAGGCCTCGCTGATACTCTGGCTTATACCAGCTGCGAACGCTTCGCCAATCCGCACCGGGGTTTGCGGTCTCCATACCTGCAAGTGGCGATCCGTCTGCGTCTGGAATCCTGTGGATCCCGGCCGTGGGGCCGCTCATGGAGTGCCGGCTTCTCCCTTCGCTGCGGAGTCCGCGGCGGGGAGGATTTCGCGCACGAGACGTTTGACGCCTTGCGCGGCGAGCTTGCTTTGCGGGTGGATGGAGCGGGCCTTGAGATACCATGAAAGCGCGGAGCCGGTTTGTTTGTCCGGGCGGTTTTCAAACTGCCGCGCCGTGTCGAGCGCCTTGGTGAAATCCGCCACCTTCGGTGCCAGCAGTTCGAGTTCGCGGCCGAGCTTGGGATCATCGGGAAACTGCTCGCGCAGTTCGGCGAGTTGTTCCCATGCGGCGTAGTTCTGGCCGACCTTGCCAAACTCGGCGGCCTTGCCGAGCGCGGCCTCGATTTTCATCAGGTTGGCCATGATCTGCTTGAAGGCGTCCTCGCGGGTGGCATCGCCCTGGATGGCGGGGGCGATCTCGTATTGGCGGCGGGCGATCTCGCGGAAGTTGCCTTCGGAAAGCAGGCGGTCGAAGTCGTTGCGGACGGTGATGAGGCCGCCGGAGCTGTCCACCAGGTTGCGGAATTCTTCGAGCTTGGGATTGGTGGGCCAGATCTCGGTGGCGACCTTGATTTTCTCCGCGGCTTTTTCCGAATCGCCGCCTAACAGATGTGCCTTGGCCTCGCCGATGGCCAGGTCCGAGGCGAGGGTGTATGCGGCGATGGCGCTGTCCACCTTGGACGAGGGGAAATCGCGTGCGGCGGACTTGAGCCGGTCCGCGAGCTCCTTGGTCTTGGTGTAGTCGCGCGCCTGGAGTGCGCTGTAGAGCTCGTGAAGGTCGCGGACGTAATCGGCGATGCGGCGTTTTTTCTCCAGTGGCAGGGTGGCGACGGGCGCGAGGTATTCACCCAGCGCGAAGGCTTCCATCAGGCGTTGGGATGCGGAGTGGAGTTCGTCGCGCGCGAGCATGAGGTCGAAGGCCTCGACGTATTTGGAAACCTCGCGGATGGCCTCGTTGGACAGCGCGTCCAGCGAGGACACGGTGGGGCTCACGCCAACGGACTGGGAGAAGAGCTTGGAGACATCCGAGTTTTCATCGATGCGCAGGGCGGAGTCCCCGTCCTTCCAGATCTGATTGTAGAAGCGGGCGGCCATCAGCACGTGCTCGTAGCGGCGCTGGACGAACCACTGGATCATGTTGACCTGGTATTGGGCCTTGGTTTGCAGCGTCTGGGCTTCGGTGCGGGCGATGTTTGCTTTCTTGAGGGCTTCGATTTCGCCGATGCGGCGCAGGGTCTCGGCGTATTTGAGCGAATTGGTCCCGGCGCCTGCGGCCTGCTGGTTGTTGGATTCCGACTTCTTGGAGTCGGGCTTTCCGCCGCCTGCGGATTTGGTTTCGCTGAGATCCTGCTGCCGTTCGTGGCGGGCCTTCCAGTCGCCATCCGAGATGATGGCGCGCTTTTCCTCCTCGATGGTCTGGTTGAGCTTGCTGAGGCTGGAAACGTCGCGCTTGGCGAGCATGGCCATGTAGATGGCCTCGGCGAGCGAGCCGCAGAGGTTGGCATCTCCGGGGTAGGCGGTGGCGGTGGGCAGCAGCTTGAAGGCGGCGTAAAGGTCCGGACCTTCGGCGCGGAAGGGTGAAATGGTGGCGAGGATTTCCTGAATGGTTTCCCGGTAGCGGGTGGCCGCTTCGTCATCCTCCGGCGGTTGGCTGAGGTATTTCTCGAAACGCGCCTTGAGCAGGCGGTTATCACCCAGCGGAATGACCACGCCGCCCACGGTGATGGTTTCGGCGGAGGGATCGAGCATCGGGATTTCCTGGCCGAGCGGGCTGGCGGCCGGCGCATTGGCCGGGGCGGCGGCGGTGTCCGTGGCAGGAGCAGCCGGAGCTTGCGCGGGCGGCGGGGTGTAAATCTGGCCGTGGGCGAGACCGGCGAGCAGCAGTGAAAGAATGAACCGGAATTTCATGAGGCGCGGTTGTTGGAAAATCAAAGGCGGTTGATGCCGGTGGCCACGGCGATGCCGCCCTGCCGGAACTTCACCTTGAAGGCGTATCTCTGGCGGATGTCGATGTTGAGGGCGCTCAGCTCCGGTGGAATCTCGATGCCGATGAATTCATCGCCGCCGGGTGTGGCCACCCGCACACTGACCACTTGGCCGTGGTCGCTGGTCCAGTGGAGTTTTTCGTCCACCTGGCCTTCCACGACATATTCGTCACCGCGCAGGCTGTTGCCGTTTTCGAGGAGGTTTTCGATCTGCAATTGCGGAACATCGCCGAAGGAGGAGGACTTTTTGCCAAGCAGTGATTTGCCGGCGAAAAGGGCGACGGCAATGGCGGCTGCGGCACCGAGGATGATGCCGGGATTGGGGCGGGAGCTTGCGCGGCGGGCCATGGCTTGGGGATGCTTGCGGTTCGAAATACGGGGTTTAGGGCGGGATTCGTTCAAAGCGAGGGTAAATTTCCCGCAAGTCACTCCGCCAGGCGGATGAGCAGCTTCCCGCGCTCGACCTTGAATTCCTCCACGCCGCCGATTCCGCCGCCGAGCGCCTGGCCTAACAGGTCCTGGCCCTTGATGCCGCCCAGCCAGTCGTTTGGCAGCGAGACGCCCCAGACGGTGAGGTCGTCGAGGATGAGCGCCGCCCTGCCGGGGTCTCCGCTCACGAGAAAACGGGCGCGGGCCTTGAGGCGCTTGCCGCCGACGATGGGGAGCCCGGGATCGAGATCAAACTCGATGCGGGCGTGGATGGCATTGGTGACGAGCTCGAACTCCAGCGAATCCCCGAGCGTGGTGTTTTGGTGGAGCAGGCCGTTGAGCTCGCGCTCGGTGAGGATGATTTCCTTGGAGCCTTTTTCATAACCCGGCTCGGCGGGTTTCTGGATCGCCTCGACCTTTTGCTCCACCACGGCCTTTTCCTGTGCGCTGAGCTCCACCGGGCGGATCGGCCGGTTGTACCACCACCACAGCCCGCCGAGGACGAGCGCGAGGACCGCCAGCACGATGAACACCCTGGCGGAAGCGGGGATTTTTTGCGGAGCGGGCGCGGAGGATTCGGACATGGGGATAATTAATCCGAAAAGCGGTATGCAAACCATGAAAAATCACCGGGTTTCCTGCATGCTTGTTGCGCTCATTCCTTCCCCGCTCAGGGCACTTTGTAATAAGTGCGCATTTCCTGATAGAGGACCTTCATTTCCGCCAGCAGCCCGGCGCTGGCGGGATCGTCATGGAGGCTGCGCTTTTCCCGGGGATCGGTTTGCAGGTCGAAGAGTTGCCATTCTTTGGTGCGGGGCAGATGGAACAGCTTGTGGCGGCTGGTGGCGACTCCGTCGTGCTTGAAGACGGGCCGCAGGCTGCGGCCCTGGTTGTCCTCCGGAATAGGCAAGCCGGCGGCTGCGGGCCGTCGAACTCCCGGTTGGTGTTGTCGATGTAGCCGTTGATGTGGGAGTGCTTGCCGGTGAGGATGCTGGCGCGCGAGGGGCCGCGGATGGAGTTGGTGCAATAGGAACGCTCGTAGATGGCGCCATCCTTCGCGATGCGGTCGATGTTGGGCGTCGGCGCGATGTCCTAGAAGCGGCCGCCATAGGCGGAAATCGCCTGCAGGGCGTGGTCATCCGAGAAGAGAAAAACAATGTTGGGTTTTTCAGCCGCGGCGGAGGCGGCCAGCGCGAGTGACAGGAACAGCGGCGTTTTCATAATGGTGGATTCAGGCACCGATCGGGTGCCAGACGGTTTTGGCTTCGGTGAAATCGCGGATGGCGTAGGGCGAGTCGTGCGCGTCGGAAAACCAGTCGCTGTCCGGGCTGTGGATTTTCACGCGCTTCACGCTCTCCGCCGCGCCTTGCTGGAGGATCGTGGCATCCGCCTTGTCCGCCACGGCGGAAACGGCGCGGAGGTGCTCGTGGGTGGCGAAGGTGGATAGCATGTCCTTGCGGTCACCGGTGAGCAGGTTGACCACGCCTCCGGGCAGATCGCTCACGGTGAGCATTTCGCCTAACAGGATGGAAGGGTAGGGGGATTTGCGCGAGGCGAGGGCGACCACGGAGTTTCCGGCCGTAATGGCGGGGAGGATGAGGGTGAGGAGTCCTAACAGCGGCGCATCCTCCGGTGCGATAATACCGACGATGCCGACCGGTTCGGTGACGGTGAAATTGAAATGCGGAGTGGCGACCGGGTTGACGCTGCCGAGCATCTGCTCGTATTTGTCCGCCCAACCGGCGAAGTGGACGATGCGCTCGATGGTGGCGCGGACTTCATTGTCACTGGTGACGGCTGCCATTTCCGCAGCACGTGATTCGATCATTTCGGCGAGGCGATAAAGGATCTGCGCGCGGTTATAGGGCGTGCGTTTCGCCCAGCCGGCACCGGCCTTGGCGGCGGCTTCCACGGCGTTGCGGAGGTCCTTCTTCGTGCACAGCGGGATGTTGCAGAGGAAGTGCCCGGCATCGTCTGTTAGAGGCGCCACGCGGCCGGACTCGGAGCGGATGAAGGCTCCGCCGACGTAGCATTTTGGGGTTTTGGTGATTTTAAGGGTCATGGCGAGTTAAGTGATGGAGGAGAGACACAAGACGCAAGACTTCAAGACTCAAGAGAAAGAGCATGCACCGGGCTTGGACGGGACGGCTGCACCGGATCTCTTCATCTTGCGTCTTGCGTCTTGAAGTCTTGTGTCTTTAGCGAAGCGTAATCCAGCAGCCCGTGTTTGCCGCCTTCGCGGCCGAAGCCGGATTCCTTGTAGCCGCCGAAGGGGGATGAGGGATCGAATTTGTTATAAGTGTTTGCCCAAACGACGCCGGCCTTGAGGCGGGAGGCCATCATGAGGATTTTGGAGCCCTTGTCGGTCCAGACGCCGGCGCTGAGGCCGAAGGGCGTGTTGTTGGCTTTTTCGATGGCTTCGTCTGGCGTGCGGAAGGTGAGGATGGAAAGCACCGGACCGAAGATTTCCTCACGGGCGATGCGCTGGCTTTGGGAAACTCCGGAGAAAAGAGTGGGCGGGAAATAGAAGCCGTTGCGCGGGAGTTTGCAGGCGGGTTGGTGGATCTCCGCTCCTTCGTCGATGCCGCTTTGCACGAGCTCGCGGATCTTGGCGAGTTGTTCCTTCGAGTTGATAGCTCCGACATCGGTGTTCTTGTCGAGCGGATCGCCGACGCGCAGAGTGGCGAGGCGGCGCTTGAGGCCGGCGAGGATGTTTTTCGCGATGCTTTCCTGAACCAACAGACGTGATCCCGCGCAGCAGACGTGGCCTTGGTTGAAGAAGATGCCGTTGACGATGCCTTCGACAGCCTGGTCGAGCGGGGCGTCATCAAAAACGATGTTGGCGGCCTTGCCACCGAGTTCGAGGGTGAGCTTTTTACCGGTTCCGGCGAGGGCTCGCTGGATGGATTTTCCGACTTCGGTGGAGCCGGTGAAGGCGATCTTGGCGGCGAGCGGATGGCTGACCACGGCGGCTCCGGTTTCCGCAGCGCCGGTGACGATGTTGATGACGCCGGGCGGCAGTCCCGCATCCGTTAGAATGGAGGCGAATTTGAGCGCGGTGATGGAGGTCGTTTCCGCGGGTTTGATGACCACCGTATTGCCGGTGGCGAGAGCGGGCGCGATTTTCCATGCCAACATCAGCAGCGGGAAATTCCACGGGATCACCTGGCCGATGACGCCGAGCGGCGCGAGCGTGCGGCCGGGCGCGACGTAGTCGAGCTTGTCCGCCCAGCCGGCGTGATAGAAGAAATGCGCGGCGGCCATCGGCAGGTCGAAATCGCGCGACTCGGTGATCGGCTTGCCGCCGTCGAGCGTCTCGGCCACGGCGAACTCCCGCGAGCGGTCCTGCAAGAGACGTGCGATGCGGAACAGGTATTTACCGCGTTCGGCACCGGGGAGTTTGCTCCATGACTTGAAGGCGATGGCGGCGGCTTGATAGGCGGCATCCACGTCGGCGGCGTTGGCGAGCGGGATTTCCGAGAGTTTTTTTCCGTCGCGCGGCGAGATGGAATCGAAGTATTTGCGCGATTTCGGCGTTACCATTTTGCCGCCGATGAACAGCCCGTAGCGGGCGGCAATGTGGGCGGGCGCGGATTCCGGCGCGGGATCGAATTCCCAAAGGTCGCCGAAGAGCAGTTCGCGGGCGGTGGATTTTTTGGAGGGCATGGCTGCTAGATGGTGAGGTGGTGTTGGGCGGCAACCATGCCAGCCGTGGCGGTCGGAATGCCGTTGGCTGCGGCATGATGATTCCAGTGGCTAATGGCATCCAGAACGCGATCCATGATTTCGCGAGCATTTTCGAGATCGTGCTCCGCGGCAAGCCGGATCAAGTCGCGGTGCGGCTGACCATCCCCTTGTCCAAACCATCCCGCCCCATTCTTGCCCCGCACAAAAATGTTCTCATGAACACACGTCGTGCCGTCCATCTCCCAACCCCGCCGCCCCCGCGCCTCGCCACTCTGGCAAATCCTCACCGCCGCTTGGGACGCCTTTCTCGCCCGCTACGAAAAATTCCACCGTCCCACCCTCGGCCCGCTCCGCCCCAACGCCTTCACCGCCGTCTGCCACGAAGTCCCGCACCGCCAATTCGTCCTCAGCACGCATGAATATGTGGTGGACGGCGCAGCACGGTTCACGGAATTCACGATAGGCACCACCGGGGCGGTGGTGGCGCGCTTTTATTACATTGAACCGATCGCATAAGGTGACAGATAAATTAACAAGAACCTTCTTGGCATCTGGGCTGGCGGTGGTAGTGTTGCGACATGCGCAAGGCACGGTGGTTGGCAAATTGGCAGAATTCGTCCTCGAAACCGGTGATTTACCACTGCATTTCAAGGGTGGTGGACCGGCGCTTTGTGTTTGGGGAGCGGGAATGCGAGGCGTTCCGGATGTATTTGCGGATGTATGAGAACTTCTCGGGCTGCCGGGTTCTTTCCTACTGCATGATGTCCAACCACTTCCACCTGCTGCTGGAGGTGCCGCCGATGGCGGAAGAAGGGCTTTCGGACGGGGAGTTGCTGAAACGGCTTTCCGGACTGTATTCCGAGGCTTTTGTGGCGGGAGTGGCGGCGGAATTGGAGGAGGCGCGACGGCAGGTTTCCGCGGGGGTGGTAGAAGAGGCGGTGGTGGTTGCAAGGATTCATGCGCGTTTCACTTACCGGATGCATGATCTGAGCGAGTTCATGAAGGGGTTGCTGATCCGTTTCACGCGCTGGTTCAACCGCATCCATTCGCGGACGGGCACGCTGTGGGAGGAGCGTTTCAAGAGCGTGATCGTGGAAAGCGGCGTGGCGGCACGGACGATGGCGGCATACATCGATCTCAATCCCTTGCGTGCGGGGATGGTGGAGGATCCGGCAGACTACCGATGGAGCAGTTATGGGGAAGCGATGGGCGGTGGGGCGAAGGGAAATGGGAAGAAGGCGCGCGAGGGCTTGGTGCGGGCGTATTTTTGCGATCAGGGCGTGGGATTCGAGGCGGAGAAGTGGCGTGAGGTTTCGCGTTTGTATCGTCGATTGATGGGCATCGAGCTGCAAAGGAAGAGCGGGCACGCGCAGGTGCAATCCCGGGGTCCGGTGACCAAGAACACGGCCGATTTGTTGGAAAGCGCGGACAACGAGACGGCGCTGCCGGATCTGGACATGGCGGCCATGCTGCGCTGCCGGGTGAGGTATTTCACCGATGGGGCGGTGATTGGCAGCAAGACGTTCGTGAACGAGGCTTTTGAGTTGGCGCGGGACCGGTTCACATCGAAGCGCAAGGATGGCGCAAGACGGCTGCGGGGGAGCGGCAAACCGGCAGCAGGTTTGTTATGGAGTGCGCGGGATCTGCGGGTGGGGATCGGGTGATTCCATCAACTGGTCAAAGTGTCAGTAACCGCTGGAGTCCTCCGAGAAAGCCCAAGGTGCCTGATAGGCTCCTGTGCGCTGGGTTTCGAGCTGGCGGAGCAGGTCGTTGAGGAGGGCGGAGGCGCCGAAGCGGTAGCGGCGGTTGTTGAGCCAGGCGTCGCCGAGGGTTTCCTTGACGGCGATGAGG
>RPOS01000037.1 GCA_003820635.1 Verrucomicrobiaceae bacterium | reverse complement strand
GGAATCCGGCGAGTTTCGCGGCAGCGGATGTTTCATCGGGGAAACGTCCGCCATTGGCCTGCGTCATCTCCTCGATGACGGCCGCGGCTTGCTCGAAGCTGGTTTGGCCGGGCAGCTCAAGCGCCGTTGGCACGCCGTCGGCCAGACGTTGGATGAGATCATCCGCCGTGCCGGTGATGCCGTCGTGGCCGGGCAGCATGATGGTGCGCGGGTCCTTGCGCCAGTTCGCCGGCAGCTTCGCGGTGGCTTCCTCGCGCTGGATGGCTGCGCTGTCCGGGATCTGGATGAAGTGGTTCACCCCGGCGACGAAGAAGTTTCCGACCGCCACCGAGGCGAGATAGAAGCACATGATGAGCGACTTCATCGTCCTGGGTGCCTGGGTGTAGGCGTATTCAAGGGCGACGATGGAAACCATCACCTCGGCTACGGTTAGAAGCGCATAGGCGAGGATCTGCCAGATGATATTGGGGCGCTGGCCGGCATCGATCCACTGCTGAATGAGCGCGACGAGCGCGAAGGCTCCGACCATGATGAACAGGCCGAGGCCGATCTTGCGCAGCGGCGAGAGTTTCCACACGCGGTCACCCAGCGGATAGACGATGTAGGCGAACAGCGGGATGAAGGTGAGGACGAAGACCGAGTTGAGCGACTGGATCTGCGAGGGCAGCCACTCGAAGCCGAGGAAATGGCGGTCCATGTCCTGCGATTGGAAGATCCAGGTGGAGCCGGTCTGATCGAAGAGCGCCCAGAACATGGCCACGAATAGATAGAGCGGCAGCAGTTTGAGCATCACGACAAGGCCGCCGCCCTTGAACAACTCGCGGAAGAAGCGCGGACCCGCGGCGGGCACGTGGATGAAGCGGCGGCGGCCCATCCAGAAGACGAGCGTGGCCAGCGCCATCAGCACGCCGGGCACGCCGAAGGCCCAGTGCGGGCCATGCCATTCGAGCAGCCATGGCGTGAGCATCATCGAGAGGAAGGCGCCGAGGTTGATGGCGAAGTAAAACCAGTTGAAAATGCGCGGCAGCAAGTGGGCGTTGCGCGCGCCGAACTGATCGCCGACATGGGCGGAGACGCAGGGTTTGATGCCACCGGAGCCCAGTGCGATCAGGCCCAGCCCCGCGGCCAGCCACCATGGCGAGTGCCCGAACAAGCCCATGCCGGCGAGTGCCGCGTGGCCGGCGCAATAGACCAGCGAGAGGGCGATGATGGTGCGGTATTTGCCGATGAAAATGTCCGATAGCAGCGCGCCCAGCAGCGGCGTCAGATAGACCGCGCCGTTGAAGAAGTGGACGTTCGCCGTGGCCTCGGCCTCGTTCATGCCACCCGCGCCGCGGCCGTCCATGAGGTGCAGGTAGTGCACCATGAAGACGGCCAGCACCGCCTTCATCCCGTAGAAGGAAAAGCGCTCGGCAGCCTCGTTGCCGATGATGTGCGGCACGCCGGGCGGCATACCTTCAAGGTCTGCGGGAGAAGTGCGGTAACCCATGATTCGCGGCGAGCATGCCGCGCGGGTCATGGGCCGCCAGCACAAAACCAGCGCCTGCTCAAAGCTCCACCGCCACGCCTTTTTCCGGAACAATGACGCGGGTGGCGTGGCCTTGCATCGCGCTCACAAACGCGCCGGCATCCGGCTCGATGATCGGGAACGAGCCGTAGTGGCAGGGGATCACCGCCTTGAGGTTGAAGAATCGTTGCACGGCCAGCGCCGCGGTGCGCGGGCTCATGGTGAAACGGTCGCCGATGGGAACCATGGCGATTTCCGGTTGGTATAACTCATGGATGAGCGCCATGTCGCCGAAGATGTCGGTATCTCCCATGTGATAGACCACCGGCTGGCCCGGGGCGCTGACGATGATGCCGCCGGGATTGCCGAGCGGGATGTTCTGCTCGGAGGACGAATGCTCGGCGCGCACCAGGCTCACGCTGAAGCCGTCCTGCGCCGTGGTGCCGCCGAGGTTCATGGGATCGATGTTCCCGACGCCCTGGCCGGCGAGCCACATGCAGATCTCGAAGTTGGCGACGACCTTGGCGCCGGTTTTGCGGGCGATGGCCACCGTGTCGCCAACGTGGTCGCTGTGGCCGTGGGTGAGCAGGATGTGGGAAACGCCTTGCGCGGCCTTTTCGGCATCGCCGGTGAAGGCGGGATTGCCGGTGAAGAAGGGATCGATGAGCACGGCGTGGCCGTCGAAGTCGAGGCGGAAGGCGGAGTGTCCGAACCAGGTGATTTTCATGAGGTCTGTGGGGTGGGAAGCTTGGGCACCATGGATTCCGGCGGTGGATTTGGCAATGCCCCGGGCCGGGATTCAACGAAATATTGCCAAGCCCGCCCGGCTGGCGGAGGATCCGAGCCCGCCGTTGAGTATCCCATGAGTCCCGCCCCGAAAACACCGCCAGCCAAGACGGAAATCGCCACGATGGAGCCGTTTGCCGGGTTGAGTCTGGAGGATGTGTTCGTGGTCTCCAGCGAGCGGCAGGCGCGGCTCGCCTGCGAGGAGTTGATGCGGGCGGAGGTGGTGGGTTTTGACACCGAGTCGAAACCGACTTTCCGCAAAGGCGAGCAGTCCGAGGGGCCGCACGTGTTGCAGTTCGCCACCGTGGAGAAGGCCTTCATTTTCCACGCGCACGTCAGCGGCAGCCAGGATGCGATCATCGAGCTGCTGGTCTCCGCGCGGCTCACCAAGATCGGTTTTGATCTCAAGGGAGACTTGCAGCAGATCTCGCAGCGTTTCGGCATCCGGCCGGCCTCGGTGGTGGATCTCGGCCGCTCGTTCCGCCAACTCGGCTACCGCAACACGGTTGGCGCCACTTCCGCCGTGGCCATGTTGTTCAACCGCAGGCTGGACAAGTCCAAGGCCATCACCACCTCCAACTGGGCGGCGCGGGAGCTCAACGAACGGCAGCTTCTCTACGCGGCAAACGACGCCTACGCGGCCATCCGGGTCTTCCACGCGCTCCAGCAGCAGGGGGCGTGAACGGCCAGGCAAAGCAGGCGCGGATCGCGCTTGTTAATAAAACCTTACAATATCCGCTTGCCGGGCGTTGATTTTGGGTTAACTAGACGCGTGATGAAAACGACCATTTTGATCGCCCTGTCCGCCGCCGCGCTGCTCTCCAGCTCCTGTAACACCTTCATCGGCCTTGGCCGTGACATGCGCATGGCGGGCGAAGGCATGGAAAAGACCGCGGAAAAAGCAAGCGGTGGCGGTGGTGGTGCGGAAGATACCTCAGGCGCACCGGTTTACTGAGGTTGCGCCGCTGCGTGAGCCACGGGTCTGGCGGGAAAAAATTTCCGGCAGGCCCTCTCAATACGCCCGCCAGAAGGCAAAGGCGCAGATCAGGGTGGCCACCCCGTAGCCGAGCCCCGCGAGGGACAGCAGCGTCCAGCGTTTGGAGTTTGCGGTGGCCCAGTTCACCGCATCGCGGAAGAGGTAGGGCATGCCCACCCAGAACATCGAGGCGGTCAGCAGCGCGTAAGCATAAATCGGCACCAGCAAGCGCGACGAGGGATCCTTGAGAAACGCGGACTCCAGCAGCGGCGAGGCAACCATCAGCCCCACCACGCCCAGCGCGCGCACCGCCAGGAAATCCCGCACGCTGGTGGCCACGAGAAACATCGAGACCGGCACCAGGATGCGCAGCATGGGCTTGGCGCCGTTGAATTCGCCCAAGTCCATCGCCAGCGAGCTGATCAGTCCCATGTTCTCCGGCGCGATCAGCAGCCAGAACCACGCCAGGCCGATGCCCAGCAGCAACTGCCCGAGAATCTGGTTGCGCGGGAACTTTTTCAGAAACCCCTGCACCAGCGCCGGCTTGGCGAGCATCAGCGCGTGGCTGGCGATCAACCACACGGCCAGAATGACGCCGACCGTGAAGAGCGACAGGTGTTCGTAAGGGTGCATCGGATCCATGCGGCCCCCGGACTAGGGCGGGGCAGGGCAACATTCAAGCGCCAACTCCGCACGCGGCGTCCCGCGGGGATTTCCCTTGCAGCACATTTCCAGCCGCCGATCTTGCCGCCATGAAAAACCTGTTCCAGTTTTTTTCCTGCCTGCTCGCCAGCCTGCTGCCCGCCGCGGCCGAGCCGGCCTCCAAGACCGGCGGAACCCCGAAACGCCAGGCCACACCGGCCGCCGCGGCGAAGTATCTGAGCGAATCCCCCCTGCCCCAGGGTTGGCCGCAGCCCGGCCCCTTCGGCCAGGTGGCGCGCAAGAAATACCCTGCCTACCGCGCCGCGTTCACGGCGGAATCCAGCCCCAACGGCGGCTTCTGGCGGCTCTTCAAACACATCGAGCGCAACCAGATCCCGATGACCGCACCGGTGGAAATGAAACTCGATGGCTCGGAAACGGAGTCCGCCAAAATGGAGGAAATGGCATTTCTCTATCAGAGCCAGGAAGTCGGCAAAACAGGAGCCGACGGTGCACTGGTGGAGGTGCGGGACATTCCCGCCCGCGAGGCGCTCAGCTACGCATGGCAGGGCCGGCGCACCCCGGCCGCCACCGCCCGGGCGCGCGCGGCGGTCGATGCCGAGCTGGCCAGGCTGAATCTCAAGGCCGCCGGCTACCGGTTGTTAGGTTATAACAGCCCCTTCGTCCCCGGTGACCGGCAAACCCACGAGCTTCAGGCGCTGCTGCGGTAGTCCTGCCACCCTGCTGCCGCCCTTTCAGAATCCATCCGCCATGAAAACCACCATGCTCCACACCCTGCTCGGCGCGGCCACGCTGGCCACTGCCGCCACTGCCGAGACCTCCGCCGTCGCACGCGGCATCAATGCCTTCGGGCTGGACCTGCACCGCGTGCTGGCGGAGGACGGCGGCAACCGCCTCGCCTCGCCGTGGTCGATCCAAAGCGCGTTGGCCATGACCTATGCCGGAGCCGCCGGAAAGACGAAGGAGGAAATGGCCAAGGTGCTCCATTTCACGGCGGATGAAACCGCGCTGCACGCCGGTTTCCAGGCGATTGCAGCGGATCTGAGCGAACAGGCGCGCGGCAGCCGCGAGCAACTGGACGCCCCCGGCCGGAGCGGCGGCCCCAACACGCCCTTGGAGATCAACGCGGCCAACCGCTTGTTTGGCCAGGACGGCTATCCGTTTGAGAAACCTTTCCTCGAGTTCATTGAAAAATCCTACGGCGCGCCGCTGGAGAAAATGGATTTCACCAAACAAGCGGAAGCATGCCGTGGCCGCATCAACCAATGGGTGGAAGAGCAAACCAAGGACCGCATCAAGGACCTGATCCCGCCCGGCTTGCTCGATGAGGAAACCCGTCTGGTGCTGACCAACGCGATTTACATGAAGGCACCGTGGGCCGCCGAGTTCGTGGAAGATGCGGAGGCGCCGTTTTTTGTGAATGGCGTGAAGGAAGTGAAGCTGCCGGGCCTCGTCAAACGGGAATCCTTCGGCTACCGCAAAATCCCCGGCGGCGCGCTGGTTTCCGTGCCCTACGCCGGCGGCGGCCTGCAGTTCCTGTTGATGATTCCCGATGAAAAAGACGGCCTCGCCGCTTTGGAAAAAACCCTGACCGCCGGGGTTCTCACGGAAGCCGCCGCACTCCCGCCGCAGGACATCCGCCTGCATTTCCCCAAGTTCAAACTCGAGCCCGAGAGCATTCTTCTGGCGGAAAACCTCACCGCCATGGGCATGCCCAGTGCCTTCAACAAACCCCGCGGCAGCGCGGATTTCTCGCGCATGGCCCCCCGCAAGCCGGACGACTACCTGTGCATCAGCGAGGTCGTCCACAAGGCCTTCATCGCCGTGGACAAACACGGCACCGAGGCCGCTGCAGCCACTGCGGTGATCATGGCGCGTGCCACCTCGATGCCGGTGGAGCCCGCCGAGCCGCTGGAAATCCGCGTGGACCGGCCATTCGCCTTCGCCATCCAGCACGTTTCCAGCGGGGCCTGCCTGTTTCTCGGCCGGGTGACGGATCCGCGGTAACGGGGCGCGGCGGAGTGTTTGCCATGGCCAGGCGGGTTGCTAGAAGCACGCCAGCCCTGACCCATAACCCATGAGCCAGGCCCACAACGAAAAACCCGACATGGCCCTTTTCTGGGGCTGCTTCATCGCCCTCATCACCACCTCCTTCGCCATCTCGATCATCCTTTTCAACCTGATCATCGACAAGGTCGGCTACCGGGCGGCGATGCTCTTCAGCTTCGTCTGCTACGCGCTCTACGCGGTGCTGGCGCTGCGTGCCCACGGCATCCTTCATCAATCCGGTCGTCGCCACGCTTTTCAAGCGCGCCAAAACCAAGTGGCTCAACATCCTGCACGCCGGCTGGCCCGGTGATCTGGTGCTCGGCGGTCTGCTCACCATCCTGCTCGGTGCTGGTCATCATCGGTCTGTTCCTGCGCTCCGGAGCATCCGGCCTGGTTGCCATCTTCGCCGCGGCCACAATTTACGGCGTCGGCAAGACCTTCTTCTGGCCCACCATGATCGCCGTGGTCAGCGAGCAAACCCCCAAGGGCGGGGCGCTCACCATGAATGCCATCGCCGGCATCGGCATGCTCACCGTCGGCATCCTCGGCGGCCCGCTCATCGGCAACATGCAGGAGGGTTCCGTCCAGACCTCCATCGAGAAGGAACTGCCCGGCACTTACAGCCGGATTTCGCGGGGCGGCACTTACTTCCTCGGTGCCTACAAGGCCGTGGATGAGGCAAAAGTGAAGGAACTCCCCGCGGAACAGGCGGAAAAAGTGGGAACCATTGCCAAGCACGCCAAACAGGGTGCGCTGGCCAAGGTGACCGTTTTCCCCGCCTTCATGCTGCTCTGCTATCTGGGCTTGATCGTCTATTTCCGCTCCAAGGGCGGCTACAAGCCGGTCAATCTCGATGCCGCGCATTGAGCGCCGTGCGCGGAGCCGGATTCCACCAAACCCGGCTCTTGCGCTCCAGGGCGGCGTGCTCTAGGGAACTCCCCGATGAAACGCCACCTTGCCCTGCTCGCCCTCGTTCTGTTTCCCGCCCTCGCCATTTGCGAGCCCGCGAAGGAATCGGAGAAAACCGCCGCCGCCCCCAAGGTCCGCCTCAAGACCTCGCTGGGCGACATCGTGCTGGAGCTCAATCCCGCAAAAGCCCCCGTCACCGTGGAGAACTTCCTCGGCTACGTGAAAAAGAAGCACTACAACGGCACCGTGTTTCACCGCGTGATCGACGGCTTCATGATCCAGGGCGGCGGCTTTGCGCTCACCGATGGCAAGCTGGTCGAAAAAACCAGCGGCAAGGGCATCAAGAACGAAAGCCAGAACGGACTGAAGAACGAGCGCGGCACCATCGCCATGGCGCGCACCAATGATCCGGACAGCGCCACCGCCCAGTTCTTCATCAACGTGGCGGACAACGCCATGCTCAACCATCCCAGCAATGGCGGCTACGCCGTCTTTGGCAAGGTCGTCGAGGGCATGGACGTGGTGGACAAGATCAAGGCGGTCAAAACCGGCGCCTCGAAACTTTCGATGCGCCACCCCGCCACCGGCGAGGTGCTGGAAATGCCCTCGCAGGATGTGCCCGCCGCAAACGTGGTGATCACTTCCGCCACCATCGAGTGATCCTTTTCCCACCGCTCCCATCATTCATCTTGATGCAACTCTGGCTTTGCCCGCTGCTCGCCTTTCTTCTGGGCTCCATCCCCTTCGGGCTGCTGATGGCCAAAACCCAAGGCATCGACATTCGCGCCCACGGCTCCGGCAACATCGGCGCCACCAACGTGCTGCGCGTGATGGGGAAAAAGTTCGGCATCCCCTGTTTGTTGTTAGACATGCTCAAGGGCTTCATCCCGGTGGCCATCGCCGTGAACCTCATCCAGATCACCGGCCGCCCGGTGCAGGTGCCGCTGGGGCTGCCGGATGCCTGGGCACTGAAGCTCGCCGCGGGCGATGCGCTCAAGGCGCAGATCGCCCACATCCTCACCGCGCTGTGCGCCGTGCTCGGCCACAACTACTCGCCATGGGTCGGCTTCAAGGGCGGCAAGGGCATCGCCACCTCGGCGGGTGTGCTGTTAGGACTGATGCCCTTCGCGGTGTTGCTGCTGGTGGTTTTCTGGCTGTTGCTGTTCCTTGCCACGCGTTATGTGTCCGTCGCCAGCATGGGCGCGGCCGCCGTGTTGCCGCTGCTCACGCTGTGGGGCTCCTGGCACCACGGCCGCATCCAGGACGGCACCTGGAACAAGCCGCTTTTCGTCTTCACCATCATCATCGCCGTGCTCGCCATCTGGAAACACCGCGCCAACATCCAGCGCCTGCGCGCCGGCACCGAAAACCGCTTCCAGCGCAAGCGGCCCTGATCTCATCATGACCCCATTCACCTCCGCTTCCATTCTCGGGGCCGGCTCCCTTGGAACCGCCCTCGCCAAACTCCTCGGCCCCAAACTCGAATCCATCCTGCTCGTTTCCATCGAGCAGGAATGCGTGGACGGCATCAACCGCGACCACCGGAATCCGAAATACCTCACCGACATCGCTCTAACGGAAAATGTCCGCGCCACCGGTGATCACCGCGAGGCGTTGGCCATGCCGCTCATCATCTTCGCCGTGCCCTCCGCCGCGGTGCGCTCGGAGGCGAAAAAACTCGCCGCGCTCGGCCTGCCCAAGGACACGCCGCTGCTCACCTGCACCAAGGGCATCGAGCGCGACACCGGCGAGCGCATGAGCCAGATCCTGCGCGAGGTGTTTCCGGAAAATCCCATCGGCATCCTCACCGGCCCCAACCACGCCGAGGAAATCGCCAAAGACCTCGTCACCTGCGCCGTGGTTGCCTCGGAAAGCACGCCGCTTGCAGAGGCGCTGCAGGCGCTCTTCACGCTGCCGCATTTCCGCGTTTACACCAGTGACGACGTCGCCGGCGTCGAACTCGGCGGCGCGGTGAAAAACGTCTATGCCATCGCCGCCGGCATGGCCCACGGCCTCGGCCTCGGCGACAACGCGGTGGCAGCACTGGTCACCCGCGCGCTGGCGGAAATGACCCGCCTCGGAGTGGCGCTGGGCGGCAAGAAGGACACCTTCTCCGGCCTCTCAGGCGTGGGCGACCTCATCGTCACCTGCTTCTCCGAGCACTCGCGCAACCACCGCGTGGGCCTCGCGCTGGGCAAGGGCCAGACGCTGGAGGAAGCCGTCAACTCGCTCGGCATGTGCGCCGAGGGCGTGCCCAACACGCTTTCCATCCACGATGCCGCACGCAAGGCCGGCGTGCGCACGCCGATCATCGACGCGATGTATGCCATCCTCTATCAGAACAAGCCCGCGCTGCAGGCCATGCGCGAGCTGCTCGAACGCGATCCACGCCCCGAAAACAGTTAATTCAAACTCCTTTTGTCGTTTTGAATGCCGACAAACCAGCGGGCCTCATCCGCCGCCTCTATCACTGGACGGTCTCCTGGGCGGAGCATCCCGCCGGCACCCATGCGCTGTTCTGGCTGGCCTTCACCGAGTCGTCGTTTTTCCCGATCCCGCCGGACGTGCTGCTTATGGCGCTGTGCTTCGGCAAGCGGGAAAAGGCCTTCAAATATGCGCTTGTCTGCACCATCGGCTCGGTGCTCGGCGGCTGCGCCGGATGGATGATCGGCTGGGGCCTGAGGGACACCGTGGCCATGCCGCTGCTCGGCGTCTTCGACCCCACGGGCCACACCCGGGAGAAAATCGAGGTTTGGTACAATGCCTATGGTTTCTGGGGCATCCTCATCGCCGCCATCACGCCGATCCCCTACAAGGTGTTCACGGTGTTTTCCGGCATCATGACCTACAGCCTGCCGTTGCTGATCTTCGCCTCCGTCCTCGGCCGCGGCTTCCGTTTCTTCGTGGTGGCCGCCATCATCCGCACCTTCGGGCCGAAAGTGCGCCCGTTTATCGAGAAACATCTCGAATGGTGTTTCATCGCCGGCACCGCCATGCTCATCGGCGGCTTCGTGCTCATCAAATACCTGCGCTGAGTTTTCAGACGCTCAGGTTTCACCAGTCCGTGCCGAGCCCGTATCTGCCGGCCAGTTCCAGCAAATCCCCGCGCATCGGCCATTCGTCCGGGCGCTCGCTGGTGGCGTGGCGCTTGCTCGCGCCCTTGAGTGACATGCAGCCGGTGTTGTCGCCGATCCGGCGGACGCTCTCCACCTCATCAGCTGTCAGGCGGATGTCCGGCAGCGCGGCAAACTCACGGATCTTGTCCTCGATGGGCCGCGCGCCATCGCCCGCTTCCTGGATGAAGGTCGGCACCACGCTTGCCACGGCCGGGTGGCTGAGGTTCCAGATGGAGGCGAACTGCAGCAGGGTGAGCCCGTATTTTTCGGCGATCGGGCGCATGCGTTCGGCCTTTTCCATGCCGTGCCGCACCCAGCCTTCCGGGCGGTAGGTGCGGTGGTCGCCGGGCTTGAACTCGTGGCCCGGCAGAGCGAGGTCGCCATGAAACACACCGCCGTAATCGACCACACGGGTCATCACTTTCACGCCGTGTTTTTCGCAAGCGGGCAGGGTGAGGCCCACCGGCCATGGTTCGAGCGGATTGAGAATGAGCATCGCCCAGTCGATCAATTCCCCGAAGCGTTCGAAGCTGCCGACCAGATCGAGCGAGAAACCGTTGGCCGGGCCCGGGGCGATGCCGAGCATCTTTGTGAGCCCCTCGTCCTTGGCACCCTTCAGCGCGTTCCAAACAGCCTCACTGGTGTAGCCGGGCTCGTCGGGATTGTGCAGCATGAGCAGATCGAAGTGATCGCTGCCGCAGCGCTCGAGTTCCTTGGCGGCGGCCATGCGGACGAAACCCGCATAACCTTCCGGACCACGCAGCTCCGCATCGGTGAAGCGCGGGTAGCCGCGCGCGCCCTGCCGCTGGCCTTCATAGAAATCGTGCCCGATCATGCCCACCAGGCTGTAGCTGGCGCGGTCGATGCCCGTGAGCGCCCGGCCTAACAACTCGTCAGCCTTGCCGTTGCCATAGACATCCGAGGTGACGAAGGTGCGGATGCCCGCCTCGTAGGCGGTCTCGATGCAGCCGATGAAGCGTTCCTCGGAAAGAGTTTCTCCGAAGTGCATGAAGCGTCCGCCGCTCCAGGTGCCATATGCCGTTGTGGTGGGTTCCATGGTCGTGAGGCGGATTGTCTAGCCGCCGGAATCCGCTTGGTCAATCCCAAGACTCACGCCGTTTCCACAGTGCGCGAGGCCTCCATCAGTTTCTCCACCGTCGGCAGCAGTTTGTCAAAATCCTCCACCACGGTGAACTCCCCATCATAACACCAGGTTTCCAGCAACCTGATGAGCGGGGTCCAGAAGCCGGTGCCGTTTTCATCCACCCGGTTGTAAATGACCACCGGCTTGCCTGCGGAGGCGTGCCGCTGGTGCTTGAAGATCATCAGAGAGATCATTTCCTGCACCGTGCCCGAGCCGCCGGGAAAGATGACAAACGCGTCCGAGCGCTCGATCATGATGTCCATCCGGGTGTAGATGTCGGGCCGCAGCCAGAAGCTCGACAAACCCTCCGGCAGACCTTCCAGCTCGATGATGTGCGGCACGTTCGAGCCGCCGGTCCAGCCGCCGGCATCCACCGATCCGCGCACCACCTCGCCCATGATGCCGGAATTTCCCGCGCCCGAGACGCAGCCGAGGCCGGCACCCGCAAGCCGCCGGCCGAACTCATAACCTTCTGTTAGATAGGCGGCGGCCTCGATGGATGCCGAGCAGAACACGCAGACGTTTCCCTGATGCCCGGCAGGCGGAGGCGTCTCGAATGACTCGATAACCGCCGCACCGGACTTCACCCGCTCCATGACCGGCACGCCGCGGTGGCGGCCGGCTTCGAGCAATGCCAGCACCTCCTCCGGCGTGGCGGCCGGCAACAGGAAATCCTCATGCGCCTGAAGCACCGTGCCCATTCCGTTCAAGTGCGTGAGCAGCGAGAACAGCCCGTCCCATGAGCGGTCGGAGTTGAGCAGCACGGTCGGCTTGGCGGAGAGGTGGCGGTCCAGCGTCTGATAGCCGACGAAGATGGAAACCGCCTTGAACAAATCCTCCAGCGTGGCTCCGGGAGTGAAAACGAAGGCGTCGCTCTCGATGATCTTGCGCTCGATGTTGCACAGCGTGATGCGCTGGTCGCCATTGGAGTTATAGATATCCCAGCCGCGGCTGAAGAGGCTGTAGAGAAGGCGGGCACGGATTTCCCGGCTGGGATCCCGCTCGCCGCGGACGGTTCCCGCAAGACGGACTTTGGGCATGGTGTTTGGATGCGATGGGTGAACTGCAAAACAGGCGGGGTTTTCCTCGTCACCCGACGAAGCGCCAACGGCTAACCAAGCAGGGAATGCCATCCTTGCAAGTGACCATTTTGCCAGGAATTCCAGCTTGGCGGCGCGCGGACTTGCCCCGGCCTGCGGCGGATGATGGATTGGAAACGTGAGTTGGACATTCAACAGCGTGGCGGTCGCGGGCTCCGGCGCGATCGGGTTGTATTACGGCGGCCGTCTTGCGGCGGCGGGCGAGGACGTGCGGTTTCTGGCGCGATCGAATCGCGAGGAGCTCGCCAGCCACGGCCTCAGGGTGGAAAGCGTGCATGGCGACTTCGAACTGCCGCAGCTGCAAGCCTATCGGACGGCGGCGGAAATCGGACCGGTGGACCTGGTGATCGTGGCATGGAAAACCACCGCGAATCCGCATCTCGGCGAGGTGTTGCCGCCGCTACTTCATGCGGAAACGCAAGTGCTCACACTGCAGAACGGGCTGGGCAACTGCGAGAGCATCGCGGAAATCACCGGCCCGGAGCGGGTGCTCGGCGGCCAGTGTTTCATCTGCATCAACCGGGTTTCTCGCGGACTGGTGAGGCACTCCGCCGGTGGCCGCACCACCATTGGCGAGTGGTTCCCCGGCATCCCCGGGCGGGCTGCGGAGATCACCCGGCGCTTCAAGGCCGCCGGCATCCCGTCCGTGGCGATACCCGATCTCGAACAGGCTCAATGGGAAAAACTCGTCTGGAACATCCCTTTCAACGGTCTCTCCGTGGCGGACGGCGGCGTCACCACTGACACCTTGCTCGCATCCGCCGAAACCGAGCACGAGATCCGCGCGTTGATGGCCGAGGTGATTGCTGCGGCACGCGCACTCGGTCACGACTTGGGCGATGAGTTGATCGATTTCCAGGTCGAACGAACCCGCCCGATGGGGCCCTATCGCACTTCCAGCATGATCGACTTCGTCGAAGGCCGCGAAGTGGAGGTCGGGCCGATCTGGCGTGAGCCGCTGCGGCGCGGGCAGGCGGCAGGCATTGCCATGCCACACACCGCACGGTTGTTGGAAAGGATCGAACAACGGCTGGCGGAGCGATAGCATCCGGCTATGCCTAACCATCCACCACGCGGCTGGTGGTTTCCCCATCGGCGAACTTCGTGTGCAGCAGATCGCCGGGTTTGAGGCTGGCTGCGGAGCGGATCACCCGGCCATCCGCGCCGAGAGTGATGGAAAACCCGCGTTGGAAGGCGGATTCCGGGCCGAGCGCACGCAGCAATCCGCGCAGCCGTCCGAGCCGCTCGGTGCGGTGATCGATGAGATCCTTGCCGGCGCGATCCAGGCGCAGCCGCAAATGCGTGAGATGTTCCATCCGCCGCTCCAGAACCTTGGCCGGATGATGCGCCCGGTGGCGCATCCGCGCTTCGTTCAGGCGGGCGGTGATGGTTTCCAGCGAGCTGCCAAGCGCTGTTGAAAGCCGACCGCGCGCGCTGTCGAGGCGTATCATCGGTTCGCGCAACAGACGCTCCCCATCGCGCTGCAGGGCTCCGCGTTTCAACGCAGCCACTTCCATGCGCGCGCGTGCCAGCCGCTCGCGGGCGAGCCGGGCGAGCCGCCGCCGGAACTGCGACAATCTTTCTAACAACTCCGTGCCATCGGCCACCGCAAGCTCCGCTGCCGCGCTGGGCGTGGGTGCCCGCAGGTCCGCCACAAAATCCGCGATGGTGAAATCAATTTCATGCCCCACCGCGGAAATGATGGGAATCGGGCACGCCGCGATCGCCCGGGCGACGACTTCCTCGTTGAAATTCCACAAATCCTCGATCGATCCGCCGCCGCGGCCAACGATGAGCACGTCGCAACGCGGGTAGCCGAAAGCCTCCGGCCGGCCCATTTTTTCGATGGCTGCGGCGATTTCGAGCTCCGCCCCCTTGCCCTGGACACGCACCGGGAACAGCACCGGCTGCACCCACGGCGCGCGTCTTGTCAGAACGTTGAGGATGTCCTGCAAGGCCGCGCCTGATGCGGAGGTCACGATGCCGACCGTTTTCGGAAATGCGGGAATCGCCTGCTTCCGGCGGGCGTCGAACAAGCCCTCGGCGTGCAGTTTGCGTTTCAGCGCCTCGAAGCGCGCCTGCAAGTCACCCGTCCCGGCGCGCTCCGCTTTCTGCACGATGATCTGCAACTGGCCGCGCGCTTCATAGACGCTTGCCTCGGCAAAGACCCTAACCTTCGCTCCATCCTCCAGCGCATCCGCGCCCGGACGCTTGCGTGCGCCGAACATTGCACACTGGATCTGCGCCCCGGCGTCCTTGAGCGAGAAATACCAATGCCCGCTGCCCTGTTTCTTCAGGTTGGAAACCTCGCCCTCCACCCACACCTCGCCCATCTGCACCTCCAGCAGGTTCTTCATCCGCCTCAGCAACTGCGTCACGCTGAGCGTCTGCTCGTCAGTTTTGATCGCTCGAGGCGCGGAAAACAAATCCATGGCGGAAAGCTGGCAGATGCGCAGGAGATTTCGAGAGGGAAAACGAACGCCAAAGTTAGCCGGTTCAACCGGAGCCATCAGCACAGCGGCACGTTGCAGTGCCGGGTGAGGTATTTCACGGACGGGGCGGTGATTGGCAGCGGGGAGTTCGTCAACGCGGCCTTCGCCGGGGCGCGTGAAAGGTTTTCGGGCAGACGCAAGGACGGCGCACGGCGCATGCGTGGCAGCGGCGCAGCGGCCGCCGGGGTGCTGTGGAGTGTGCGGGATCTGCGGGTGAGGGTTTGATCTGCGATGGCCGGCCAAAGATGGCTCGCTCAGAACGTCTTGCGCAGGTGGGATGGCAGGATGTTGAGCTGCTCGCGGTATTTGGCGATGGTCCGGCGGGCCACGGTGATGCCTTGTTTCGCAAGTGCCTTCATCAGTGCCTCGTCAGACATCGGTTTGGCCGGATTTTCCACCGCCACCAACCGTTGGATCGCCTCGCGCACGCCGGCATTGGAAACCTCCGTGCCGTCCTCCGCCTGGTAGCCGGTGGCGAAGAACGCCCGCATTTCCATCAGCCCTCGGGGCGTGAGCAGATACTTGCCAGCCACGGCGCGGGAGACGGTGGTGGCGTGCATGCCGAGCTCTTCGGCGATGTCGTTCATCGTCAGCGGCCGCAGGAAACGCGGGCCTTTGCGGAAAAACTCCGGCTGGTGTTCGATGAGCTTATGGGCGATGGCCAGTATCGTTTCCTGACGCAGCGAAATCGAGCGGATCAGGCTGCGGCCGTCGCGGATCTGATCGCGCAGGAACTGCCGTGCCTTGGCATCCACACCGCTTTTGCCGATCATGTCCTTGTAGAAATCGTTGATCCGCAGGTTTGGCAGGTGTTCGCCGGTGAGGCTCGCCTCCAACTGGCCGTCCTCGTTGCTCTCGATGATGACATCCGGCAGGATGTAGGGGTTTCCGGTGGGGTTGAAATCGCCGCCCGGATTGGGCGTGAGGCGGCCGATGCGGGCGGCGGCCTCTGCCACGCGCTCGACGCTGGTGCCGAGCGCCTTGGCGATCTGCGGCTGGCGCTTGCGGGCGAGATCCTCCAGATGGTCGCGCACGATTTTGAATTCGATGGTGTCCGTGCCGCTTGTCCGCTCGAGTTGCAGCAACAGCGACTCCGCGATGCCGGATGCGCCGACACCCGCCGGATCGAAGGACTGGATCAGGCGCAGCGCTGCTTTCAGGTGCGTGGCTTTGATACGGAGGCGCGCACCCAGTTCCTTGGCCGGCATATCAAGAAACCCGCGCTCATCGAGATTTCCCAGCAGCGCCTGCGCCGCCTTGCGCACCGGCGGATCGACCATCGAAAGATCCAACTGCTGCTGCAGATGCTGCTGCAAGGTCACTGGCGCGACGATCGAATCGTAGATCCGCTGCCGCCTTTGTTCGTCCTCCTGGGTCCATGGCGAGGATTTTCCCTCCATGATCGAGCGGTCCCGCCAGTCGTCATCCGTTTGATTGAGGTAATCCAGCGAGTCCGCCTCCTCCGGATCCGGGCCCTCCTCGTCGAGCGAAATGGATTCCGTCACATCCTCGAGCACGGGATTGGTTTCCAGCGCCTGGGTGATGAGTTGGGAAAGCTCCATCGTGCCCGCCTGCAGGATTTCCAGGCTCTTGCGCATCTGGGGCGCGAGCGTCTGCTGCTGCGTGAGCGATTGATGGAAGGAAAGGTCCGCCATGGCCGGGCAATCGGATTGCCAGCACCAAGCTAAGGGGAATGAGCCCAGAGTGAAGCAAAATACGTGCCATTCGATGAATCATTTCATTTTCCGCAAGTAGCGGAGGCCCCACCTTCTGCCCCGATCACTCGCGGGGGGGCGATCGGGGCAGTTCACACACACTATGCTGGGGGGTGCCCCATGGTCCGGGCCTCAGAAACCTCGGGGGGGCGGGAAATCGATGAGCGGAATATGGCGCGAATCCGGCCGCAGCGCACTTACGCGATCGCGTCAGGAAATCCCTCGGGGGAATTTGCCGGCCGCGTTTGCGGTTGCTTGTCCGGCCCGGGCGGGGGATCTTGCGCAGGTCTTTCCGCTTTTCGCATGAAGAAACGCTATCTCAGACTGGTGCGGCAGGCACTCAGGTCCCTGCGGCACCCGCATCTGCGTCACCGGCCGTGGTGGCAGGCGGTCACCCGGCCGATCTCAAACCGCGCCATCTGGATCCCCTGCCGGGACACGGTGGCCGCCGGCCTCGCCATCGGGCTGTTTTTCTCGATGATGCTGATGCCTTTCCAAATGGTCCCGGCGGCGATCATCGCCATGCGTTTCCGGGCCAACGTGCCGTTTGCGATGGCCGCTTGCTGGGTGACCAATCCGCTCACCACGCCACCGGTGCTTTACGCCCAGTTCCGCCTTGGCCAGTGGCTGCGCGATGCGCTGGCCGTGCCGATGCCGCATTTCCTCACCAAGGTGCAGTTCGATGTGCCGGGCGTGGGCAATATCAATGCCGCCAGTTTCATCCTCGGCATGATTGTTTCCGGAGTGGTCATCTCTCTCTGCGCCTTTCCGCTGGTGCACCTGTTTTCGGCCATCATGCCGCACCATCTGCCGGTTCGCCGCCGGTTGTGGGCGAAACGGATGGGAAATGACTGATTCCCCGCTTGGCAGGTGCCGGATTCCGGGCGATGGATCGGCCGGCAAGATGCACTACCGCGCGGCAATCGACTGGCTGTTTTCCACCCAGATGTTCGGGATCAAGCTCGGGCTGGATGGCGCGCGCGGTCTGCTCAAGGAGTTTCTGGCGTTTCCCGCCCATGACACGCGGGTGATCCACGTGGCGGGCACCAATGGCAAGGGCAGCACCTGCGCCATGATCGACAGCATCGCCCGCGCCTGCGGCCGGCGCACCGGGCTTTTCACCTCGCCGCATCTGATCGACTACCGCGAGCGCATCAAAGTCTCCGGTCAGGAAATCCCGGAGGAAAACTGCGCCGCCATGCTCACCGCGTTGCGCGAAATCTGCGAGCGAATGGAGCCTCATCCCACGTTTTTCGAGATCACGCTGGCGCTGGCCATGCGCTGGTTCCGCGACTGTGGCTGCGAGCTCATCGTGCTCGAGACCGGCATGGGCGGCCGTCTCGATGCCACCACCGCCGTGCCCGCCGATGTCTGCGTGATCACACCGATCGGTATGGACCACATGCAGTGGCTGGGCGACACGCTGGAAAAAATCGCCGCCGAAAAGGCCGGAATTTTCGTGGCGGGCAAGCCAGCGATCTCCGCGCCACAAAAACCGACCGCACAGTTTGTTTTGGAAAAGGAAGCCAATGAGATCCGTGCGCCCTTGGAATTCGTGGCGGAACCCTTGTCCGGCTATCCCATCGCGCTGCTTGGCGAGCACCAGCGCTGGAATGCGGCGCTGGCCGTGGCGGCGCTGCACCGCGCCGGGCTGCCGCTCAATCCCGACAGCGTCCGCTACGGCCTGGCAAACATGAGCTGGCCCGGGCGTTTCGAGGAAATCCTGCCGGGCGTGGTGCTGGATGGTGCGCACAATCCGCATGCGGCGCGCGTGCTTGCCGAGACGTGGCAGGCGAGGTTTGCCGGGAAAAAGGGCGCGCTGGTCTTCAGCGCCGTGGCGGCCAAGAACATTGCCGGGATTCTGGAAATTCTCGCGCCGCTTGCGGAGCGGGTTTTCCTCTGCCCGGTGGCCACGCCGCGCGCCGTGGCTCCGGAAGAACTCGCTGCCTGCCTGCCGGAAAACGCGCCGCCTCACGCTTGTTTCCCCTGCTTTGCGGATGCTTACGCCGCCGCCCGGGCCGGCGGTGCTCCCGTCCTTGTGGCCGGCTCGCTCTTTCTCGTGGGCGAGGCGCGCGCCTGCCTCACGGGCGGTTTTTTTCAAGCGTGCTCGCAGTGAGCCGCCTGCTCACCACTCCGGCTGCTGTTGGCGGATGGCCTCGTAGAGCACGATGGCCACGGCGGTGGCAAGGTTGAGGCTGCGGGTGCCGCCGGGGGCCATCGGGATGCGCAGGGCGCGCTCGCCGGCAGCGTGGACGATTTCCGCGGGCAGGCCCTTGGTCTCGCGGCCGAAGACCAGATAGTCGCCGGGTTTGAACGCGGCGGTCCATGGCGAATTTTCCGCCTTGGTGCTGAGAAACCAAAACCCGGCGGCGGGATCCGCGGCGGCCTGCAGTTCTGCGAGGGATTTCCAGACGCGCAGTTTCACATCCTGCCAGTAGTCCAGGCCGGTGCGGCGGACGTATTTGTCCTCAAGTGAAAAACCGAGCGGCTCGATGAGGTGCAGGGTGGAATCCGTGGCCAGCGCCAGGCGGCCTGCGGCGCCGGCATTGTGCGGGATTTCCGGTTCTAACAAAACAATGTGGAACATGGCTCACGATGGCTCCCTGCGCCGCGCCAGAGTGATGGAAAGCCCCAGTGCGCCGATGAAGATGAGATAGCACGCGAGCAGTTCGAGATAACTTTTGCAGATCTTCGGGATGTCCGGGGAAAACGCTTCGCCGAGCGAGGCCTTCCAGAACGCCGCGCCGCCGATCACCCGGTTGAAGACATAGATGATGAGCAGCGCGGCGGCGATGAGCCCGGAGCCGGCGTGCTGGCCCAGCGTCGCCACGAAGTGCACCATCACCCGCCGGTGCCTGAAAACCGTCACCAGCACGACGAGCAGGATCGCGCCGATGACCCATGCCTCCGGAAACGGCCATTGCAGGATGCCGGAAATGAAATCCTCGATCTCGCCCACGAAGGCCGCCACCAGGCCCAGGCCCAGCACCCGGCAGACCGGCCGCCAGGCTGCGGCATGCGGTGCCGCGCCAAAGGTCACCGCGGCGGCCGCCGCCAGCAGGAAGGCCTGCAGCAGTTCCACCGTGCCGCGCCCCACCGGCACGGCCGGGCGGTTTGGCAGCCATGCCGGCAGCAGGATGGCCACGCAGCCGCCGCAGATCATGAGCACGCGTAGCAGGGTCCGCGACCATGAGGGGTTTCGCTGGGGCTTCGGCGGTGTTTCGCTCATCGCCGGAGTGACTAAGGGTTTCCGCAGCACGATGCAAGAGCGGCCTGTCCACGTCTGGCTGCCGCCGCAAAATCCAAGCATGGTTTTTGAAATTATTGCTTGCGGGTGCCTGCGCAAATTCCAGAGTTGCCGGAGAAATTCCCGAACCAAAACGCCAATGATTCCCAATCTTTCCCGCCGCACCGGTCAATCCCTGATCACCAGCATTGGAACCCTCGCCCTCACCACCCCCGCGCTGCTTGCCCAAGGCGCGGCTCCGCAAAGTGAAACGATGCTCGACCGCTGGGTGCTCAACGGCGGTCCCACGATGATCTTCATCGGCGCGGCCGTAGTCGCCTTTATCGCGCTGGCCGTTTACAACTTCATGACGCTGACCAAGGCGAAGTTCTGCCCGGACGACCTCAAGGCGGCGTTGATGGACCACATGGCCAACTGCCGCGTGCGCTCCGCCATCGAGACGGCTGCCGGCCATCCGTCCTACCTCGGCCGCATGGTCGCCTACTCGTTTCCAAACATCGACGCCACCCGTCCGGAGGATCTCGGGCGTGACCAAGTGGAGGACGCGATGGCGGATTTCACGGTCAATGAAAACCGCAAAATCATGACCTGGATCAATTACATTTCGGTGTGCGCGCAGGCTTCTCCCATGCTCGGACTGCTCGGCACCGTCATTGGTATGGTCAGCGCCTTCGGCACCCTACAAGTGAGTGGCGGTGCGGATCCCAGCCAGCTCGCCGGTGACATCTCGGTCGCCCTGCTCACCACTTTGTGGGGTCTGATCAACGCGATTCCCTGTATCATCGTTTTCTATGTGCTGAAAGACCGCGTCTCCAATCTGGTGGCGGACTCGGTGCACACCTGCGAGGAGCTGCTCAACGCGGCGATCGCCACTGTCAATGCGGATACTCTCTATGCCAAAATCCCCGAAGGCATCGCCGAATAAGCCACGGGGCTGACGGCGCGGGAGGAACGCTGTTCCACTCCTTCCGCGGCGCTTGAAATCCCATTTTCCCACTCCCATGGCCTCTTCAAAACTCCGCAACGCCTCGGCCGAGCCTGAGGCCGAGTGCGCCTTGGACATGTCGCCGATGATCGACATGGTGTTCCTGCTGCTCATCTTCTTCATCGTCAACGCCACGGCCATCATCGTGCAGACCGATCCGAACGTGCGCCCGCCGATCGCGGCGAACTCGAAGCGCCAGGAGGATGGCAGCGGCCGCATCGTCGTCAACATCCGCCCGGACGGCACCTTCACCGCGGAGGACTTCAATACCGTGCTCCCCGGCGAGGATGAAATCTACGACATGGTCAAGACCATGAAAGACCGCCACCAGTCGCTGGGCGTGGTTTCCAAGCTCCACCTGCGTGGCGACAAGGAGTCCGTCTTCCGCTACTGCCGCACCGCCATCCGCGGCGCTGCGCGCGCCGGAGTCGATCAGGTCGTCTTCGGCGTCTTCGTCCGGGAGCCCTGAGAAAAACCCATTCACGCATCCGCCATGGCCCGCCACCGCAAATACGAAGCCGCTGAGGAATCCAATCCCGCGCTGGACATCTCCTCGCTCATCGACGTCTGCTTCCTGCTGCTCATTTACTTCATCGTCACCTCCACCATCACGCCGCGCGAGAGCGACCTCGGCATGGCGCTGCCGGCGGCCAATCCGAGCACGGGGCAGCCCGAGATCGAGCCGATGTTCATCCGCATCGAGGCCAACGGAGCCATCTACACCGGCAGCGGCGCCTCGCAACAGGCGATGGACAGCGACACCAGCGTGCGCGAGCTGCCGCTCTTGCGCGGCCAACTCGACATGTATGCCAGCGCCGCGCGCGCGGCCAACTCCAAGCCGCTGGTGCAGATCTACGCGGATGGCGAGGCTTCCCAGCAGCGGGTGATCGACGTGCTCAACGCCCTGGCCGGAGTGAACATCAATTCCGTCACCTTCACCGATCTGGTGAACTGACCGGCGGGTGGCGCGGCTTTCAGTGCGGCGGCGGGTTTTCCCCCTTGCCGGGGCGGTCCGTCGGCGCTTTTGTCATATCACAAGACGCCCAACGAAATTTTCCGATCCATCAACCCCTTTCTCCCGATCCCGCATGAATCCCCGCAGTTCCCTCATCGCCCTTGTCGGCGGCCTGTGTGCCATTCCACTGGTGCTCAGCCTGCCGGCCGCCGCCCAAGACGACGATCTGGGCACCCTCGTCAACAACGCGCTTGCCGCGATGAAGGAGGAAAAATGGGAGGAGGCGCTCGCCTTCAACGCCCAGGCCGTGGAGCGCTACGGTGCCAACCAGCCGCTCAAGCTCTTCGGCCCGAAGTTCGGCAGCATCTACTACCGCAAGGGCATCTGTGAGATGAAGCTCGGGAAATGGAACGAAGCCATCGAATCCTTCGAGACCTGCTACCGGGATTTCCCGAATCCGGAAGGCGGCGGCCGTGACAACCCGTTCCAGAAAATGGCGCTGCTCAAGTGGGGCGAGGCCGCCATGGGCGCGCAAAACTGGGAACTCGCCATCAGCCAGTTCCAGAAATTCCTCAGCGAGCGCGACAAGCAGCACGACACCTATCCGCAGGGCCCGTTCCACATCGGCATGGCCATCTGCCACTACAAGCTCGGCCACATCCCGGAGGGCAACGAGCACCTTGAGATCGCCATCAAGAACAAGCACGTCTTCCCCACGCCGGAGTCCGGCATCATCGCCGGCTTCCAGGAGCTCGTGCTCAGCGGCATCCTCAAGCGCAACGAGCAGGCGCTGCTCGATTTCATCGATAAGAACCGCGGCGAGCTCATCGTGGAGCCCCACCTCATGCAGCAGTATTCGCGGGTCTTCATGAAACTCGCCGGAGACGCCGTGGCTGCGGAAATGGAGCGCGCCGCCTTCGCCCTCTATCAGTTCATCCCCTCCACCGAGTCCGCCATCGAAGACGTGCGCGCCCGGCTGCGCTCGCTCGGCCCGCTCGCCCGCATCACGGACGGCAGCAACACCCTGCTGCGCAAGAAGCTCGAGGAAGACCTCGCCGCGCTGGATGCCGAGCGCCGCGGCAAGCGCGCACCGGAAATGGTCAAGCTCGCCGCCACCGCCTATCTCCACGAGAAAAACGGCAACGTCCGCGGCGCCTACACCGCCTATCTCCAGCTCGAGTCGTTTTACCCGACCTCCGAGAAACGCGAGGACAACCTCTTCAACCTCGTGCGCACCAGCTCGATGGTCGGCAACACCGGCGACACCCAGCGCTTCGCGGAAACCTTCGTGAAGAACTTCCCGGACTCGCGCCACCTCCCGGTCGTCCGCCGCATGATGCTCTCCGTGCTCTTCTACGACGGCAAATACGACGTCTGCATCGAGGTCGGCGCGCCGATGCTCGACAAGCTCGAGCCCGGCACCCCGGAACATGACATCTGCCTCCACGTCCTCGGCGGCTCCTACTTCTACACCGGCGAGCACGAAAAGGCCCAGCCGCTGCTCGACCAGCACGTTGAAAAATACCCCAAGAGCCCCTTCGCCCTCTCGGCGGCCTATTTCCGCGCGGCCAACGTCTCGCGGCTCCAGAACTGGAGCAAGGCCGGCGCGTTGCTCGACGAGTTCCTCAAGACCTATCCGGACGCCTCGAAGAACATCTTCATGCCCTTCGCCCTCTACGACCGCGCCACCTGCCATTCCGCCGAGGAACAGCCGGATGCCGCGCTCGAGAAAATCGCCCTCATCGTCAAGGACTTCCCCAACTCCAACGTGCTCGACCAGGCCTACCTTCTGCGCGGCAACATCGAGCAGGGGCTCGAGCACTCCGAGCGCGCGGCGCTGGCCTTCAAGGCGGCGCTTGAGACCGCGGAAAAACGCAACCACTCCGGGGTGGCCGGCGAGGCGCTCTACTCGCTGTTGGTCCTGTTAGGCCAGCCGGACAGCGCGCGGATCAAGGAAGCCGTGCCTTATGCCGACCTCTACTGGAAGTCCTACGCCGAGGGTTCACCCTTCAAGGCGCGCATGGCGGTGGCCCAGTTCCCCGCGCTGGACGCCGCAGGCCGTGGCGAGGAAGGCCTCAACCGCCTGCGCGACGTGATTTCCGAAATCGCCGGCAAGCCCGATGCGGAGGGCCTCGAGCCGCTCATCAACTCCTACACCGGGTTCTACCTCACCAAGCACAAGCCGGAGGAGCTCAAGGAACATTACTACAACTTCCCCGGCATCCGCTCCAACGACAGCGCGGCCCGCGCGCTGCTGCGCGTGGCGGTGATCGGCGTCTTCGAGGGCGAGATCAAGAAGACCCAGGACGAGGCCAGAAAGCGTGCCGGCAACGCCATGATCAAGGTGCTCTTCCAGGAGCTCAAGACCGACTTCGCGCTCAAGGATCTCACCAATTTCATCCTTGTGAAAGTGGGCGACTACCTGCGCACCAACACCGCCACCCCGCGCGAGGCGCTGCCGTATTATGACGAGGCGCTCGGCCGCAAGGACACCACCGGGCGCTTTGGCGCGCTGCTCGGCCGCGGCGATGTTTATGGCAACTCCGGCGCGGCGGCGGACCTCGACAAGGCCCTTCAGGATTTCGAAACGGTTTACAAGGAATCCCAGGAAAAGGCCGAACGGGAGTTCGCCCTCTACCGCATCATCGAGCTCCTCATCGCCAAGAAGGACTACGCCAAGGCTGCGGAAAAAGCCCAGCTCTACCTCAACCGCGAGCAGACCGGCTTCTCCAAATTCTCGCCCCAGGTGGGCCTGTTGCTCGCCCGCACCTTCGAGGAGCGCAAGATGAACGACGACGCCATCGCCATGTATGTGAAGGTGTGGTCCGCCCACATGGGCAACATCAAGATTTCCGCGCCCGCCATGAAGAGCTGGATGGAGCTTTCATGGGCGCGCAACAAATCCTCCACCGACCCCGCCGTGCCGTCCGACCGCCAGGGCGCCTATGAAGGCGGCGCGCGCTTCATCGAGCTGACCGGCCGCTTCAAGGACAAGATGACCTCCGCCGACCTCGAGCTCTGGCAGCAGGTGGAGAAGCTCGTGCAGACTTACGAGGCCAATCCGGAAATCAAGTCCATGGCCCAGATCAAGGCCGAGAAGGAAGCCGCCAACAAGACCCGGATCAGGAGATAAAACCCCGGCCCCCAGCCTCCACACGGACACCTTCATGAAAACGATTCGTTTCGCCGCCGCCCTGCTTTCCGCCCTCACGCTTGCCGCCGCCGCCCAGACGGACCAGCAGCCGTTCCAGACTCCCGCCCTGCTCATCCGCGAGGACGGCACCTTCCAGCGGGCATGGCTCGTCTCCGCCACCAAGTCCGCCGTCCGCTACCGCGAGACCGCCGTTGCCACGGAGACGGTGGATGCCAAGCTCTCCGAGTTCAAATCCGTCTTCCTCTTCGAGCCGCGCGAATACGCCGCCGCGCTGGATCTCTACCAGTCGCGCAAGTATGCCGAGGCCCGCCAGGCCTTCGCCGCCATCGCCGCGCGCTTCAACCCCATCTATCAGATCGAGAACAGCCACGCCGCGCTGGCCGCGTTTTATGAAATGGAATGCCTGCGCCAGCTCGGCGATCTCGACCGGCTGGCCGCCGCACTTGAGAAATTCGACAAGTCCCCGCTCACCCGCGAGACCCAGCTACGGCAGGTCGAGCTTTACCTGCTGTGGGACGCCGTGCGCACCAAGAGCTGGGACAGCCTGGAGAAACTCGCCGCGGAGCGCGCCAAGACCCGCCTGCCCGGTGACCAGCGCGCGCAGGTGGCCTATTGCCACGGCCTGGCGCTTGAGGGGCTGGAGAAACCCGAGCAGGCGCTTTTCGCCTATCAGACGGCGATGACTGCGGATACCGGAGCCTCCGAGGTGGTCGCCCGGCAGGCCGCCCTGCGCGTGATGGCCATCCTCAGCGCGGATGCCGAGGTCGCCAAGGCCATGAAGGACTGGGGCACTCCGGCCCAGAACAAGAACAGCAACGGCTACGCCAAGCTCGCCGAGGCCGCCGCCGTGGCAGCCCTCTTCCAAGCCACCCTGGGAGCCGGCGCGCCGCTGCCCGCGGAGTTCAAGGACTTGCCCAACTACCGGCCCAAGGAAGAGGAGCCGGAGAAGAAAGAGGAGCCGGAGAAGAAAGAGGAGCCAGAGAAGAAATAGCCGCCCGGCCACCCACCGGGCCGCTGTAAATCCAAGCCGCTTGGGATTTTTCCGCTTTGCACACTCCGCCATCCGGGCTTTAAGCCCCAAAGAAGAACCGCCGCCCCTTGCGGGACGACGGCCTTCATTACCCCGCGATGCGGGTGCTGCACGGATTTCAGCTTTCCTGAGCCTCGGTCGCTTCCGCTCGCTCCTCGGGACAAATCCGAGCGACCGGTAAAGCGGCGAGTCAGGACCGAAGTTCTGATGAGCCGCACGCACAAGGTGACAGAAGCCTTGCGCGGCCACTTCCGCCCCGAGTTCCTCAACCGCATCGACGAGATCATCATCTTCGACCGCCTCCAGCGCGAAGAGATCACCACCATCGTCGATCTCCAGCTCGACCGCGTCCGCAAGCGCCTCGCCAAACAGGGCCTCGCGTCCTCTCAAACGCGCCATCCAACATCTCCTGCTCGATCCGCTCAGCCTCGACGTGCTCGATGGCAAGTTCGTGGATGGCGACGTGATCACCGCCGACGTCAAAGACGGACGCGTCGCCTTCCTTAAGGAGTAACGATACTCCTGTCGTCATGCCGCTCCGAAGCGTGTTAATTCTGCACCACGCGCGTGCGCAGGAAGCGCGTTGCGGAGCTGCCGATCGCGGCCGTGTCCTTGATGGTGACCACCGTGCGGTCCACTTGATCGACCGCGGTGACGACTTGTGCATGCGCGAAGCCATTGGCGGAAGTCCAGACGGTGGTCCATGAGCCGCTCAGGGAGTTGTTCGCCTCCACCACATAACTCAGGCCGTTGGTGAACTTGCGGACGGGGAAAGTGAGAGTGAGGAATTCAGGGCCGGTTCCGGTTTTGCCCTGCACTGGCAGGCCGCCCTGGTTTGAAACGGCGGGATCAGACAGAAAGGCGTATTCCTGCAGGTTGTTCAGCGAATCGCCATCAGGATTTTGCGACATGCCGCTCTGGCCGCTTGGAAACACGGTGCGTGATGCCCAGCTGGGGTAAGTGTCCGTGGCGTTGACCTGTAGGACAAAAGTGTCATCCACGGTGTTTCCCACGCTGTCCGTGGCACGGACGGTGATGGTGGTGCTGCCGGTCTTGCCGGCTTGTGGCTGGAGGTTGAGCGTGGAAGGCGCTTGGATCGACGCCGTCGCGACGGTCGGGTTGCTGTTGGAAACCACGGAGCAGGTCAGCGTGGTGGATTCACCGGCTTGCCCGGCGGGAAGGGG
>RPOS01000036.1 GCA_003820635.1 Verrucomicrobiaceae bacterium | reverse complement strand
GCTGGCGTCCGTGGCGGTCCAGGTGATGTTGCCAGATCGATTGCCGGTGCGCGTCTCGCCGCCATTGGGCGAGAGCACGGTGACTGTGGGCGGCGTGTTGTCCACCGTGGTGGTGGGCGTGAGATGACCGATAATGTCGGCCTGCGGGATATTGATCACCGAGCCGACATTGGCTGTTGTTAGCCCGGGAAACGTCGGGGTGTTGGAATAACCGGCGACTGTGACTTCGGTGAGACTGCTGTAGCCATCGCCGTCCGAATCTAGATTGGCCACTCCCCTGATGGCGGTTTGTCTGCCGGTCTCCGAATTGAGGTTGCCTAAACTTTCAATTGCGTTTCCATAGGGGTTTTTGGCGCCGCCGCCGTTCGAGTCGTAGTGACAGACCGCGCAGTTGTTCGTCCCATCCTTCTTCACCGTGAGGATCGTGCCGTTGGTGCCGGGATAAACCGTCATAAACGAGCCCCGGATAGGAGAACGCGCCCCGCAGTGCGTGGTCACAGCCAGCAACAGGCAGAATGAAATTCCCAATCCAGTGAAACCGGCCAATGGCCGCCGAAACGAAGCACGCGTCGCTCTCATGATGAACGCCCGGGATGGAGGGATGTTCGGTTTTTTGGAACTCCGCGTGGAGCTCGCTCCTTCCTCAGGCCAACGTGCATGGTCGGACGCGCCCGGAAGCACCTCAAGTCAAAGCGTCCGCACGAACATGCGCCGCTGCGCATAGACTGCGCATATCCTCTGATCCGCCTTTTTCGGGACGTGGGAGCCTCTATTTCAGCTGCCGGGCGCTGGCTTTGAGGGCGATGAAGCCGGTGGCGTTGCGCCGAAGGTGTGGATATTGGAAGTTGCGACCGGTGATGGTTTGGTAAAGCATGCGCGCATGACGGAAATCAAATCGGACAAGCGCCAAGCCCGCCGCAGTGCCTGTGCGGATGCGGCGTTGCGTGCCGAGATGAAGCGGGTGGAGAAGATGACGGTGGAGGAGCGCATCAAGGCCGCACTCTCGCTAGGCAGGCGCTTTTCCCTGATTCAAACGAAAACCAAGGGCAAATGAGCCGTGAATGCTGACATTGACGAGAACTTGCGGGAGGCGGAGCGCATTGCCACGTTGCTATCGGAGGAAGGATTGCCGGTTTTGGTGATCGGTGCGATTGCTCTTGCCGCGCATCGCTATGTCCGATTCACGCAGGATGTCGATTTGGGCGTGGATGCCGACATCAGGCAAATGCGCAAACTGGAGGAGCTGTTGCGTGCCGCCGGATATGATGCGGAACTTCACGAGCCGGATGGAGACGATCCGCTTGGCGGAGTCATTGATGTATCGGGGGGGTTCGGATTGGTTCAGATCGTCAACTTTGGGAATCGGTTTCCAGCGGCGATACGGGACGCGTTGGCTGGCGAGGACATCCGGATCATGCCGGATGGCGTTTTGCGGATCATGCCAATTCCGCAACTCGTGGCCTTGAAGCTGTATGCGGGCGGCTTGAAGTCGCTTGCCGACATTGTGGAACTCCTGCGCCGGAACCCGGAGGTGGATTTGGACATGATTGGGGAAACATGCCGCAAGTATCGACTCCGGGGATGGGGTAGGGTTTTGGAGGAACTGCGGCAGGAACCGTGATCACTTCCGATCATTTCACCTGCCGGGCGCTGGCTTTGAGGCGCAGGGCGTTGAGGGCGATGAAGCCGGTGGCGTCGTCCTGATTGTAGGCTTCTTCCTGACCGCCTTCCATGGTGGCGATGGCTTCGGAATACATGCTGTGCGGCGAGCGGCGGCCGGCTTGCATGACGTTGCCTTTGTAGAGTTTCAGACGCACCTCGCCGGAGACGGTTTTCTGGGTCTCGGTGACGAGGGCCTGGATGGCCTCGCGCTCGGGGGCGAACCAGAAGCCGTTGTAAACGAGCTGCGCGTATTTCGGGATGAGCGAATCGCGGATGTGCATCGACTCGCGATCGACGACGAGAGTTTCAAGATCGCGGTGGGCGGCGAGCAGGATCGTGCCGCCGGGGGTTTCATAAACGCCGCGCGATTTCATGCCGACGAAGCGGTTTTCCACGATATCGACGCGGCCGATGCCGTTGCGTCCGCCGAGGAGGTTGAGGACGCGCATGATGCCGTAGGGGGTGAAGAGCGAGTAGCCGTCCTTTTCACCGGTGGAGAGCACATCGCCGAGTTCGCCGAGGATGGCGCAGAGGTTTTCGTGCTTCAGGCCGATGGCGTTGCCTTTTTCGAAGAGGATTTCGACATATTCAGCCCGGTCCGGCGCGTCTTCCGGGGAAACGGAAAGCACATACATGTCCTTGTCCGCCGGAGTGGTGGCGTCATACCACGGGTCTTCCATGGCACCGGCTTCGAAGGAAATGTGCAGGAGGTTGCGGTCCATCGAGTAGGGTTTTTTCATCGAGGCCTTGACCGGGATCTTGTTGGCCTCGGCGAAGGCGATCATTTCCGAGCGGCCGGGGAATTGCTTGCGGAACTCCGCGTCGCGCCACGGGGCGATGCACTTCACGTGTGGAGCGAGCGAGGCGGCGGAGAGCTCGAAGCGGACCTGGTCGTTGCCTTTGCCGGTGGCGCCGTGGGCGATGGCATCCGCGCCTTCTGCGAGTGCGATGTCCATCATGCCCTTGGTGATGCAGGGGCGGGCGATCGAGGTGCCGAGCAGGTAGCGGCCTTCGTAGATCGCGTTGGCCTGGATCATCGGGAAGATGTAGTTGGCGGCGAAGTCTTCCTTCAGGTCGCCGATGAAGCATTTGGAGGCACCGGTGCTGAGGGCTTTTTCCTCAAGGCCGTCGAGCTCGTCGCCTTGGCCGACATCGGCGCAGTAGGCGATGATTTCCGCGTTGTATTTCTGTTTGAGCCAAAGGAGCAGGACGGAGGTATCGAGACCACCCGAGTAGGCGACGAGAATTTTCATGGCGCGCGGAGCCAAGCAGGAAGGGCCGCGGCGGGCAAGGGGGAAGAAAGCGGCGGAAACTCACGCCGTCTCACGGGGCTGTGGGGCGGGCTCCGAGCCCCAAGTGCGCCAGCCTTCCCGGAGCTCGATCTTGAGCCATTCCCAAAGCAGCGGCACCACCTTGCGGATTTCCCCGCGGTGGAGGGTGAAGCCGGGGATGAGCAGCCGCTGGCGGTCGTTCATCCGGCCGAGCGCACCGATCCGGCGGCGGCGCGCGGCGATTCTGGCGAAGCGGTGGTTGTAAAAGCGCATCAGCGCGGCGATCGGCCCGGCCGCCGGGTGCGTGAATGGCGCTGTTAGAAAACCCTTTTCCTCATCGTCGAAAACGGCCTGGACGACGCCCCAGTAGTAAAGGCCGAGATCGAGGCGGAAGGCGAGTTTCATCAGGTCGTATTCGCCGATGTAGTGATATTTGTCCCGGTAGAGCGCGTCGAACCAGCGTGAGATGCAGAGCGCGAGGTCGCGGTTGTGTTTTTCAACCAATGCCCGCACCTCTTCACCGGCGCGCTGGCGGGTGATGGTGTCCGCCGCGCGGCTGGCGGTGAATGAAATCCAATCCATGCCCGGGCTGTAGAACGGATCGATAAAGGCCGCCGCATCGCCGACGAGCGTGAAGCCGTCACCAGCGAGCCGCTCGCTCTGATAGGCGAGGTTTTTGCGGAAATGCAGGTCTTCCGGCACATATCGGGCATGCTCCAGCATCTCGCGGGCGACCGGATGGCGCATGAGGAAATCCTTCAGCCGATCGCCGATGTTTCCGCCGTCCTGCGGGAAATCCACCAGGCGCTGGTCGAAGACGACGCCCACGCTCACATCGCCGCCCTTGAGTGGAATCCACCAACTCCACCAGCCGTCGCCGATGATGTGGTTGGTGGCGGTGCCACGGGTGCCGTATTGCACGGCGGCCCATTGTGGGAATTTCTCCGCCAGCCCGCGGCCGTCCCAATCCTTGACGCCCTTCCAGCGCGACCATGCCGATGCGGTGGGATGGGCGGTGTTGGGCGTCCACCAGCCATGCTTGCGGGCGAGCATGGCGACAATGCCGGAAGCATCCACGATCCAGCGGGCGCTCAGGCCGCGTTTCACCCCGCCCTGTTTCACATCCAGGGTCTGCATGCCACCGTCCACGAGACGGATGTTGGAAACCATGGCGGGGCGCAGCACGGTGGCCCCGGCGGTTTCCGCACGCCGCAGGACCTCCTCGTCAAGCGCGGCGCGGTCGATCTGATAGGACGGCAGCCGCGCGAGATAACGCGGGCCGATCTCGGAGGCCTGGTCGAGGCTTTGCACCTTGTCGTTGGCAAACCAGAAACGCAGCCCCTGTTTGGCGATGTGGGCCTCATTGAGGTATTGCGTGAGTCCCAACACGCGTCCGAGAAAACAACCGCTCACCTCGACGGTGGCCTCGCCCACGCGGCGGCCGAAGGTTTCCGACTTGTCCACGATGAGAATGCGGATGCCGGGGTTCTTGCGCAGCAGCAAGGTGGCGGTGGCGGAGCCCGAAAGCGCGCCACCGATCACGATGACATCGTAGTCGGGTGCGAGTTCATCAAGGCGGGCGGACATCGGCGGCAAGTATTGGCGCGATCACTGTGATTGCAACTTCGGGAATCAACCCGGGATGTCCCCTGCGGATCCACCGGGGCCGCCTGCGACGGCAAACGCCGGCAGCGGCCGGATCAAATTGGTAGGCAGAGGAAAGACGCGCTCGAAAATATCAGGAGCGATTTCCTGCGTCTGGGTGTAGGCGTCGCGGAGCATTTCAAGCTTGGCGTCCATGTTGTCGATGTAATGGAGCGCGAAGGCCTCCGGCGTGCGCGGCAGCACGGGCGAGCCGAACTGGTGCTCGCCGTGGTGGCTGCCTATCAGATGGAGCAGGTGCAGGCGGACATGCTCGCTGGCCGGAGTGAGTTCGCTCCATGCGGCGGCCTCCGGCGATTCGACGAGGTCGCGCCAGAGCTTGTTGACCAACTCGATGCCGAGCGGGATGTGGCCCATCATCTCGCCGTGGATGCTGAGGATTTGCGTGAAGCCGTGCTCCGGGTAGGAGTTTTCCCATAGCTTGCCGCTGTCATGAAACAGAATGCCTGTTAGAAGAAGATCGCGGTTGAGATCCGGATACACCGGGCACAGCGCGTCTGCGGAGCGCATCATCTGGGCGACGTGCTCGACAAGGCCGCCACGGCGGGCGTGGTGGTTGCGCTTGGCGGCGGCGGTGCGGCGGAAGCGGTCGCCGTGCTGGGTGAGGAAGCGCTGGCAAAGCTCGTAAAGCCGCGGATCGTCGATGGAGTCGCAGAGCCGCCGGATTTCCGCGAAGTCGCGGTCCTGTTTCTCACGGATGGCGGGATCGCCGGCGAAGAAATCGGTGAGCGCGGCTTCATCCGGTTGGTGGAATTCGAGGTCCCGGCCCTCGATGCCATAGGAGTTTTGCGTCCACTTGCCCTCGATGCGGAAGACATTGCCGGCGGGCAGCGCGTCGGCCTGCTGATAGACCGGCGAGTCCGACCAGATTTTCAGCGCGAAGTGGCCGGTGGCATCGGCAAGGGCGAGCTCGAGGTAAGGCTTGCCGGTCTTGGTGCTGCGGGTGGCGCGGGACTGGAGCTGCGCGTGAATGGCGGCGAGCACGGGCTTTTCCCCGGCTTGTTCCTTGAGCGTGGCGATGGTGATGGGACTCACGCGGCAACCATGGAGCGCAAGAGACGGGCTGTCACGCTCCGAGAAGGTTCGGGCATGGCGCATCTGGAATCGAAATTTCCCGCTGGCCGCTTGTGGAAGCGCCCCCGCCCCGCTATGCAGCGCGCATGAGAATCATCGCCGGAAAAGCCGGGCGCATCGCCATCAAGGTGCCGCCGGCCGTTGCCCGCCCGACCACGGACTTCGTGCGGCAGGCGATTTTTTCCATCCTCGGCGAGCGCGTTGAAAACGCGCGGGTGCTCGATTTGTTCGCCGGCTCGGGTGCGATCGGCCTGGAAGCGCTCAGCCGCGGCGCGGCGTCCTGCGTGTTTGTGGACGAGCACCGGCAGGCTGCCGCGGTGATCGCGGAAAACCTCGCCAAAACCCGTCTCGAAGGCGGCCGCGCGGTGAAGGCCGAGGTTGCCTCATTCCTGAAACGCGACGCCGCCAGCTACGATCTGATTTTCGCCGACCCACCGTATTGGAAACACCACGGCGACAAGGACCACATCGGAGATTTGCTCAAAGGCGGCCTGCTCGCTCCGCGCCTCGCGCCCGGTGGCTGGTTGGTGGCCGAGGTTTCCGCAAACCAGGCATCTCCGGAGGCGGATGACCTCACGCTGACCGACCGCCGCGAATACGGCGGCAGCGCCATCCTGTTCTACGTGCCACGCTCTTGACCGGTCCTTTCGTCAGAGCCTTGGTCCAATACTCTTGATCCGGCTCGGGGCAAGATCCGCAAAGCCGGGTTTCACCCCATGGCGGACAATCGCATTCACGGCTACCACTTGAACCTATGGATAAACTACAGATCAAGGGAGAGTGGAACATCATCAAAGGCAACCTCAGGCAGAAGTGGGCTCAGCTCACGGACGATGACCTTCAATACATCGAGGGCAAGCAGGACGAACTGCTTGGACGCATCCAGAAACGTACCGGTGAAAGCCGCGAAGCCGTCGAGACGGCCATCAAGGAATATCGTTCCGCCCTCAAATCGTGATCCAGAGCTTCCCGTTGAACGGAAGCACCAGCCGGATATGACCGCATCAAGCATGAACCTAAAGTCCGCATGCGGATTCCAGGATCAACTACAAGAACACCAAGCTCGCCTACGCGCTTGTCTGTCGGACGGAGGAGTTCAAGGGCCAGGATGGCGGCCAGACCTTCGGCACGGTCTCGCTGAACTGGACGTTTTAGCACAACCGCCCGCGCACTTGACCGGACGGGGCCCGGCCTTAGGATGACGGGCCCCGCCAGTTTTGCCATGCACCCGTCATCGCTCGCCAAATACCGCCCGTTCCCGCCCGTCCGCCTGCCGGACCGCACTTGGCCGAACCGGGTGCTCGACCGCGCGCCGGAGTGGTGCTCGGTGGACCTGCGCGATGGCAACCAGGCCCTGCCCCAGCCGATGTCGGTGGAGGAGAAACTGGAGTTTTTCGACCTGCTCTGCCGCGTCGGCTTCAAGCAAATCGAGGTCGGCTTTCCTTCTGCGGCGGACACCGAATTCAATTTCCTGCGCCGTCTGGTGGAGGAAAACCGCATCCCGGATGACGTGACCATCCAGGTGCTGGTGCAAACGCGCGACCACCTCATCCGCCGCACTTTCGAGGCCATCGCCGGGGTGAAACGCGCCATCGTCCACATTTACAACTCCACCTCACCCCTCCAGCGCCGAGTGACTTTCGGCGACGCCTCGCGCGAAACCATCCGCGACATCGCCATCGAGGGCGCGAAGCTGGTCAAGGAACTCGTCCCCACCGTCCCCGGCACCGAGGTGGTCCTCCAGTATTCGCCGGAATCGTTCTCTGATACCGAGCTGGATTTCTCGCTCGAGTGCTGCCACGCCGTGATGGACGTCTGGCAGCCGACGCCGGAGAAAAAAATCATCCTCAACCTGCCGGCCACCGTCGAGTGGAGCACTCCAAACGTCCATGCCGACCAGATCGAGTGGATCTGCCGGAATCTGGAAAACCGCGGGTCTGCCATCATTTCCCTCCACACCCACAACGACCGCGGCACCGGCGTGGCCGCCACCGAACTCGGCCTGCTCGCCGGTGCCGACCGCGTCGAGGGAACCCTCTTCGGCAACGGCGAACGCACCGGCAACCTCGACATCGTCACCGTCGCCCTGAACCTCAACAGCCATGGCATACCGACTGGTTTGGACTTCTCGGATCTGCCCTCTTTGAGAGCGGTTTACGAGCGGGTGACGCGGCTCAACGTGCCGGAGCGCCAGCCGTATGCGGGCGAGTTGGTTTTCACGGCATTTTCCGGTTCGCATCAGGACGCCATCAAGAAGGGCCTCGACCGCCGTGCGAAGGAGTTGGAAAAGGATCCGGAAGTGCCGTGGGGCGTGCCCTACCTGTCCATCGATCCGCAGGACATCGGCCGCAGCTACGAGGCGATCATCCGTATCAACTCCCAGTCCGGCAAGGGCGGCGTGGCCTACGTGCTGGACCGCGAGCATGGATTCGACCTGCCCAAGACGATGCACCCGCAGGTGGGCAAGCGGATCTACGATTTGGCCGACGAGTTCGGCCGCGAGCTTTCCGCCGATGAAATCCGCGACGCGTTTTTCCGTGAGTTTGTGAATGTGTCGAGTCCGCTGGATGTGACGGATTACGAACTCATCCACCAGGCTGGCGAACGCGGCCGGGTGAAATGCCAGGCGGCGGTTCTCAACCACGGCGAGCAACAGCGCATCGAGGGTTTCGGCAACGGGCCGATCAACGCCTTCGTCCACGCGCTGGAGGGCATCGGCCTCAAGGATTTCAAGGTCACCGATTACCGTTCCCACGCGGTGCGCGGCGGTTCGGACGCCAGCGCCGCTGCCTATGTGCAAGTCCAGCATGACGACGGCCGCCTGCTGTGGGGTGCCGGCGTGGATCCGTCCATCGAAATGGCGGGCCTCAAGGCGCTGGTCACCGCTTGGAATCTGCTGCGGCCCTGAGCCGGCCCGGAAATCGTTCCGAATCGCGCCTTGCCACCCCGGGCAAAACCGTGCATAGCCCCGCCCCCCGGCACCTGGCGGTCATCGACCACCGCTGCAGCCGCTCCAATCGAATCCATCATTCCATGTCCCTGAAGATCCGCAATCTCGCCATCATCGCCCACGTTGACCACGGCAAAACCACGCTGGTGGACCAACTGCTGCAGGCCGGCGGCACCTACCGTGAAAACCAGGCGCAAACCGAGCGCGCCATGGACTCGATGGATCTCGAACGCGAGAAAGGCATCACCATCAAGGCCAAGAACACCTCCATTCACTGGGAAGGCTACACCATCAACATCGTCGATACTCCAGGCCACGCCGACTTCGGCGCGGAGGTGGAGCGCGTCATGAAAATGGTCGATGGCGTGCTGCTCGTCGTGGATGCCTCCGGCGGCCCGCAGGCGCAAACCCGCTTCGTGCTGCGCAAGGCGATGCAGGAAGGCCTCAAGCCCATCGTCGTCATCAACAAGATCGACCGCCCGCTCGCCGATCCGCTCAAGGTGCATGACCAGGTGCTCGAACTTTTCCTCGACCTTGATGCCGACGAGGACCAATTCAACGCCCCGTTCTGTTACGGTTCCGCCCGCGACGGCTACTTCATGGATCATCCGGACGACGAGCGGAAAGACTGCATCCCGCTGCTGAAAAAAATCGTCGAACACATCCCCGAGCCAAAGGCCAATCCGGAAGCTCCTTTCCACATGCTCGTCTCCAACATCGAGTGGGATGACTACGTCGGCCGCGTCGCCATTGGAAAAGTGCTGGGCGGCAGCGTCACCAAGGGCGACACCATCTGGCTGCTCCGCAAGGATGGCACCAGGCAGCAATCCAAGGTGATGAAAACCTTCACCTACTCCGGCCTCGCCACCGCCGACTCCGAAGGCTGCGGCGCGGGCGGCATCGTCGGCATCGCCGCCGGCATTGAAAACATCGATATCGGCGAAACCCTCGCCGCCGACGGTGACATGGAGCCGCTTCCCTTCGTCGCCATCGATCCTCCCACCGTTTCGATGCAGTTCTCCATCAACGACGGACCGCTCGCCGGCAAGGAAGGCAAGCACGTCACGTCCCGCGCCATCCGGGACCGCCTGATGCGCGAGTTGAAAACCAATATCTCGATCCAAGTCGAAGACACGGATGTATCAGGCGTGTTCAACGTCTCCGCCCGCGGCGCCATGCAGATCGCCGTGCTCGTCGAACAAATGCGCCGCGAGGGATTCGAGGTGCTGGTTTCCCGGCCGGTGGTGATTTTCCGCCGCGACGATGCGGGCAAGTTGTTAGAGCCTTTCGAAACACTCTATGTCGAAGCACCCGGCGACTACACCCAGGGCATCCTCAAGATCATGATGAACCGCAAGGGCGTGATGGAGCACATGGACAGCGAGCCCTCCGGCCGCACCTTCATCCAGGCCGTCATCCCGACGCGCGGCCTGATTGGATTCGAAACGGAACTCGTCAACCTGACCTCAGGCCACGGCATCATGAGCCACTTGTTCAAGGAATACGGTCCGCATGCCGGTGAAATCCAGAACCGCACCACCGGCACTCTCGTTTCGATGGATTCCGGCACCGCCACGCCTTACTCGCTGCAAATGCTCGAAGAGCGCGGCATCCTGTTTGTGGCTCCCGGCGATGCGGTGTACGGCGGCATGCTCGTGGGCGAAAACCCGCGCGTCGGCGATCTGCCCGTGAACCCGGTGAAGGAGAAGCACCTCGACAACATGCGCTCCGCCGGCAAGGACAAGACCTCCAAGCTCACGCCGCCTGTTAGATTCTCGCTCGAACGCGCCATCGAATACATCGATATCGACGAACTCGTGGAAGCCACACCCAAGAACATCCGCCTGCGCAAGCGCATCCTCGATGCCAACGCCCGCAAGCGCGCCGCCAAGGGCGCCAACGTCGAGGACCGCAGCAACCGCGGGTGATCCCGTGGCGGCGGATTGCATCCGCCATGCCCACTCGTCTCATGACGGCTTGAAAGATGACGGTTCCGCCTGTCATTCTTCTCCGCATGCCGAACCGGGATGAATTCATGATGCGCGCCATCGAACTGGCTCGCCAAGGCATGCGGTGCGGCGATGGCGGACCCTTCGGCGCGGTGGTGGTGCGCGATGGCGAAATCATCGGCGAGGGCTGGAACCGCGTGCTCGCCACCAACGATCCCACGGCGCATGGCGAAATCACCGCCATCCGCGCGGCCTGTGCCCGGCTCGGCTCCTTTTCGCTCGAAGGCTGCGAAATTCACACCACTGGTGAGCCGTGTCCGATGTGCCTGGGCGCGATCCACTGGGCCCGGCTCGGCGCGATTTATCATGGCTTCCGCGTCGAGGATGCGGCGGAGGTCGGTTTCGATGATCGCGAGTTTTTCCGCCAGATGGTCCTGCCGCCGGAGCAACGCATGATACCATCGCGCGAGTCGTGCCGCGCCGAGGCCATGGAATTGATCCGCGAATATGCACAACTGCCCGGAAGACGCATCTACTAACGGATGATGTGGCTGCTTGACGGCCCGCCGGCAAGTCGCGGAAACTCTGTGCATGGCATGGCGCATCGATGAAGCGGTGATCCGCGGCGAGATCGACAACACCGTCGAGGGCCGCACCACGGGCCGCATCTGGCTGGCCGGGCGCGAGGAACCGCTGGTGCTTTCGCTGGACGGCGATTGCTGGCGCGATCTGGCCGGCACCAGGCTGCGCTTTGAAAATCCCTCGCCCGTGGCGGACTCCAACACGAAGGGGCTCTTGCCGGAACAAATCGGCATCGTGGGCGACATGACCGCCTCGCGCAAAAACAAGGTGCCGCTGGTGGAAGAGGATGAGTTCCTGCGACTTTACGAGAACAAGTCAACGATCCCCTTCGAGTGGAAAAACACGCTCTATCTTGAGTGGTTCAGCGAGGCCAACGGCCGGGTGGTCATCGAGACCGCAAACTATCAACTCGAGGTTTTTCCCCACCAGTGGGAGATGGATGAGGACGCCGAGGAGGCCCAGAAGCTCGCAAACCTCCAGGCGATGCGGGATTTCATGGCGCAGGTGATCCGCCGCCGCGAGCCTACCGGCACGGATGCCAAATATCCCGAGGAGCTCGACGAATACGAGTGGGAGGAGCGCCTCAAGGAGTCCGACCGGCTCACCGACGCCTATCAGGAAGTGCTGGAGAAATACATGGAGGACGCCGACAGCGAGCGCAAGGAGGCCTTCGTCATGGGTTGGGACGGTCTGTTAGACGCGCTGGCCGACCGCGAGGAGGCCGGCGATGGCGGTTATCTCGAAGACGACGAAGACTTCGAATCCACAGAGGAGCCGGGCTTCGACTGTGATTCGGACGGGGACGATGACGGGTTTCCCGATCCGGATGAGGATATGTTTGGCGAGGATGAAAGCCATCCGCTGCAGGCCCGCGCGCAGGAACTCGCGATGCGCGCGATGGACGTGGTGCCCGGTGACAAGGGCCCGGGCACTCCCGCCTATCAACTGGTTTCCAATCTGCTGCAAGTGAGCGGCAAGCTCGCCGGCGCGCTCAACGACCGGGGCAGCGGCTTCGAACCGGAAACCGGTTATGTGCTGGCCATTTTGAAACGCTGCCTCAACTGGCTCAACGAGGCCGTCGCCTGCTGCCAGCAACTCATGGCCGAGGAAGAAGATCCCGATCAGCTTGCCGCGCTCGCCCACATCCGCTCGTCGGCCTTCGAAATTCGCGACGGCATCACCGAGCTGCGTCGCGAACTGAAGTAAGGTGGCGGCCTTTTTCCGCTCATTCCGCCGCCACTTCCGGCACGGCTCCCCCGCCGGACCAGCGAATGATGGCGGCTTGTTCCCCGCGGCGGATGTGGACGCTCAGCGCTCCGTCACTTTGCTCGAAGGAAACCACCGGCTCTACCATGGCCCCCGACCCCACGCCGTCACCTCCGCCACGGTCAAAGGCGTCTCACGCAGCTACACCTATGAACCTCTAATCCGCAGTTGAGATTGATGAAGACAGGCGCAAGAGCTCATTGGAGGTTTCCTCGATGGTTGCTGTTTGACCCCACCCAAGCCACCCCGTCAGCCGTCACTTGACCCCATTGCGCACTTCATCCGCTTTCCAACCGCGGATTCTAGGTTAATTCCGCCCACTTTTGCTTAGTCCGCAACAAATCCCAATGCGGCAGGTAACCACGCGAATGGATGCCCCGGTTCATGAGGGTATTGGGGCGCGGACTTCAGTCCGCCTGTTCCTCATCGCCTGCAGTTTCTGGCGGACTGAAGTCCGCGCTCCGTTCATCCTCCCCATCCGGAATGACGATGGAAACATCCTGCAGCTTCTCGCCTTCCTTGAGCGTGAGCAGTTTCACGCCTTGGGCCACGCGGCCGGTTTCGCGGATTTCCGCGGCGCGGATGCGGATGCTCTGGCCGGTGGAGGTCATGAGCATGAGCTCGTCCTCCTCGGTGACGGTGACGGCTCCGACTACCGGGCCGGTCTTGTCCGTGACGTTCATCGTCTTGACGCCCATGCCGCCGCGGCGGCGGGCCGGGTAGCTGGTGAAGGCGGTGCGTTTGCCGAGGCCGTTTTCAGCGGCAACCAGCAAGGTGGAACCTGCCGTGACGATGGCCATGCCGACCACCTCGTCGCCCTTTTTGAGGCGGATGCCGGTGACACCGGCGGTGTTGCGTCCCTGCGGGCGGATCTGGGGGGTGCCGTCGTCCTCTGCGGCTTCGCCTTCATCCGGCGCTTCTTCTGCGGACTCCTCCTCATCTTCGGTTTCGTTCTGCGGTTTCCGATAAACCCCCTCGGTGAAGCGGATGCTGAGGCCGTTTCGGGTGACGAGAATGATTTCGTCCTCGCCACTGGTGAGGTTGACTCCGATGAGGTCGTTGCCTTCTTCCAGATTGATGGCGATGATGCCATCCTTGCGGTAGTTGCGGAAGTCATTGAGCGCGGTTTTCTTCACCTTGCCGGAGCGGGTGGAGAAGAAGACGAAGCCGGCCTCCTCGCGGAAGGTGATGTCATTTCCGTCGTCGTCGGTGACGCGTTCGAGACGCAGCAGCGCGGCGATTTTCTCCTCGGGCTTGAGGTTGAGCACGTTCTTGATGCTGCGGCCGGTGGAGGTGCGGGAGCCCTCGGGGAGTTGGAACACGCGCTCGACGTAGAGGCGTCCGGTATTGGTGAAGAACAGCAGGTAGTCGTGCGCCTGGACCGAGAACAGGTGCTCGACGAAATCATCCGGCTCGTCCTTGGCGGTGGCCTTGGTTTCCATGCCCTTGAGCCCCTTGCCGCCGCGGCCTTGCAGGCGGTATTCACTGGCGGGCGTGCGTTTCACATAACCACGGTGCGAGAGCGTGACGATCATCGCGTCGTTGGCGATGAGGTCCTCCATGGCGATCTCGCCTTCCTCGGCCAAGATCGGGCACTTGCGCGGCGTGGCGTGCTTGTCCTTGATGGCGCGGAGTTCGTCCTTGATGATGGTGAGCACACGGACTTCGCGGGCGAGGATGTCTAACAAATCCTTGATTTCGATCAGGATGCCGTCGTATTCGCCCTTCACCTTGTCCTGCTCCATGCCGGTGAGCTGATAGAGGCGGAGCTCGAGGATGGCGTTGACCTGTCGCTCGGAGAACACGTAGCGGTCGTCCTGAACGGCGGCCTGCGAGCGGATGAGGATGCCGAGTTTCTCCGCGGTGGCGGTGGAGAACTGGTAGGCGCCAAGGCGCTCGCGGGCCTCGTCACGGTTTTTCGAGTCGCGGATGATCTTGATGAAGTCGTCGAGATGGCCGAGCGCGAGCAGGAACGCCTCTAACAACTCGGCGCGTTCCTCCGCTTTGTTGAGGAGGAAACGGGTGCGGCGCAGCACGACTTCGCGGCGGTGCTCGATGTATGCGTCGATCACCTCCTTGAGCGACATCTGGCGCGGCCGCTTGTTGTGAATGGCCAGCATGTTCACGCTGAAGGAGGTTTCCAGCGACGTGAGCTTGAAGAGCTGGGCGACAACAACCTGCGGGCGGGCGTCGCGTTTCAACTCGATCTCGATGCGGGTTTCCTCATCGGAGAGGTCGCGCATGCCGGAGATGCCGGTGAGGACTTTCTCGTTGACGAGCTCGGCGATGCGTTCCTGCAGCACGGCGCGGTTGACGCCGTATGGGACCTCGCGGATGACGATGATGGATTTGCCGTTTTCGTTTTCCTCGATCTCGACCTTGCCGCGCAGCCGCATCGAGCCGCGGCCGGTGGCGAAGTAGCTTTCGATGCCGCGGATGCCGCGGATCTCGCAGGCGACGGGGAAGTCCGGCCCCTTGATGTGTTGCATCAGCCCAGCCAGGGTGATGTCCGGGTTGTCGATCTGGGCACAGATGCCATCCACGACCTCGCCGAGGTTGTGCGGTGCAAGGTTGGTGGCCATGCCGACGGCGATGCCAGTGCCGCCGTTGACGAGGAAGTTAGGAAACGCGGAGGGCAGAACGGTGGGTTCTTCCTGGGAGCCGTCGTAGTTGGGTTGGAAATCGACGGTGTCCTTGTCGAGGTCTTCCATCATCGCCATGCCGAGGTGATGAAGGCGCGCCTCGGTGTATCGCATGGACGCGGCGGCATCGCCTTCCACCGATCCGAAGTTGCCCTGGCCATCGACGAGCATGTCGCGCATCGACCATGGCTGGCCCATGTTGACGAGTGTGGTGTAAATCGATTGGTCGCCGTGCGGGTGGTAATTACCCATCGTTTCACCGACGATCTTGGCGCACTTGACGTGGGCCTTTCCCGGCGTGACGCCAAGCTGGCGCATGGCATAGAGCACGCGGCGCTGGGAGGGTTTCAGTCCGTCGCGCACATCGGGCAGCGCACGGGAAATGATGACCGACATCGAATATTCCAGGAACGATTGGGAAAGTTCCTCGGCGACGTTGATGGGCTTGATGGAGTCGTTGGACATGGGAAAGTCAATGGTCAGCGGTCATCAGTCAGCGGGAAGAAGCGTCGGATGAACCAATGGTTCGAATGTAGGCGTTGAGGCGTTTTTTGTAGGTTTCAATCCGGGCATAGAGCAGGCGAGCGCTTTCGCGTTCCGCCAGATCGCGGCGGGCGGCTTTTTCTATCCACGTTGGCGTTTCCTCTGCGGATCCGCGCGAGTAATAACAGAATTTCTGGTTCTCCTTGAAATGATAGCGGCCGTAGCCTTCGGAAAGATTGGCGGCAATTGAATCTGCGGATCGGACAACCTGTTTGCCGATCGTATCCTTGGGGAAGTAGTCCCAGTCGTGAACCAATGACCAGATCTCTTCGCCGATTTCCATCGCCTCGCGATAAATCTCCAGATCGTTGACTGCGCTTTTCATGTTCTTTCCTAATGACCGGTGACCAATGACTGATGACGGAATTTGGATGTTACACGTCCAAATTCCTGACGTTGAGGGCGTTGTCCTCGATGAAGCGTTTGCGGGGCTCGACGATGTCGCCCATGAGGACGTCGAACATCTTGTCGGCTTCGACGGCGTTGTCGTCGTCGAGGCGGACGCGGAGGAACTGGCGGGTTTCCGGGTCCATGGTGGTTTCGAAGAGTTGCTTGGCGTTCATTTCGCCGAGGCCCTTGAAGCGTTTGATCTGGACACCGCGCGCGGCGATTTCAAGCACGCGGGAGAGGATTTCCGGAACGGAGAAAACGGGGATGATCTTCTGTTTATCACCGTCGCCCTCCAACAATTCGAAGAGCGGAGTGTCATCGTCGGAGAACTTGCGGGTGTCGATGCCGCACTCGTTGAGGCGGGCGAAGATTTTGGCGATGGCGTGGGATTCGTGCAGCTCGTGGAGATTGGCGCGTCGGGACGGGCCGGCGTGCGCGGCTAGTTCCTCGTCACTGAGTTGTTCATCGAAAAGCTTGAGGTCACGGTTTTCATCGGCATAGATCCGGAGTTCCTCTTCGGTGCGGAAGTAGATGATGGCCTCGTCGTTGCCGGTGCGGACGCGGACCATGTATTCCGGCAGGCGGCCGTCTTCGCTGCGGGCGGCGAGGTAGTCCTTGAAATTGCCGCCATTGCCCTCGATGGAGCGGGTGTAGCGCGAAAGCGTGGAGAGGTTTTCGAGCACAACCTTGAGCTCGTCCGGCGAGAAGGTGCGTGTCTGGTCGTAAGTGCGGACGATGACTTCGGATGAGCCGAGCTCGATGAGGATCTTGTTGAGTTCGTCATCATCCTGGACGTATTCGGCGCGCTTCTTGCGGGTGACGAGGTAGAGCGGCGGCTGGGCGATGTAGAGGAAGCCGCGTTTCACGAGTTCCGGCATGTGGCGGCAGAAAAACGTCAGCAGCAGCGTGCGGATGTGCGAGCCGTCCACGTCGGCGTCGGTCATGATGACGATTTTGTGGTAGCGGACTTTTTCGATGTTGAACGAGCCTTCCTGTTCGCCATCGCCGATGCCCGCGCCGATGGCGGTGATCATGCTCTGGATTTCCTTGTTTTGGAGGGCGCGGTGGAGGCGGGCTTTCTCGACGTTGATGAGTTTTCCGCGCAGCGGCAGGATCGCCTGGGTGCGGCGGTCGCGGCCTTGTTTGGCGGAGCCGCCGGCGGAGTCACCTTCGACAATGTAGAGTTCTGACTTCGCGGGGTCGCGCTCGGAGCAGTCGGCGAGCTTGCCGGGCAGTCCGCCGCCGGAGAGGGCGGATTTGCGGACGGTTTCACGCGCTTTTCTGGCAGCTTCGCGGGCGCGGGCGGCGTTGACGGATTTCTCGATGACCTTTTTGGCGAGCGACGGGTTCTCGTCGAAATATTGCATCAGGCCCTCATAGACGATGGAGGAAACCACGCCTTCGATCTCGGTGTTGACGAGCTTGTCCTTGGTTTGGGACGAGAAGCGCGGGTTGGGCATTTTCACCGAGATCACGCAGACGAGGCCTTCACGGACGTCGTCGCCAGTAAGGGCGGGATCCTTGTCCTTGAGGATCTTGTTGGCGCGCGAGTATTGGTTGATCGCTCTTGTGAGAGCGGTGCGGAAGCCGGTGAGGTGCGTGCCGCCGTCGCCGTTGGGGATGGAGTTGGCGAAGCAGAGGATCTGGTCGTTGTAGGAATCGTTGTATTGGAAGACGACGTCGGCGAAGACATCGTCGGTGGTCTGCTTGCCGTCGTAGTCGAGATCGATCTGGCGCTTCCCGCAGAGGATGACCGGATCATCGTGGATGACGGTCTTGTTTTCGCCAAGCTGGACGACGAATTCCTCGATGCCCTTGGCGTAGAAGAACGAGGTTTTTTTCGCGGATTCCGGGCGTTCGTCTTCAAGGTCGATGGTGAGTCCGGGGTTGAGGAAGGCGAGTTCGCGCAGGCGGGTGGCGAGGCGGTCGAACTTGAACTCGATGGTATCGACGAAAATCGTGGCATCCGGAAAGAAGGTGATGGTCGTTCCGGTTTTCTTGGGATCGACCTCGCCGACGACGTGGAGCGGCTGGGTGGTCTTGCCGCGCTCGAAACCGATGCGGTGGATCTTGCCGTTGCGCATGATGTCGGCGCGGAACCAGTCGGCGAGGGCGTTGACGCATTTGGCGCCTACGCCGTGGAGGCCGCCGGAGTATTTGTAGGCACCTTGGCCGAACTTGCCGCCGGCGTGGAGATTTGTTAGAACGAGTTCCACGGCGGGGATGCCGAACTTCGGGTGCATGTCCACGGGGATGCCGCGGCCGTTGTCGGCGATGGAGACGGAGCCATCGACGTGGATGGCGATCTTGATGCGGTTGCAGTAGCCGGCGAGGTGCTCGTCGATGGAGTTGTCCAGCACCTCGAAAACGCAGTGGTGGAGGCCGCGCTCGTCGGGATCTCCGATATACATGCCGGGGCGCTTGCGGACGGCCTCAAGACCTTCGAGTTTGTCGATCTGCGCGGCATCGTATTGCTGCTCGCTGGCGACCTTGGTGGGGGCTTGTTGGGGATCGTTCGGGTTCTCGGACATAAGGCGGGGAAAAGGTCTGAAATCCCGCCCTTGGAAACAAGGAACTTCTTGCAAAAAAGCGAGTTTTCTGGAGATTTGACGAGCTGTCTTAACTCGTTCATTAAAAACGGCTTGCAAGCCCTAAACTGACCGGGCTGAGCAGCTGGAAACCAAGCCGCCGCAGGGTAGGCCCGAAATGGTTGCTCAATCCGTGAGAACCAGGCGCTCAAGCTGCCAGCGGAGCAGCAGATCGGAGGGCTTGGCCTCCTCTGCGGCGATGGCTTCCAGCGCGGCCCGCGGGGCGATCAGCGCGCCTTCGATGTCCAGCTTGGCGGACGCCTGTTCGCGGTCGCGGAGCAGCGCATCGACCCGCCGGTCGAAATCGCGGTCGCGTCTGCGGCGCTTGGTGGATGGGCGGGCTGGCCAATCCTCCTCCTTGAGCGCCTCCACTTTGGCGACGGCGGTTTTGAAACGCTTGATGCGATCCGGGCGGAAATGGTGGGGCAGGGTGATGGATTTGCCGGAGGCGAGGTCATGGCTCCACTCCAGCAGCTGGCGGTTGGTGAGCACCATGAAGGACGGGCGGTCCCAGGCCTTGGCCTCGGCGTCGCGCCAGTGCCACAGCGCGCGCAGGCAGGCGAGGCCGCGGCGGTCGAGCTTGCCGGAGCCCTGGATGCGCCACATTTCCTCCTTCGAGTCATCGCGGTCGAGCACCTTCTGGCGGGCGGCGGAGCAACTTTCCTCAAACCAATCGTAGCGGCCGAGATCGCGCAGCCGGGAGACGATCATGTCGCCCATGTCGAGCAGGTAGTGCACGTCGTTGAGGGCATACTCGACCATCTTGGGTGAGAGCGGGCGCTTGCCCCAATCCGCCTTCTGGGAGGTTTTGGAGAGTTCCACGCCGAAGTAATCCTTCACCAGATCGCCGAGGCCGAAGCGCCGGGCGCCTAACAACCGTGCGCCGATCTGGGTGTCATAAACCACGGCCGGCAGCCTGCCGAACTCGCGTTTGAACATGGTCATGTCATAATCCGCGCCGTGCATCCAGACGGTGGATCGCGTGAGAAAATCGCCGAGCGGAGCGAGGTTTTCGATGGCCAGCGGATCGATCAGCACGGATGTACCGCGGTCGGCGAACTGGACGAGGCAGAGCGATTCGCGGTAGCGGTGGAGGCTGTCCGCCTCGGTGTCGATGGCGCAAACCGGCACCTCGGATTCGCCCTGGCTTTTCTCCAAGTGGAGAACCAGGTGTTCCGTGGTTTCGATCATTTTCTCGCTCATTATCGCGTGCTGGGGCTTCAGGCTGGTTGCAGCGTCGCCGCTTGATCGGCGTTCAGCTCGATGCATTGCCATGGCAGGCCGTGGGCGTTGAGGTCGGCCATGAAGGCATCCGGGTCATGTTGTTCCATATTCCAAACACCGGGTTTGCGCCAGCTTCCGGCGAGCATTTGTTTCGCGCCGATCATGGCGGGCACGCCGGTGGTGTAGGAAATCGCCTGCGATCCCACCTCCGCGAAGCAGGCCTCGTGATCGCAGATGTTATAGATGTAAACCGCCTTGAACTTGCCGTCCTTGAGGCCGGTGATGATGTTGCCGATGCAGGTCTTGCCCTTGGTGGTTTTCCCGAGGTCGCCGGGGTCCGGCAGCACGGCCTTGAGAAACTGCAGCGGGATGATTTCCACACCGTTGTAGATGACCGGGTCGATGCGCGTCATGCCGACGTTTCCGAGCACTTCGAGGTGCTTGAGGTAGTTGGGCGAGAACGACATCCAGAACTGCGCGCGCGTGAGCGTGGGGATGTGTTTGACGAGTGATTCGAGCTCCTCGTGATACATCCGGTAGATTTCATAAGTGCCGACGCCGTCCGGGCAGGTGAAGGATTGATGCAGGGACATCGGCGGAGTTTCGACAAACGATCCGTCCTCGAAATGGCGGCACTCGGCGGTGACCTCGCGGATGTTGATTTCCGGGTTGAAATTGGTGGCGAAGGCCTTGCCGTGGTTGCCGCCGTTCACATCGATGATGTCGAGCGTGTGGATTTCATCGAAATGGTGCTTGAGCGCCCAAGCGGTGAAAACATTCGTCACGCCGGGGTCGAAACCCGAGCCAAGCAGCGCGGAGAGCCCGGCTTTCTCAAAACGCTCTTGGTAGGCCCACTGCCAGGAATACTCGAACTTGGCCACGTCCTTCGGCTCGTAGTTTGCGGTGTCCATGTAGTCGCAACCGGCGGCGAGGCAGGCATCCATGAGTGCGAGATCCTGGTAGGGCAGGGCCACATTGATGAGCAGCTTCGCGCCGGTCTTGCGGATGAGGGCGGCGGTTTCGGCGGGATTGTCGGCATCCACCTGGGCGGTGGCGATGGTCCGGCCGGTGCGTTGTTTCACGCTGGCGGCGATGGACTCGCACTTGGAAACCGTGCGCGAGGCGAGCGTGATTTCCCCGAAGACTTCGGGGATCATGGCGCACTTGTGGGCGACGACATTGCCGACTCCGCCGGCGCCGATGATGAGGACTTTGTTCATGAATGGGGCAGGCCCGAGGCTCAGGGAAACCCGCTCCGCTGGCAAGGCGGAAGAGTTTTTCCCTAATTTCCCGACAACTTTTGCATCGCACGGCGTTGATTTCCCTGCGAGGCTGTCGTCGGACAGCAACTACTTAATGTTTCATGAAAATCCATCCATCTGACACCATCATTCGCCGCCGCGCGGGCTTCACCCTGCTCGAAATGGTCATCGTGCTCGGCATCATCGCCATGATCCTCGGTGGCGCGATCTTCGCCATGCGCGGCATCGGGGATGCGGCCAAGCTCCGCCAGGTGGAGTCCGACTTCAAGAGCTTCCAGAGCGCGCTGGCGATGTATAAACTCAATGCGGGAACCTTTCCCGCCACCGCGCAAGGGCTCAAGGCCATGGTGGAAAAGCCCTCGTCCACGCCCGTGCCGCGGCGCTGGGTGCAGGTGATGAGCAAGATCCCGCTGGACCCGTGGGACAGCCCGTATGGCTACCGTTTCCCGGGCAAGAAGCGGGCGAACGAGTTTGAAATCTTCAGCAAGGGCCCGGATGGGATGGAAAACACTCCAGATGACCTCAGCAGCCAAGACGAGTAGCCGCCTGCGGGGATTCACACTGCTCGAGATCGTCATCGTCCTGGCCATCACCTCGGTGGTGATCGGCGGTGCGGTGGGGCTGATGGTGTATTCCTCGGACGAGCGGGTGCTGCGCAACGCCTCCGGCGAGATCGAACTGCTCGCCAAGCGCGCCCGCGCCACCGCCATCCTGTTGCAAACGCCCTACGCGTTGGAATTCCGCGAGGGCGTGGTGAAGCTGATGCCGCTGGCGGAGGCCGGGCGCGATGAGAAACGCACCGTCAGCGGCCGGCGCATCGGCGGCGAGCCCGTGGTGCAGGCCAACAGCGGCGAGCGCTGGGAATACCAGTTGGAGGGCGGCATGCAGGTTTCCATCCGGCGCTGGAATTCCAACGATTGGCTGGCCACCCGCAAGAACACCGTGCATGTGTGGCGCTTCGATCCGGACGGGCTGTGCGAACCGCTTTCCGTGAGGCTTGCGCTGGAACAAAGCTGGTCGGAAGACATCTATCACCCGCTCACGGCCACGATCCGTGAGAACTTCCTGGAAGCCCGATGAAGCAAGCAGTCCATGCCGCCAGCCGTGGTTTCCTGCTCCTTGAAATGGTGCTGGCGCTGGCGGTTTTCGGCATGGCCGCCACCGGCTTTGTGGTGGCCCTGCACCGGATGTCCGCCACCGCCTCGCTGGCGCAGAGCGAGCTGCGCATCACCCGCATTCTGGACAGCGCGCTGGACGAGACGCTTTCCTTGCCGGTGCTTGAGGAAGGAAAAACCAACACCAGCGTGGGCGAGACCGGCATCGAGCTGGACACCACCATCGAGCTCATCGATGACATGGAGAACGAGGAAGGCCAGATTTTGCAGGAAATGTATCGCATCGAAATCCAGGCCCGCTGGTTCGCCAACGGCCAGTGGCAGGATCGCACCGTGGAAACCTGGCGCTACGGGCGCATGTATCAGCAACCATGAGAACGCGCCCCGCCAGACTGCGCCGCACCGGCTTCACGCTGCTGGAGCTCGTGATCGCCATGGGCTTGCTCGCCATCATCGTGGGCATGGTTTTCGGCATCGCCCGCACGTCGCTGGCGTTGGGCAATACGATCGTGGCCACACAGAACGAGGAAATGGAGCGCCAGGCGTTTTTCGAGCTGCTGAGCCGGCGCTTTTCCTCGCTGCCGGGCAATACCCGGCTGGAGCTGAAGGTGGAGGATTCCGGCGCGCACTATCTCTCAGACCTCACGCTGCAGAACGTGCCGCTCGCATTCACCTGGGGCGGCCAGGAGCGCATCGCCAAGGCCGTCCAACTTTCCACCGTCAGGCGCCGCAGCGGTTTTCTGGACATCGTGCTGCGCTATTACGAAAACGAAATCCTCGAAGGCTCCGAGTCCACGTTCGGCCAAAGCGCGCTCGACAAGGAACCCTTCGCGGAAATCGTGCTGCTCACGGATGTCGCCTACTTCGAGTGGCGGGCACTCGATGGGCGCTCGCTGGAATGGCAGTATGACTGGGAGATCCAAGGCAGCCTGCCGCTGCAGCTCGAGCTCGTCATGGCCGTGGGTGCCAAGGGCGAGGAAATCCGGCAGGTTTTCTGGCTGCCGCCGAAACTCAACCCCGATACTTTCATTGGCCAGACGCTCAAGCAGCACATGATGCAGAACAGCGGCCAGGGTGCGCCGCCCGGCAACGCCCCCGGCGGTGAAAATGGCGGGCCGCAAATCAACATTCCCACCGGGAATCTTCCCGGCGGCACTCCACCGCAATAAATCCCCACTTTCATGCGCGCCGGTTTCCCCATCATCCATCGTCCCCGCCGCGGCGCCGCGCTGCTGGCGGTGATCTGGCTGATCGCCATTCTGGCCATCGCCTGCATGGCGGCGCTGCGGGTGATTTCCTTCGACATGGAGCTCACCTCCGCCAAGATCCACGGCTCGCGTGCCCGCCACGTGGCGGAAATGGGCATCGCCCTCGGTTGCAATCCCGCCGTGAAACGCTCGGACCCGATCCTGCGCCAGCTCAACGGGGAAACCGGCGAGGGCTTCGAGGTGAAAATCATGTCCGAGGGCGGCCGCTTCAACATCAACACCCTGCTCGCCCAGGATGACAAGCCCCTGCTGCTGTCCATCTTCATGGATTGGGGGCTCGAGCTCGAGGACGCCCAAGCCGTCACCGACGCCCTCGACGATTGGATGGACCCCGACGACAACATTTCCCTCAACGGTGCGGAGAAAGAGCAATATGAGAAACTTGGCCGCATCAACCAGCCCTTCAACCGCCCGTTTTTCGACGTCAACGAAATGCGGCTGGTGCTCGGCATGGATCTGGTGGAAGCCGTGCGCCCGGACTGGCGCGAGTGGTTCACCGTGCTGAGCAGCGGCGCGCTGGACCTCAACGAGGCGTCCGCCGAGCTCATCGCCGCCGCCGCCGAGTGCCGCATCGAGCAGGCCGAGGCCATCCCCGAGGCCATCCGCGGTCTCGATGGCGAGCGGGATACCGAAGACGATGTTCCTTTCGAAAACGCCGCCGCCGCGCTTGATCTTTTGGGCATAGACATGAATGGTCGTCCCGATCTCGCCCGGCGTTTCACCATCAACGATGCCACCACCCGCATCGAAAGCATCGGCCAGGCGGAGGGTGCCAAGCGCAAAATCACCGCCATCGTCCGCAACCGCACCGGCAAACCGGCTCTCCTCGAACGCACCGAAGAAATCATCCCGTGAGCAAATCCACCGAACACGTGCTTCTCGTTCCCGGCGAATCCGGATGGGAAATCTGGACCCGCCAGGAGGATGGCGCGTTTTCCCTTCACAGCACCAGTGGCACCGCCCATGCCGGCGAGCTGACCGCCATCCCATCCGGCGAGCTGACGATGCTTTTTCCGGTGAAATCCCTCACCGCCGTGCCGATGCGCGTCACCAGCGACGACGAGGCGCTCTTCCCCGATCTCGCCGCGCTGCATGCCGAGCGCCTGGGCCTGCGGCCGGACCCCATGGCCGGCCAGCTCAGCGATGTTTTCATCGTCGCCCGTGAGGCGGAAAACACCGCGCTGCTTTCGATCTTTCTGCGCTCCCCGGCCGATGGCGACCTGCCGCCCCGCGGGCCGAAGGGCTTCGACATCTCCGCCCGCGCCTGGCCCGTGGCCGGCGAGGCGCTCGCCATCTGGCAGGAATTCGGCCGCTGGGTCTTCGCCATTTTTCATCAGGGCAAGCTCGTTTATTGCCAAGCCACCGCCGTGGACGCCCCGCATCCAGACGCCTCGCTGGCGCGTGAAATCCGGCTCTCGCTCATGCAGTTGGCGATGCAGGGCCTCCACTTCGAGCCCACGCGGCTGATCGTCTGGACCAGTTCGGAGGGCTTGGACCGGGCCGCGCTCCAAGCCGCATTCCGGATTCCGGTGGAAGTTTCACCGCGCCCCGCCCCCGCCCTGCCGGAGCCGCTCAGCAAGTTGCTCCCGGCCGATGTCCGCGCCGCCCGCCGCGCCGCCCAGCGCCGCCGCAACATCACGCTCGCTGCCGCCGCCTCCGTGCTCGGTTACCTCGGCCTGATCGGCTGGTTCGGCTACGGCCTCTGGCAGACCTCCGCGGAATCCCGCAAGCTCCTCGCCAAGGCGCAGGAAGTCGCCCCGGAAGGCGAGTCCTACGCCCTCCACATCGCCAAATGGGACGAGCTCGCCCATGCCATCGACCTCACCCACTCGCCGGTGGACATCCTCCAGCGCATCGCCTCCTGCATCCCGCCCAACAGCGGCCTGCGCCTCAAAACCGCGGAAATCAGCGCTACCGAGATCAAGCTCATCGGTGAGGCCCCGCAGCTCCAGGCCGTCAATGGCTTCAGCCTCAATCTTTCCAAAAACAACGACCTCGCCCACTTCACCTGGCAGACACCCGAGCCCAACCAATCCACCCGTGGCTGGGAATTCGTCTTCAGCGCAGAAGTCCCCTCCGCCGATTCCCAGCCCTAAGCGACAAATTACCGCTACTTCGGCATTAATCCTCACACTCACCTTGTGTCATCAGCCAACAGTCATCAGGAAAAAGATTACGCTCCCATTTTTGCCAATGACCGCTGACCGCTGACCGCTGACCTCTCCCATGTCTCCCCGCGAAAAAAAACTCCTGATCTTCTTCGCCACCGCGGGCTTCCTCGTGATCAATTTCCTGGCCTTCGGTTTCTTCAAAACCCAGCGGCTCCAGGCGGACCGCGAGCTCGCCCAAGCACGCCAGAAACTCGAAACCGCGGAGATTTACCGCGCCAGCAGCGAGCAGGTGGCCGACCAAATGGAATGGCTTGCCAAGAATGAACCACAGCCCGCCGCCAATCAGGACGTCCAGACCCAGCTCCAGCAGCTCTGCGAGAAGGAGGCCAACAGCGCCGGCCTCACCATCAAATCCCAGAAACCCCTGCCCACGGATTCCGCCGAGGGGCTGCATTTCCACCGCGCCAAAATCCAACTCACCGTGAATGGCAAGGAGGACGCCCTCTACCGCTGGTTCGACCGCCTCAACATCCCCGAGCAACTCCGCGCCGCCACCGTCATCCGGCTCTCGCCAGATTCCCAGGACGACACCAAGATCGACTGCACCGCCACCATCGAACAATGGTTTGTTCCGCTGCCGCCGGCCTGAAAAATCAAATTTCAAATTTCAAAATTTTCGCTTAATCCTCTCCGCCCATGCCATTCGCGCTTCGCATGCTGCTCATCCTGCCCGCTCTCACCGGCTGGGTTGCGGCGGACTTGCCGAGAAAGGCACCCCTCACCAAGTACAGCGGCCTCTGGATGAACTCACCCTTCACCTCCAAGCCACCACCGGCAGAGGCCGGCCCGGAGGCCAACCCGCTCAAAGACTACGCCCTCGCCGGCGTCTCGCCGATTTCCGGCGGCTACCGCGTCACACTGCTCAACAAGAAAAAACCCGGTGAGCGCATCACCGTCGATTCGGACAAACCCAGCGGCGGCTTCAAGATTCTGGCCGTCACCCGCAAGCCCGGCGAACCACTCGGAACCGTCGTCCGCATGTCATCCGGCTCCGTCACCGACTCCGTCGCCTTCGATGAATCCCTGCTGACCCTCACGCCGCCGCCCGCCGCCGCGCCGCAGCCGAATCTCCCGCCGGGAGTCCAGCCGCAGCCCGTCCCGCAGCAACCCGGCCAACCACCCCAGCGCCAGCCGCGGCCGCGCGTCGTCCCACCACCTACGCCGCCCACACCTCAAGCCCGGCCGCAGCAGCAGCCGGGTCAACCCGTCCTGCCCACAGCACGTCCGGACCGCCGCAACCTCCGTTAGAAATCGGCCAGCCATTCTCAATCCATTCCCTCTCTCCATGTCCCGCTCCCGTTTCATCGCCCTGTTCCTCCTAGGTTGCCTGGCAGCAACCGCCCAGCAGCCGCCCGGCGTGCCACCCGGCGTGCCTGTGCCCGGAGAAGCACCCGCCCCTGCCGGAGCACCTGCCGCTGC
>RPOS01000035.1 GCA_003820635.1 Verrucomicrobiaceae bacterium | reverse complement strand
GACCTGCCCTCGCTGCGCATGCTGGAGGAAGCGCTCGCGGATTTCGATGGCTCGGTGATCTGCGTTTCCCACGACCGCTATTTCCTCGACCGGATCTGCGATCAGATCATCGCTTTTGAAGAGGGTGGCGTCTTTGTGCAGCCGGGAAACTATTCCTATTATCTTGAAAAGCGTCACGCCCGCGAGGCGGCGCAGCGCGCCCAGGCCCAAGCTGCCGCGCGGGACGCCGAGGCGCGCCGCAAGGCTTCCGCAGCCGTCAAGCCGCGCAAACTGACCTTGAAGGAACGCAGCGAACTGGAAGGCATCGAGAGCATCATCCTCGCCGCCGAGCAGGCAGTGGAGCTCCTGGAACTCCGGCTCAACGATCCGGAGTTCCAAGCGAAGCATTTCGCGGAGATACCGGCACTGGTGGAAGAACTCGCCGCCGCCAAGGCGGAAGTCAGCCGCCGCTATCAGCGTTGGGAGGAACTCGAATCCCTGCGTATGGCCTTGGAGTCCTCGTGATAAAAAAACCGGACATCCTCTGGCGCAGGCCGCCGGGTTTGCTCAATCCTTGGTGTTTGGATGGGCAAGAACCTCCACCTTCACCGGCACCACGCCACGCTGGCGGAAACCAAGACGCTCGGCGCTGCCGATGGTCAGGTCGATGACACGGCCGCGGATGAAGGGGCCGCGGTCGTTGATGGTGACGATTTCAGACTTGCCGTTGGCTTGGTTGGTGACGCGCACCTTGGTGCCCATCGGCAGGGTCTTGTGGGCGGCTGTGGCCCCCTTGTCGCAGAGACGCTGGCCGCTGGCGGTCTTGGTGCCGCGGTTGGTGCGGATGGAATACCATGAAGCTTTGCCATGCTCGACGGACTTCACCGCATATTGCGATCCATCGGCATGTTTCTTGGAGTTGGCGCTTCCGGTTGTCGCACAACCGGGGAGCAGCATGACGCCGGCGATTGCCAGGGCCACGGAGTTGAAGTTCCGGGTCAGGTTCATCGTGTTTTGTCTTGGGGTTCATCCCGCCGCCGGCAGATTCGGCTGCGACGCGCGGGCCCCGGTTCATAAAAGCCTGCTAATGAGGAGGCAAGAAAAACCCACCCAGGCCGGATAGCGGCCAAAACCCTGATATTCCAATGGAAAACGGCCAAGTGTTTCACATTTCTTAACTTTTTTTGGCATTTTTTTTGGCGAATTTCGAGCGATGCTTGTCACAAACCGCGGCCGCGTCAGGTTCGCGGCGATGAATGGATATTGGATGAACCGACGGTGTTTTCTGCGCGGCGCGGGCGCGTGGCTCGGAGCGGCTGCCGCGGGCATTCGGGCCGATACTGAGAAGTTCCGCACGGTTTCCATTTTCCACACCACGGACCTGCACGGCCACATCGTGCCCACCCGCACTTACGAGGGCGTTGAAAACGTCGGTGGTTTCGCACGCTGCGCCACCTGCATCCGCCAGTGGCGGCGCGAGTCGCCGCACTCGCTGCTGGTGGACCTCGGAGATGTCTATCAGGGCACGGCGGAGAGTTTGCTCAACCAAGGCAAGCTGATGATCGGGCTCTTCAACCAGCTCGGCTACGACGCGTGGGCCTTGGGAAACCATGACTTCGACTGGGGCCCGGAGGCACTTGAGAGAAACCTCGCGCTTTCCAAATCCCCCATCCTCAGCGGCAACATCCGCGTGAGCGGAAAACCGCCCGGCACGCTCGGCGGAGCGTGGAAATCCGTGCGATCATGGACGATGAAGGATGTCGGCGGCTTTCGCATCGCGCTCATCGGCCTGATCACTCCCGGTCTCCCCTACTGGCTCAATCCGCAGACGCTGGGCGGCGTGGTGGTGGAACACCCGCTCCAGGCACTCCAGCGCTCGATCTCCGAGGCGCGGGCGGAAAAGGCGGACGCCATCGTCGTGATGGGCCACATGGGCTGGCGGCGCGAGGATGATTTCGCCAACCCCGTGCGGGAAATCCTCAAGAGCGCGCCGGGCGTGGACGTATTCCTCGCGGGCCATACGCATCAGGACCAGCCGTCGTGGAAAGTCGGCAAGGTGCTCTGTTCCCAAGCCAGCTACCACGGCATCCATTGCGGGCGGGTGGACCTCACCTTCGATATCGCGAGCCGCAAACTCATCGGCCGCGACGCACAAACGGTCTTGATGGACGCCGGTTTCGAACTCGACCCCACAGTGATGGATACCGCCGCGCCGGAGATGAAAACCGCCGCGGAGCAACTCGCGCGCAAGGTGGCCACCGTCACCGCTCCCATCAAATCCGGCGGCCGTGACAACCCTCTCGCCCGCTTGTTCTGCGAGTGTTTCGCCGAGGCTCTCCAGCGCAACCGGACGCCGGTGCAAGGCGTGTTTCACGGCACTTTCGGCACCGGAGACATGAAACCGGGCGACCTCACCGTGGGCGATTGCTGGAAACTGCTGCCCTACGAAAACCTGCTCGTCACCGCCGAGCTCGGTGCCCGCGAGTTGATCGATATCCTCAAGGAAGAACGCAGCATCCGCACATCCGACCGCATCCTCTGGCCCTTCGAGCTGATGCTCTCGCAGAATGGCGAGGTGCTTTCCTTCAAACACCATGACACCCCCGTGGCGGACGACGCGCGCTTCACCATCGCCTTCAACAGCTACGACGCCCAATCCGGCGGCCGCACGCTGATGCGCCTGCGCGAGATCGTTTCCCAACCGTCCGCCAAACTGACGATGACCGGCATCGACACCCGCGGCGCTTTGATCGACGGCTTGCTCGCACGCGGTGAAATCCGGTGATTTTGTGCTTAGACGCGGCCCCTGGATCGGCTACACCGCCGCCATGCAAGACGCCACGCGCGACCACGGAGCCCAGCCACTCGATGAATTGATGAACCGCTGGGGCATCACCAATCACCAACTGGTGGACACCTCCGTGGAGCAGTTGAACCACAAGCAGGTGCAGCGCGCCCGCAAGGGCCGCCAACTGACGCTCCACCTGATGCAGAAGGTCACCCGCACGCTCAACGATGCCGTGCTGGCCAAACTCCCCAAGGAAGAACGGGCGAACTTCAAACCCTACGTCCACAAGCATCTCTTCAACTACGCCAAAGGCCATGACCCGGAGTGGGCCGATCCGAACGCAGCGCTGATGCCGCAGTGAGCGCGCCGTGGGTCATCGTCGGCCAAGGCCTCGCGGGCACCTGCCTCGCGTGGGAATTCTGGAACCGCAGCGTGGAATTCCTGCTGCTGGACCGCGAACACGGCGGCAGTTCGCGCGTGGCCGCGGGATTGATCAACCCGGTCACCGGAAAAAATTTCGAACCCACGCCCGGAATCGCGGATTTCCTGCCCGAGGCGCTGGAGTTTTACTCCCGGCTGGAAGTTTTGTTAAACAACACCTTGTGGCACCCGCTGCCGATCCTGCGGCTGGCGGACTCGGCAAAGGAATGGAGCAAGATGCTCGCCAAGACCGCCCGGCCGGATGTCGCATGCTGGCTTTCCAACAACTCCCCCGCCCCTCCCGCCGAAGGCTGGATCGGCGCGCTGGAACTCCGCGGCGGCGGCCGCCTCGATACCCGCGCGTTTCTCGATGGCTCACGGGAGTTTTTCCGCCAGCGCGGAATCTATCAGCAGGCGGAAATCGCGCCGGAACAGGGCGAAGCCCGGCACATCTGGTGTGATGGCGCGGCGGGGTTGATCAGCGGACGCCTTGGCGCGCACCGCTGCGCCAAAGGCGAAATCCTCACGCTGCGCGCCCCCGGGTGGGACGAAAACCACATCCGCATCGGCGCGGGCGGATGGCTGGTGCCCGTGGGCAACGGGCATTTCAAAGCCGGCTCGACCTACGAGTGGGACCAGCTCGACGAAACACCGACCGAGGCAGGAAGAGAAAAGGTCATGGCCATCGCCACAAGGCTTGGCGGAAATGCAGATTTCGAATTGCTCGCCCACGAAGCCGGAGTGCGGCCGATCCTGCGGCGCAGCGAACCGTTGATCGGACCGCTCGAAAACGGCGACTGGATTTTCAACGGGCTGGGCTCGAAAGGCTCAATCTTTGCCCCCGGCATGGCCCGGAGACTGGCGCGATGGGTTTGCGAGGGCTCCGAACCAGAACCGGAGACAAGGTTGCATGGAACCCGGGTTCCGTAGCCGCAAGGCCACGATTGCCACTCAAATTTTCCGCAAAGCACGCTTGCGGCGTCGGGAGGCTCCCGACATAGTCGCGCGCGTCCCGCCGGACAAAGTTGCGCACCGCGTCCGGCTTTTCATTGAAGCCATGAGCGACTCACCAACGGCCACTACGGAACTCACACTGCCTAAAGACCTTGCGGCCGCCAAAGGGATGGTCAACGTGCAGATCGACGGCGTTTGGCACCAATTTCCCAAAGGCACCCGGATGATCGAGGCCTGCCGCAAAACGGGCACCATCGTCCCCCACTACTGCTACCATCCCAAGCTGAGCTCTCCAGGAAACTGCCGGATGTGCCTGGTGCAGATGGGCATGCCGCCGCGCAGCGCGCCCGGCCAGGAACCGCAGCGGGACGAAAACGGCTACGAGCCCATCGGCTGGATGCCGCGCCCGGTGATCGCCTGCGCCAACACGGTTTCGGAAAACATGGGCATCCGCACCTCCGGCGAGCTCGTGGAAAAATGCCGCGAGGGAGTGATGGAGTTTCTGCTCATCAACCACCCGCTCGACTGCCCGATCTGCGACCAGGCCGGCGAGTGCCGCCTGCAGGAGCACTCGGTCGAACACGGCCGCGGCGAGTCCCGCTTCGTGGACATGAAGGTCAAGAAGCCGAAAAATGTGGACATCGGCCCGCGCATCCGGCTCGACGACGAGCGCTGCATCATGTGCAGCCGCTGCATCCGCTTCATGGACGAGGTGGCCGGCGACCCGGTGCTCGGCTTCACCCAACGCGGCACCCACACGACTCTAACAGTCCACCCGAACCGCCTGCTGGACTCGAACTACTCGCTCAACACCGCGGACATCTGCCCGGTCGGCGCGCTGACCTCCAACGACTTCCGCTTCCAGATGCGCGTCTGGTTCCTCAAGGAAACGCCGACCATCGACGTCAACTGCGGCACCGGCACCAACATCACCGTCTGGACCCGCGGCAACACCATCCACCGCATCACTCCGCGCCAGAACGACGAGGTGAACTCGACCTGGATGCCGGATTCCCACCGTCTCAACTTCCACTACATCGATGGCGAGGCGCGCTTCACCGAACCGCTCGCCAAGGACGGAGCACAGCATCTTCCGCTCTCATGGCCCGATGCCCTGAAAACCGCCGCCGCAAGGATCAAAACCGTCCCACCGCAGCAAATCGCGATTATCGCCTCTGGCCGCATGACCAACGAGGAACTCTTCCTCACCCGCACCCTCGCCGCGGAAGTCGGCACCACGCACCTCTCGCTCGTCCCCCGTTTCGCCGATCCGGACGCCCTGCTCATCGCCGCCGACCGCAACCCGAACACCACCGGAGCGAAGCTGATTTTCGAAACCGAGGATCCCTTCGCCAAACTCGATGCCATCCGCGAAGGGGTGCGCTCAGGACAAATCAAAGCCCTCATCGTCCTCGGCGAGGATCCCATCAGTGACGCCGGCTTCCATTTCTCCGACCTCGCAAATCTGGATTTCCTCCTGCAAACCCAGATCCTTGCCAACCCCACCGCGCTCGCCGCCCATCTGGTGCTCCCCGCCGCCGCCTTCGCCGAAAAGCGCGGTTCAATGGTCAACCTCTCCGGCCGCCTCCAACGCCTCAACCGCGCTGTGGAAATGCCCGGCCAGGCGAAGGACGATTGGGAGATCCTGCGAGACCTGATCCTCGCCCTCAGCGGTGAAAAGAATGAAGTTCACCACATCGAGGACGTTTTCAAGGCCATGGCCGGAACCGTGCCGCAATTCAACGGATTCACCCTCTCGAAAATCGGCCATCAAGGCACCCAAGTTCTCGACACCGGTTATCAGATCCCGCTCCTCGCCAACGAACGCGCCGCCAAAGCCGCAGGACGGATCAATGGGTAGCTGATAACTTCCAACCAATAACTTCTAACTTTCTCCGCCTCCGTGCCCGACCTCCTCTTCCAACTCGCCATCATCGTGGTGAAAATCGTCGTGCTGACGTTCTGCGTGGTGCTGCCGCTCGTGCCCATCTCGGTCTATTTCGAGCGTCGCTTCTGCGCCGTCATCCAAGACCGTGTCGGCCCCAACCGCACCGGCATTCCCCTCACTTTGCTCGGCTTCAAGAAAGACTTCCACTTCTTCGGCCTCATCCAGCCGATGGCCGACGGTGTGAAGCTTTTTCTCAAGGAGGACTTCACTCCCAACTACGTCCGCAAGGCCTTCTACTGGCTGGCACCGGCCCTCACCGTCGCCCCCGCGCTCATCACTGTGTGCGTGGTGCCATTCGGTTCGCCCATCACGCTCTTCGGCCACACCGAGAAACTCGTCATCGCGGATCTTGATGTCGGCCCGCTGTTTGTTTTCGCGGTTTCCTCTCTCACCGTTTACGGCATCACGCTCGCCGGCTGGTCGTCCAACTCTAAATACCCGTTCATCGGCGGCGTGCGCTCCACCGCCCAGATGATTTCCTACGAAATCGCCCTCGGCCTCTCGATCATCCCGGTGCTGATGTATTTCGGCGAACTCAACCTCGGCAGGATCGTCCAGCACCAGGCCGACCACGGCTGGCTGCTTCTTCCGCTATGGCAAAACGGCACCCTCGGCCTGCCCGACGTGCAAACCGCGCTGTTCTGGATCCCCGCGTTCATCGCATTTCTCATCTTCACCATCTCCATCTTCGCGGAAACCAACCGCATGCCCTTCGACCTTCCCGAATGCGAGACCGAACTCGTCGGCGGCTATCACACCGAGTATTCCTCTATGAAATTTGCGCTCTTCTTCATGGGCGAATATGCCGCCATGGTCATCGGCTCGGCGCTCATCGTCACCCTCTTCCTCGGCGGATGGTCGCTTGGTTTCGGTTTGGATCCGCTCATTGCAAAACTCCACATCGGCGGCTTCCACTTCGGCGGGCTCATCCACCTCGGCATCTTCGTCGCCAAGCTCCTCGCCTTCATCCTGTTCTTCATCCTCGTGCGCTGGACGGTGCCGCGTTTCCGCTATGACCAGCTCATGAAACTCGGCTGGGTGATCTTCTTCGAGGCCGCGCTCATCAATGTCTTCCTCGCCGCACTCATCATCGCCGCGCCGGAACTCACCGCCGCCATCATCGGCATCGGAGCCGTCCTGCTCATCGCCGTCACCGCCGCCATCATCTGGGTCGCCAAGGTCTCCGAGGAACACCCGAAACCGCTGCGCGTCTGATTCTTTCAATCTTCAACAATCAATTTCCAATATTCAATTCCGCCGATGGCCGTCATCAAAGTCCAGCGCCCCAAACTCAACTTCGGAGAGAAAATCTACTTTGGAGCCCTCATCAAAGGCTTTTGCCTCACGATGAAGCACGCGATCAAGTCGCTGCTCCACAAGTCCGCCGGTGCCGACTCCCTCGCCTCCTCCGGGCTCGGCGTGACCATGCAGTTTCCCGAGCAACGCTGGGACGATCACCTGCCGGAATACTATCGCGGTGCACCCGCCCTGGTCACCGACGAACAGGGCCGCGAACGCTGTGTCTCGTGCCAACTCTGCGAATTCATCTGCCCGCCCAAGGCGATCCGGATCGTCCCGAGCGAAATTCCGTCCGACGACCCGTGGGCCAAAGTGGAAAAACGCCCGAAGGAATTCGATATCGACATGATCCGCTGCATCTACTGCGGCATGTGCGAGGAAGTCTGTCCCGAGCAGGCCATCTTCCTGCGCAAGGACTACCTCATCACCGGCCTCAAGCGCGCCGACATGGTGCACGACAAAAAGAAACTCTACGAGATCGGCGGCGTGCGCACCGGCCTCGTCAACAAGTGGAATGAGCTGAAGTAGTCATCGGTCATCAGTCATTGGTCATTGGTTAGAGAAATCCACAATCTTCAATCCACAATCTTCAATCCCAAATGCCATCATATCTTTTCTGGCTTTTTTCCACCATCATGCTCATCGGCGGAGCGGCGGTGATTGCTTTCCGCAACCCGGTGTCCAGCGCACTTTCGGTGGTCACTTGTTTTGTCGGACTGGCCGGCTTGTTCATCGGGCTGAGCGCATTCTTCGTCGGGATCATCCAGATCCTCGTCTATACCGGCGCGGTGATGGTGCTGTTCCTATTCATCATCATGCTGCTCGACCTCAAGGACGAGCAGAAACGCGCCAAGGCGCTTGCTCCGCTCGCGGCCGGCATCGGCCTGGCCATCGCGTTTGCCGTCCAGCTCATCGGTATTCTCTCGCGCACACCGGACAAGATCGCCCCGCCGCTCGATGCTGAAGCGCTCGCCTCCGCAGCAGGCCATTTCAACGAAGGCACGAAAATCGCCGCCGCCCTCAAGGACGGCCGCCTGCCCGACGTCCACCTCATCGGCCACACGCTTTTCACCCAATACAACCTGCCCTTCCAGATCCTCGGCGTCCTGCTTCTCGTCGCCACGGTGGGGGTGGTGGTGCTCTCTAAAAAATCCGTCGGATCGGACTGATCGGACGAATCCAACATTTTCATTTCCATGGCTTCCCTCAACGACTACCTCCTCGCCTCCGGTCTGCTCTTCGCCATCGGCCTGTCCGGCGTGGTGATCCGGCGCAATATCATCGTCGTCTTCATGTGCCTTGAGCTGATGCTCAGTGCCGCGAACCTGAGCCTGGTCGCCTTCTCGCGCTTCAACCCCGTCAACGGCCTGCCGGACTACAACGGCCAGATGCTTGTCTTCTTCGTCGTCACCGTGGCCGCCGCCGAAGTCGCCGTCGGCCTCGCCATCATCGTCGCACTCTACCGCTCCCGCCAAACCATTCACACCGACGAGCTGACGAGCCTCAAGGGCTGAGGAACATCAAACTTCGAACTGAAAAAAGTAATCACCGGATTCTTCCTGCTCACTGATCACGTTCCACTTCCTATGAACCTCGCTTGGATTCTCTTCTACCTGCCGATTGCGATTGCCGCGCTCAACCAGTTGGTGTTGCGCCGCAACCCGGTGGTGCCTTACCTGGCTACGGCGGCGTCGGGTGTTTGTTTTGTCATCTCGCTCTTGCTGCTCGGCACCACGGACAGCGCCGGATTTTCCTGGGCCCACGTCGGCGGGCTTGATATCCACATCGCCCTCAAGCTCGATCATTTATCCACCGGCATGATGGTGGTGGTGACCGGTGTCGGGCTCTTGGTGCATGTTTTCTCGCTGGCCTACATGAAGAAGGACGAGGCGGTGAACCGCTACTACTGCGGTCTCGGACTCTTCATGTTTTCGATGACGGGCATCGTGCTCTCGGAAAACTTCATCATGATGTTCATCTTTTGGGAGCTAGTGGGCCTGAGTTCCTACCTGCTAATCAGCCACTGGTATCACAAGGACAGCGCCGCAGATGCCGGCAAAAAAGCCTTCCTCTGCAACCGCCTCGGTGACTTCTCCTTCATGATCGGCGTGCTGATGCTGTGGGGCATCTCCGGCTGCCTCACCTTCGAAGGGCTCAAATCCTGGGCAGATGCAGGCGGCGTGGCGCAGGCTTCAGCAGGTGTGCTCGGTGCCGCCATCCTCTGCATTTTCGGCGGAGCCATCGGCAAGTCCGCCCAGCTCCCGCTCCACGTCTGGCTGCCGGATGCGATGGAAGGACCCACCCCCGCATCCGCGCTGATCCACGCGGCAACGATGGTGGCTGCGGGTGTGTATATGCTTTTCCGCCTCCAGCTTTCCATCGGTGCCGAAGCCTTCGAGGGATTCGCCGGCACCACCATCGCATGGGTCGGCGGACTCACCGCGCTGCTCTCCGCGCTGATGGCCACGCAGCAAAACGACATCAAGCGCATCCTCGCCTACTCCACGCTATCACAACTTGGCTACATGGTCATGGCCGTCGGCCTGCTCGCCGGTGAGGCCGGCATGTTCCACCTCTACACACACGCCTGGTTCAAGGCACTGCTCTTCCTCGGCGCGGGTGCCATCATTTTCGCCTGCCATCACCAGCAGGACATCTGGAAAATGGGCGGGCTGTTAGGAAAAATGCCGGTCACCGCCGCGAGCTTCGCGGCAGGCACGGCGGCACTCATCGCAGTGCCTTATGTGACCTCAGGTTTCTGGTCCAAGGAGGAAATCCTCGCCGCCGCCTTCCATGGCGACAAGTTCCTCTTCGCCATCGCCGTGGGAGTCGCCTTCCTCACCGCCTTCTACATGACCCGCGCCTTCGTGGTCACCTTTCTCGGCAAGCCGCGCTCAGACGACGCCTCGCACGCCCACGAGGTAGGCCCTGTGATGTGGATCCCGCTGGCCGTGCTCGCCATTCTCGCCATTTTTTCCGGTTTCGGATTCGTCAGCGAAAAACTCAACGCCACACGCCCGGAACACATCGCCAATACCACGGTCCTCATCGCATCCATCGCCACGCTGGTCTTGGGCGTCAGTGCTGGATTCGTCCTGTATCGCGGCAAGGAATCCGATCCGCTCTCGATTCCGCTTTTCCGCAACCGCTTCTACTTCGATGGCATCTACGACAACTTCGTCGTCCGCTACTTCCAGGACGCCTTCGCCGCAATAGTGCACTTTTTCGACGAACTCCTGATCAACGGCCTGCTCGTCGGCGGACTCAGCCGCGGTGCCGCCAGCGCCGGCGATCTCTTCCGCAAACTCCAAGGCGGCCAACTCCAAGCCTACTCCTTCGCTTTCGGCCTCGGCGTCATCCTCGTCATCCATTTCATCGTGTTCCTCTAAGCTCCCAGATTGACAGCAACGCCATCAATGCAATCATCGCCGCATGAGCACCACCCTCACCATCCGCAACCTTGACGAACAGGTGAAGCAGCGCCTGCGCGTCATCGCGGCGCAGCATGGGAAATCGATGGAAGCCGAGGCGCGCGACATCCTCACCCGCGCAACGTTTGCCAACACAGTTGATCCGGAACCGGAGCTCTCGCTCCAAGGAGAAGCTTATCGGTCTCCTGCACGCGGAAAGTGGAAACACCTCGGCATCACAACGGACGCCATCATGGCTCTCACCAGAGAAGAATAAACCGCATGGCCGTCATCATTGATACCAACCTTGTTCTGGACATCGTGATTGACGATTCACCATGGGCCGCACTTGCGGATGACGCTCTCCGCCAACATCGCGGCCACGGCGCATTCATCAATCCCGTGATTTACGCGGAACTTTGCACCGGAGCTCCGACGCAGGATTATGTGGATGAAATCGTTGACGATCTGAAACTCGACTACTGGGAAATTCCAAAATCCGGTCTCTTTATCGCAGCCCGCGCATACCGCCAGTATCGCTCGAATGGCGGCACGAAAACGTCCCCACTGCCCGATTTTTTCATCGGAGCACATGCCGAAATCCTCGGCTGCCCCATCCTTACCCGCGATCTGAAACGCTATCGGACTTATTTTCCCAAAGTCACCCTGATCTCCCCCTGAAGCCACCGACTTTCCACATCCGTCATGCTAAGCATCCTTGTTTTTCTACCAATCATCGCCGCCGTCGCCGTCATGCTGGGCGCACCGGCGCGCCAGACATCCATCGCCGCCGCCGGGGCCAATCTCGCGCTCGGCCTGTGGGCCGCGTTTTCGTGGAAATGCGCCTGCTGGTCCTTCTCAGTCCCGGTGCTTGAAAAACCCGCGCTCAACCTCTCCTTCGGCATGCAGGACGGCATCAGCGCGGTGATGATCGCGCTTTCGGTGCTCGTCACGCTCGCCGCCACGCTGAACGCACGTGCGCCGGAGGGTCGTGAAAAACTCTACTACTCTTCCATTCTTCTCATCGCCGCCGGAGCCATCGGCGCCTTCGCATCCACCGATCTGTTCTTCTTCTTCGCCTTCCACGAACTCGCGCTGATCCCATCCTTCCTGATGATCGGCATCCTCGGGCGCGGCGACCGCCAGGCGATTGCATGGAAGATCACCATTTATCTCTCGCTCGGATCCATCGTCCTGCTCGCCGGCTTGGTCTGGCTGGCGAATCTCGCCGGCACCTTCGACATGCCCGAAATGGTGGCGATGGCCAAGGATGGCCGCCTGGTCATTGATCCCGCCACACAGAAATCCATCGCCGCATTGTTGATCGTCGGCTTTGGTTCGCTGGTCTCGCTTTTCCCGATGCACTCCTGGGCGGCTCCCGCCTATGCCAGCGCACCCGCGCCGGTCGCCATGCTGCATGCTGGAGTGCTCAAGAAATTCGGTCTCTACGGCTTGATCCGCGTCGCGCTGCCGATCGTCCCGGAAGGCATGCAGGCATGGCTGGGTGTGCTGTTAGTGCTGCTGCTTGGCAACCTGCTGTGGTGTGGCATGGTCACCATTTCCCAAAAACGTTTCGACTCGATGCTCGGCAGCGCTTCGGTCATGCACATGGGCTACATCTTCCTCGGCATCGCCGCCGCCATCTCCAGTCCGGAGAATACGCTCGGCATCCCCGCCGCCGTGCTGCTCATGTTCGCCCACGGTGTCTCGGTGGCCTTGCTCTTCGGACTTGCCGACCGCATCGAGCGCGCCACCGGTTCTCTCGACTTCGCCGATCTCGGCGGCCTTGCGAAATCCGCCCCGGCGCTCGCCTTCACCGTCGGCTTCGCCGCCTTCACCGCGATGGGCCTCACCGTTTCCGCCAACTTCGTCGGCGAAGTCTTCGTCTTCCTCTCCGCCTTCCAGCAATACACTCCGGCCAATGGACTGGATGCCCTGCAAATCACCTGCATCTTTGCCATCTGGGGCGTGGTCATCTCCGCCGTTTACATGCTGCGTGCCTTCCGCGGCATGTTCCATGGACCGCCCGTCGATGCTACCCGCAACGCGCCGGACCTCACCCTCGCCGACCGCATCCCGGCCCTGCTGCTGGCCATTCCCCTGCTCTGCGTCGGGCTCTATCCGAACCTCTTGCTCAACCTTCTACGTTAGAAGATCCGACTGATCCAACCAATCAGTCTTATCCGACCGATCTTACATTTTTCTCCCATGCCCGCTTATTATCTAGAAGCCCTCACCGTCACCCTCGGCCTCGCACTGCTGCTCGCCGAAGCCTTTGTTCCATCGAAGAGCAAGGCCTGGGTCGGCATCGCCGCCGCCATCGGTCTCGGTGCCGTTCTTTTCATCACCACCATCGCCATCGGCCCGGAAGCCAAGCCCGGTTCCGCCTGGGCAAAGTGGCCGTTGTGGAACTTCTATCAATTCGATTCCCTCGCCCGCTTCTACAAGATCTTCGCTCTGGTCACCACGCTCCTTGTGGTGCTGATGTCCATAGACTACCGCAAGATCCTCGCCCGTTTCACCGAGCATGCGGGTTCTGAGAATGGCACCGGCGAGTTTTACGCCCTCCCCGTATTCGCCTGCGCCGGCATGATGTGGCTCGCCTCCGCCAAGGATCTGGCCGGAGCCTTCGTCGCGCTCGAACTCGTCACCGTCACCTTCTACATCCTCGTAGCCTACATGCGCCGCAACGTCGGCTCGCTCGAAGCGGGAGTGAAATACCTCATCCTCGGCGCGCTCAGCACCGGCTTCCTCGTCTATGGCATCGCCTGGGTCTATGGCACCACCGGCACGATGAGCCTCTCTGAAATTTCAAATTTCAAATTTCAAATTTCAAATCCCGCTCCTCTTCTCTTCGGCATCGCCCTCGTGATGGTCGGCCTCGCCTTCAAGATCGGTGCCGTGCCCATGCAGGTCTGGATTCCGGATGTCTATCAGGGCGCGCCCACACCGGTCACCGCCTTCCTATCCGTCGGCTCCAAGGCAGCGGGCTTCATCCTGTTGGTGCGTTTCCTCGAACCCTTCCTCGCCAGCGACCTCACCCGCGGCCCGGTGCTCAAGCTCTTGATCATACTGGCCATCGCCACCCTGCTGTTCGGAAACCTGGCCGCCATTCCGCAAACGAACTTCAAGCGCCTGCTCGGCTATTCCTCCATAGCCCATGCCGGATTCCTGCTGCTCGCTCTCGCCTGCGGGACTCCGCCGGAAGAAAACTCGCTCGGTTCCGTGCAAGTCGTCTCACTCTACCTCGCCACCTATCTGATCATGACGCTCGGCGTCTTCTTCGTCCTCGCCCAAGTCCGCATCCAGCGCGATGGCGAAAACATCAGCGACTTCAACGGACTTGGCAAAAGCAACCCAACCCTCGCGCTGGCGCTCACCATTCTGTTAGCCGCACTGGCAGGTATGCCGCTCACCGCCGGCTTCATCGGCAAGTTCTTTGTCTTCTCACTCGCCGTGGAAGCCGGCCTGTGGGCGGGCGTGGGCGTCGCCTTCATCGCCGCAGCCGCCGGTTTCTACTACTACCTCAAGGTCGTCCGCGCCATGTGGTGGGCGGAGCCTGCTGACCGACAGCCCGTCACGCTTCCCGTCATCAGCAAAGCCTGTGTCGCAGCACTCACGCTGGCCACCCTCGTTTTCGGCATCTGGCCGCAGCCGATCCTCGCACTGCTGCGTTGATCGTCGGTCAGGCCAGCGGCGCTCCATTCATCATCATGCGCCCCAAGTCATTCCGAAATCCGTGGGCTCACGACGAGCACGGCTTCTCAGAAATCCTGCGCTGGAAGCTCGGACTGCCGCCACTTGAGAAGCCGTTGTTTCCCGATGCACCGGACACTCCGGCTGCGCGGAGTCCTCTCAATCCGCAGGACATCGCAACTCGACCCACCGAAGGCTGGCAGATCTCATGGCTGGGCCACGCCTCCTTCCTGCTGCAAGGTGCCGGCGTCTCGTTGCTGGTGGACCCGGTTTTTTCCAACCACTGCACGCCACTGCCACTGCCATCATTGCGCAGGCTCTCTCCCCCGCCTTGCGGATTGCAGGATCTCCCGCAGATCCATGCGGTGTTGCTGACGCACTCGCACTACGACCACCTCGACCTGCCAACCCTCCGTCGCTTGGGAAGACATCTGCCGCTCTACGTCCCGGAGGGTCACGCCGAGTGGCTCAGACGCAAAGGCTTCAAGGAGGTCACTGAGATTCCTTGGTTTGAAACCCGGCAAATCACCACTGGCCTGAATCTCACAGCAACCCCTGCCCAGCACTTCTCCGCACGCAGCCTGTGGGACAAAAACCTGGCGCATTGGTGCGGATGGCTGTTAGACGGGGCATCCTGTAAACTTTGGCATGCCGGAGACAGCGGCTACTGCGAAGTCTTCCGGGAAATCGGCGAACGCTTCGGCCCCATCGACTTCGGCATGATTCCCATCGGTGCCTACCAACCGCGCCATATCATGCGTTCGATGCATCTCAATCCGGAAGAAGCCGCACAGGTGTTTCTCGAAACACGCTGCCGCCGCGCAGTAGCCATGCACTGGGGCACCTTCCGTCTCACCGACGAACCGCTCGGCGAACCGCCGCTGCGTCTGGCCTCCGCCTTGGAAAAACACGGCATCGCCACAGACGACTTCATCATTGGTGCCATCGGCCAATCATGGCATATTCAACCTGTAGCGGAGGTCTGTGACCACCGCTGACACAGCGACTGTCATGGACCGCCGCTGCAGGTTCGCAGTTTCAGCACTTCCTTCACCAAGGCATTCACCTGCGCATCCGTCAGCACCTCGTGTCCCGGCATATCCGTTCCAACGATACCGAACTTGATGGCACGCGCGACACGCAGCTCTTGCTCCGAACCCGCCGCCGTCCATATGAACGGGCCTTGCACGAGATTTGCCGGTGGCCGGATGAATAGTCCTGCCAAGAGCCCATCGCCATAACCCTCCGCGCCATGACAAGCCGCACAGCACGTGGCAAACAGCGCCTTGCCCGAGGCCCGGGCATCCTGCACGGAGCTTGGCACAGGTTTCCATTCTGCAGCCCGCGCCATGACATTTGCCGTCGCACCCACCCCGGATTCCTTGAGGTAGCGCACCAGGTCATCTCCGCGGCCATCCTCAAAAAGATGCGCGTAGGAAGGCATCGGGCTGCCAGGAACCATAGCGCGCGGATCGATGAAATGCGCCCTGAGCCATGCTTCCGAGCGTCGGGCTCCAACGTTTGTTAGATCCGGCCCCTGGCGGCGGTTGCCGATGAGCACGGGTTCGTCTTTCAAGACCTCCTCCATCTTACGCGCCGGACCCCAGATCTGTTCGTCGGCCGATCCAGGTCGGACGTATTGCGAGTGGCAGTGAATGCAGCCTTCGGAAACATAGATCTGACGCCCTCGTTCTGCGGCTGACGAAAGCAAAGGCTCGCTTCCCTTTCCACCCATCCATCCGGCCAGCACCACAGCCACCACAGCAAACACAACACGCCATCGGCCTAAATTAGATAGAATCATCACCGCCGCCACCAGCACACCCGCTCCCGCCACAAACACCGGCGGCACACGCTCCAGCGTTTCCACCATGCCGATGCCGTTGGCGGAGCCAAACCATCCGGCGATGGCAAACAACCACGCCGCGCGCCATGCCGCGGGTTTCACGCCATTCGCTCCCGCGAACCACCCCGGCCATGCCACCAGCGCCGCGGAGTAAAGCGAAACCCCGGCCGGATAGAACCAACCGGCGATAGGCCGGGTGGACCCGTCGTTCACCATGAGCGCCGCCACGGCTATCAGAACCCACGCCGTGGCCGGCAAATACTTCGCGCCGCCGCGCGCCAGCCAGCAACCCGCCACGCAGGCGAGCGCCAGATGCACTGCGGCGTTGCGCCACAACAGCGACTCACCCCAAGTGCCCGATTTTAAATCCCCGGCATGCTGGATGATAAAAAATGCCGCCGAATCCATCCACACCAGCGCCGTGAACAAAACCACCGCGCTCCAAAACGGAAAGACTTTCGTCCCACCCGAAAACTTCCAACGGGTTTCCGTGGGCATTGCGACTACCCCAGCCACCGCAAGCCCCGCACCGATCCATGCCTGACCTGGAGGCGTTTGCAGGAACACCGCAGGCACGTTGCAGAAGGCATAACCAAGCCCTGTGCCAACCCCCACCCAAGCCACTCCACACCACGCGGGTAGCAGAGCGGACAAACCCACCGTGGCGACGCCGAGTGCCGCGCCCGTCACCAAGGCGATCGCGATGAAACCCGCCGTTCCAGAAACCAGCGGCGCGAGCGCTGTCGCCAAAGCCGCCACTCCGAGAGCCACTCTTACCCGCACCGGCGAAACCCCGCGCCAGGCTGTTAGAAAACCTCCGGCGATTCCCGCGGCCGCCATCGCTCCGAGCACCGCTTTCTCCAGATCCACTCCGATGCCCGCAGCACGCAGCAGTTCAACAAAGGAAAACTGCGCAAAAATAAGGAAATACCCATACACCGCAGCCACCGCGAGCGCGGCACGCAAGGCAATCCGATTCACCTTTGCCCCTCCCTCCACCAGCCTTTGCGCAAGATCACCATCTGCACCATGGCCACCAACCCATCCGAAAAGGCCACCACCGCCCAAGTCGTGGCCATGTCTCCCTTCGTAATCTGAACGGTGAGATACACCGCCACCAGGATCCGGACCAGTGCCGTGAACATCCACACCGCCTCACCCGCACCACGCCGCTTGCCCAGTGCGAAACCATAACTCAAGCCCACCGCCATCACAAACACCCCGATCCAGCTTAGATAAACCATCGCGTCCGGAGATGGAGAATCGATCTTCAGCAGGCGCAAAACCAAAGCCGGCGCGAAGATCAGCAACAACCCGGTCAGAGCATCCATCGACCCCACCGCCATACTCCAGAATTTCAAAAACCGTGTCTTTGTCATGTCGCCCTCCGTTCCAGAAACCAAACCATAGAAACCCATAACATCAAGAGCCCACAAACGCTGCGCAAAGCCAGTCCCCATTCGCGCCACGCCGGATTTCCCAGCATCCACGACGGTCCATCGCCCTCGCGCCAGCCCATCACGGCGAGAACCACGATCATTGCCAGCGCCGCAACGTGCCACACCGCCACCGACCATCCGCTGCCGATTCGTTTCCCCGTCAACAGCACCAGCAGCAAGGCGCAGAACGAAGTGGTGAATCCCGCCATCGCCAGATGCGAGTGCGCCACCAATCCCTGCGTGAATTTCAAATGATCCAATACACCGGGTTGATACATCAGCAGTCCGCTCACCACGAGCAGACCCCACCACGCGAACATCGCAATGCGCCACACGCGGCTGCCATCCGGCCACTCGAAACGCGACCACTCACGCGGCAGCCACCACACCCAAGGCAACAGCAACAACATCGCTCCGATCTGCACGGCCTGGAAATGCGTGCCGCCCATCGCCTCCGTCACACCGAACACCAGCCAGGACACCGCGAAGAAAATCCAGATACCACGGGATTTCACGCTGCCCGTGGAAACCGCTGTCACCCTCGGCAGCATGAGCATCAAACCCACCACGATCAGCGATGATCCTAACAGGCTGGAACCGGTCGGTCCGCCCGTTGTCCGATCCACCGGCGGATAGACGGCTGGAGATGCCGCGAACACCAACGAGACTGGAACCAGTGCGAGTCCCGCCAATCCTGCAAGCGAGAAAATGCGCCGGATTTTGCTCCAATCATGCGAACGCTCACGCCATGCGGCCGCCAGCACACCCCACAATAATACCAGCGCCGCCACGAATCCCCACAGCGCGCCGCCTTTCCAATCGAGAAAAATTTTCCCGGAAGTCTCTCCTCCGAGCCAATGCCACACGCCGAGCGCAATAGCCGCCGTCCACGCCCATACCGAAGCGGGAGCCCATGCGCGGGCTTTCGACGAGTCCACCTGATAGATTGAGAACAGCCATGCGACGAGCGGCAACGAGGTCCAGCCGTAGAGTTGCACGTTCAGATGCACCGGCACCCAGCGGCCGTAGGTCCAATGTGCCAGTTGAAGGTTGGGAAACAATAGTAGAAGGGACAGATACAGCCCCACCGCGTTTCCAAACACGAGCCAGCCCAGCGCGTGCTTGAGAGCGCCATCCACTGGCACCATGGATTGATCGCCGGCCATCAGACTCCTTCCCCTTCGATTCTTCCGTCGCGCATGCGCACGGTGCGGTCGCAACGGCTGGCGAGTTCCGGATCATGTGTGGCAAGCACCAGCGTTCGTCCGCGTGAGCGGACCAGCTCCAACAACAGCTCGAACACCGTTTCGCGGTTCTTCTCATCGAGCGCGCCGGTCGGTTCGTCGCATAGTAACAGCTCCGGATCATTCATCAACGCACGCACCAAAGCGCCGCGCTGGCGTTCGCCGCCGGAAAGCTCGCGCACCCGCTGGCCAAGTCGATGCTCGACGCCGGTGGCCTTCGCTAACTCTTGCAGGCGTGCCAGCCCATCCGCACGCTTTCCGCCCGCGGCGATCACCGGCACCATGCAGTTTTCCGCGAGTGTGAGATCCGGCATGAGGTGATGGAACTGGAACACATAACCGATGCGGTGCCGCAGCAGATCAATGCGCGTCAGCTCGTCCACCACGTCTTTACCCGCCACCCGGATCAAACCGCGGTCCACTTCCTCCAGCCCGGAAATCACATTGAGCAGCGTGGATTTTCCGCAACCGGATGTTCCGCATAATGCGACCACTCCGCCTTTCGGCACTTGCAGGGTCACACCCTTGAGAACTTCGATGCGGCCGCGGTCGAAACTCTTCCACACGTCCTGGACGCACACTTCCATGTTTTCCGCCGGGTTCATTCGAATCGCAGTGCCTCCGCGGGTTTGAGGTTCGCGGCATACCATGCCGGATAGAGCGCGCCGGCCAGCGCGGTGACGACCGCCAGCGAAAGCGCGCCGGCCACTTCCGCCCAGCCGATGCGCGGTTCGATGTAACCCTGAAGCTGCGGCACCGCCCGCAGCACGTGTAGCCCCGCCGTGCTAAGGCCCCAGCCGAGCGCCGTGCCGATGGCGGACACCAACAACGACTCACCGAAAATCATCCGCGCCACCTGGCCGCGGGAAAACCCGCAGACCCGCGCGATGGCCAACTCCTTGATGCGGCCGAAGACCGAAAGGATCATCGTGTTGGTCACGCTCAGCCCGCCTAACAGAAACGCGCAGCCGCCCACCACCCAGGCCGTGGTTTTCATGATCTTGAACTGCGAGTAGCTGCGACTGAATTCCTCGTTTTCCAGCGCGGTCAGCCGTCCGTGATTTTGTTCCATCCAGCGTTTCACTTCGGCGGCTTCATGGCCCTCCGCGAGCGCCACGGTGATGACCGATGACACGCCTTCCTTGTGAAAAGCGCGCTGGCAGGTGCCCAGTGGCATGAACACGCCGCCATTTTCAAAACCATTTTCCAGCCGCACCACACCCGCCACCTGATAGGTTCCCTGGCCGAGTTCGATGTTCCCGCCCGCCTTGGCGTTGAGGAAATCCGCAGCACGCTCGCCGAGCACCACGACGTCCCGGCCATCGATGAAATCTGTCTCTGATCCACCGAGCCATTCGCCCTTGCCGAGGCGCGGATCGGAAACCTCGATGCCGAAACAAGTGACCACCGGGCGCTCCGGCGCGGTGATGATCGTGAACAAAACCGACCGCGCCTCCTTCACAAACGGCTGTTGTTTCAACTCCTCCGCCACTCCCACCGGCACGTTGCTGAAAAACAAATCCGACACGTTCTTCTCAAACACCACCATCTCCGAATCGCTTTGCAGGATGCGCTCGAACATTTTCACCGCACCACCTAACAGGCCGACCACGCTCAGCATTGTCGCCACGCCGAGCGCGATGCCCGCCGCACCGATCGCCGTGCGCACGCGGTGGCGGCGCAGGTTGGTGAAAACCATTCTCCAGAGACTCATCGGACGTGGGATGTATTAGACCGCAACCATGACCATTTGCGGAGTGGTCGGCAAGGTCACACGCAGCGGCGCGAGCATTCCCCACCGCTCGTCTCCTCCCGGCAGTTTGGCCTGCACGCGGTCTCCCGTCTGGCGCAGCCGCTTGAAGCGCCGCAAGGTCGCTTGAAAGCCTTCGGCCAGAATGAGATTCGGGCGACCCAGTTCCGCATCGCGTCCGCCGGTCTTGCCGCTTTCATCCTCCGGGCAGAGCACGTCCTTCAAATCGTCCGCCGCCTGATAGGCGAGGCCGCGCAGCATGCCGATGCGGTCGAGCAACTGGATTTCACGGTCCGTGCCGCGGCCGATGATGGCCGGAAGAACCAAGGTGAGGCGCAGCAGATCGCCAGTCTTGCGGGCGGCCACCTCGCTGACTTCGGCGGCGGATTGTTCGCCGCGCCATCCGCGCAGGTCGAATGCCTGGCCGCCGATCACGCCGCGGGGGCCGAGACGCGCATCCACCCAGTCGCCGGCGCGTTCGCGCCGTGCGGGAGAAGCGCTGCGGATGCCCTGCCAGATCATGGCATAGCCGCGGTTGATGATGGCCAGCGCGGCGAGCATCGCCACCGCCTCGCCATGCACCACGTGCGGACAAGGAGCACCACGACGGGTGCGGGCGTCGTCCATCGCCGGAAGATCATCGAAAACCAGCGAGGCCGTGTGCAGATACTCGATGCCGCAGGCCACCGCCCGCGCGGCTTCCTCGGCCACGCCCATTTCGATGCCCACGAGGTAAGCGGTCACCGCGCGCACCAGCGAACCCGGCCGCGAGAGAATGTCGCCCAGCGCCGCCGCCAACCGCGGCTCAACGCCCTGCATCGAGCCCATGCCGTTGACGAAACTGCCCGCCATCAGCGCCTTCGCGCATCCGGCGCGCCGTTTCCACCATGATTCAGGAGTCATTTGATTGTTGGAAAAAGGGTTGCTGCTCACTTGACCTTGCCGACGACATGGAAGCGCACGACGAGTTGCGGATCCACCGTCATCACCGCCATCGAGCGGATGATCGGCAGGCTGAAATTCTGATAGTCCATCGTCACCTGGCCGCTGATGGTTACCCAGTCGCCGTCCTTTTTAACGGTGTAGGGAAAGCTGAGCTCCTTGGAAACACCGTGGATCGTGAGCGTCCCCGTTCCTTGCTGGCCACCGTTCTTGTCGGTCCATGATTTGGTGAACTTGAAGCCGCCCTTGGGATTTCCACCGCCCAGCCACTTGATCATCTCCGCGTCGCGCTTCGCGTCGTCGGTATCGAGATCCTTGAAGTTCCACTTGAGTTCGAAACCCTCCGGCTTGAGCGAGGCGGCATCGCCCGAAACGCTGGCCGTGTAGTCCTTGAGATTGCCGGTGAACTTGTGGCCGGTGGCCTTGGCATCCACTTGGATCCGGCTGCGTCCCTTGTCCACTTCAAGCGTGGCGGCATGGGCGAAGTTCAGGGTGGCGAAAAGTCCGCAAAGCGTGGCGATGGTTTGGTTTTTCATGGTGACGGTTTTCAGTGTCGCAGTCATAGCGCAGGGATCAAACCCCTGTTTCTTTAAAAATTTCTTATCCTAAAAGACTTCGCAAATCTTGCTCCATCGTGTGACGCTCAAGGGATGAGTTTTCCCGATCCGCTGCATCCGGCCATCGTGCATTTCCCGATCGTTCTGATTCTTCTCGGCACCGTCACAGCAGTCGCCACTTTGGTTTTTCCTCGCGCGGCGCTTGCCTGGTTTTCCGCCGCAATCCTTGCATTCGCCGCCGCGGGAGCGGTCGCGGCGACGTGGTCCGGCGATGAGGAAGAGGAGAAGGCTGAACACTCCGGAGCCGGAGTGGAGCGGGTTCTCAAGGAGCACGAGGAGTGGGCGGAACGTTCCCGGAACGCGGCCATCATCGCCATGCTGACGGCGGGAGCGGTGGCACTATCCATGAAACATCTCCCGGTTTTCTCGCGCGGCGCGGCGGCGCTCACGGCAGCGGTTTCGCTTGGAGCTTCGTGGTGCGTGCTCGAAGCCGGCCATTACGGCGGCCAGTTGGTTTATCAACACGGCGTGGGTGTCAGCCAAGGCGGACCTGCGGCTTTTGAAAACATCGAACCTTTCAAAAAACCCCGTCATGGCGACGACGACTGAACTTTTACTCAAATTCAACCCGAACAACATCATGAAAATCCGATCCACGATCTTGCGCCAACTCCGCCTCACATGGCTGAACGCCGCATGCCTCGTTCCGCTGCTTGTCGGCGCCGCCCGCGCGAGCCTCGCCTATGGCAGCATCAACAATTTCGACTGTGTCAATGACACCGGCAGCGAATGCCATGGTTTTGAAATCGAACTCGAAGACTGCCGCAGCACGGACATCAGCTACACTTACGACTACAATCACTACGGTACGCCGAAGATCACTCAGGACGATTCCATCGCCGGTCATCCGAAATGTTTCATCCGCTGGGAAAGCAAAAAGAACTCCGATGGTTCATGGGCTTCCTACACCGCCATTCCATCCGGACCGATCGCCGCGACCGACGGCCACCAGTTCACTGACCCGAGCGTCAACTTCGGCGGCGAGCACTTCGGCGTTGGCTACAATGTCGCCGTCGGCGTGATTCGTTACCACTGGCTCATCGACGATGGTTTCGGCAATCTCGTCCATGGTGGCGCGGTACAAGTGTCCACACCGAGTTTCACCTATTTCCCACCAGTTGCGGCACAACCGGCGCAGGTACAGGCCGTGATCCAACCGCCGCCGGAACCACCGGAGGTCCCCACCTACGAATTCGGTCCGGCCGTGTGGGTGAAGGAAATCCGCACCAGCAAACACAACAACAACAAGGTGGAGCTGCGTGACCTCGTATCCGATGATCCCGGCGATGAGAATGAGGTCAACTGGCGCAATGGCGAGCCGGATGAAGTGGAGGTCGAATGGCAGATCCTGCAAAAGGAACTCACCAAGCCGGATGGCGGCAACAACGGCCAACTCGTCGCCGCGCCGGAGAATCTCGTTAAGGGCGACGAGGTCGTCACTCGCCGCTACGAGTTTTATGAATATCTCGGCCCCATCGACACGGAAACCGGCGAGGCCATGGCCTCAAGTGTCGGCGCGGACGACATCCACGGTGTCGGCACCAAGGAAATCAACGGCGAGCAGGTTGACCTCTCGACCGTGATCGTGGTCGGCGATTACAAAGGCGCGCAGATGGCTGCGGTGGACGCGGAAGGTCATCTCGATCTGATCGACCACGTCAGCGGCGGCGAGCAGGGATTCCCCTACACCGACCGTCGCCTGGTGATCGATGGACCGCTGCCTTTCACAGCTGAAATCGACGGAGTCCTGCCCGATGGCATGGGCTTCGACGGCTTCACAGGCATTCTATCAGGCACCCCGGCGGAAAGCGGACAGTTCCCGTTCACCGTGACCGCCGCGGACGGCACCAATCCTCCGGTTGGCAGAAACTACCTGCTCACGATCGCTGCCGCAGGAGCCGCGCTGCCGCCTGCGAACCTCGTGGACACCGCCGTGGCCCCGGTTGGCAGCGGTGCCGCTACCGGCGATGGAACCTTCGATCCCGCATCGAACGTCACCGTTCACGCCGTTCCCACGCCGGGCTACCGCTTTGTGAACTGGACGGAAAACGGAGTGGTCGTCGGCACCAGCGAAAACCTCACCTTCAACATCGGCGATGTGAACCACTCGCTCGTCGCGAATTTCGTGATCGCCGATGTGCCGACGCCGATTGAAATCCAGCACGCCCCCGCGGCGGGCGTCGCGTTCTCGATGGAATGGTCGCTCGTTCCCGCCGGATGGATTCTGGAGGAAAGTCCCAGCATGGCTCCCGGTTCGTGGACCCACTCGGTCCGTCCCGACACGCCGCACGACGGACTGCACCATGTGGAAGTGGCCGATCCCGCACCGCAGAAGATGTTCTTCCGCCTGAAAAAGCCATGAAGTCATTCGCAATCCTGTTAGGCCTTGCCGCCACCGCCGCTGCGCAGACACTCATCGGCTGGAACAATCTCGGCATGCACTGCATGGACGATGATTATTCCGTGTTCTCGATCCTGCCGCCCTACAACACCGTTGATTGCCAACTCCTCGATGCCCAGGGTCATCTGGTCACTGACCCGACCGGTCTGGTGTTGACCTACGAGGCCGTCGCCGATCCGGATGGATCGATCAACACAAGCTCCATCGGGAAAACGAACTTCTGGCAGTATTCGCCGGCGCTTTTCAACGCGCCGCTTCCATCGGATCACGGGTTGCCATTTCCGGAAGGCAATCCCGGCAGGAACATGCCCGGCCCGGGCAACCAGCCGCAGGCGATGGGATATCACGCCGCCATGCGCTGGTTCGAGGCGGCAGGCATTCCCATCACACCGGTGGACGACGACGGCCAATTCAATCCCTATCCGCTGATGCGCCTCACGGCGAAAACCACCGGCGGCACGTTGTTGGCTACTACGGATGTGGTGTTGCCGGTTTCAAGTGAAATGGATTGCCGCAAGTGTCACGCGTCCGGCTCGGGCGATGCCGCAAAGCCGGCCAACGACTGGGTGAATGATCCGGATTCCGCGCGCGATCACCGATTGAACATCCTGCGCCTGCACGACCGCCACCTCCACACCCAGCCATACGATGACGCGCTGGCAGACAGGGGGTATCCACCGGAAGGTCTCGAAGCGAGTGTGCGCGCCAATCCTCCAAAACCGGTCCTCTGTGCCGCTTGCCACGCGTCCGAAGCGCTCGGCTCGACCAGTTATGCCGGTGTGAATTCGTTGACCCGGTCAATGCATTCGAAGCATGCCGACGTGAAAGCTCCGGGCTCAGTGATCACGCTCGACGATATCGCCAACCGGAGTTCGTGTTATCAGTGCCATCCGGGATCGGAAACGCGCTGCTTGCGCGGCGCGATGGGCGCGGCGGTGGCGGCCGACGGTTCCGCCGCGATGCAGTGCCAGAGCTGCCACGGCACCATGAGCCAGGTCGGAGCCGCTGACCGTACTGGATGGCTCGATGAACCGACCTGCCAACAGTGCCATACAGGCAGCGCCACCCAGAACAATGGCCAGCTCCGCTACACGACTGTTTTTGAAACCAATGGATCGCCGCGGGTTCCTGTCAGCCAGATGTTCGCCACGAATCCCAACACGCCTCTCCCTGACAAGTCGCTCTACCGATTCTCCAAAGGCCATGGCGGCCTGCAGTGCAGTGCCTGCCATGGCTCGACCCACGCCGAGTTTCCCGCAGCCCACCGCAATGACAACCTGCAGAACATCGCCGCGCAGGGCCATGCGGGCACACGGGCGAACTGCACATCCTGCCACCCGTCGATGCCCTCCACCGTCAGCGGAGGACCTCACGGCATGCATGCCACCGGCACCAGCTGGATCAGCATCCACAAGGACTACGGCAACAGCGGATCATGCCTCGCTTGCCATGGCGCCGACCGCAGAAGCACGCCGCTGTCGCGCTCGTTCTCCGACCAGACACTCACCTTCAGCCACGATGGCACGTCGCACAGCATCCCGCTGTTCCGCGGAGCGAACGTCAGCTGTTTCCTCTGCCACAAGCGCGAGGACAACGGAGCCCTCGGCGGACTCTTCAATGGAAACGTGCCGCCGGTGGTCACGAAACGAACTCTCGTCACCGCGATCAACACGCCCGGCAGCCTGACACTTTCGTCAAACGAAGCGGGAGCCACCTTGCGCATCGTCAACCAGCCACAACACGGCAGCGTGGCTCTATCAGGATCAACCGCCACTTATTATTCCGAAACCGGTTTCGCGGGCGCGGACTCGTTCACCTATGCGGCTTTCGACGGCTTCGCGGATTCCAACCTCGCGAGCGTCAGCGTCACCGTCGGAAACCCGGCCACCGCCGCCACGCTCGACAGCGACGGCGACCAATGGCCGGATCTCGTGGAATACGCGCTTGGTCTCACCATCGGCTATCGCAACGCGCCGGTCACGCAGGCGATGGATTTCCGCGACCTCGGCGGCACCCGCTACTGGGCCATGAGCCTACCGCGCGGGCCGATGCCGGGCGATGCATCGACGGCAGTCGATTTCAGCTCTGACCTCATCCACTGGGAACCCGGAATGACCATCACCAGCAGCCCGTTCCTGCTCGAAGTCCGCGATCCATTCCCAGCCGCCAGCCAGCCGAAACGTTTCACCCGCATCCGTGCCAGCCGCTGAAACACCGCTTGGCAATGCCAATCTCGGCCAATCTCGACTTCCATGCCATTCGCAAACGTGGCAGGCTGCCGTCATGCGAATTCTGGTGGCCGAGGACGACGCCCGCCTGCGCCGGCATTTGGTGGCGGCGCTGCGGGAGG
>RPOS01000034.1 GCA_003820635.1 Verrucomicrobiaceae bacterium | reverse complement strand
GCCGTAACAGGCGGCCTCCAGCGTGGCCGTGCCGCTGGCGATCACCGCGCAACAGGCGCGCTGCATCAGCGAGTGGCTCTCGCCGGCATTGACGGTGATCCACTCGTCGGCGTTGGTATCGACGAGCAGATTGCGGATCTGCGCCGCCAGTTTCACCGATGCGGCGGGCACCTCGAATTTCAAATCGCCGCGCCAGGCCCGGAGCAGCTTTGCCGTCTCGATCATCAGCGGAAACAAGCGCGCCACCTCGCGCTCACGGCTGCCGGGGAACAGTCCCACCAGCAGATCATCGCGCGTCACTCCGGGCAGGCGTTTTTCCTCCAGTTCATCGACGAGCGGATGGCCGACGAAGGTGGTTTTCAAACCCGCGCTTTGGAACAGCGGCTGCTCGAAGGGGAACAGGCAGAGCATTTCATCCAAGAGGCGCGCCATCTTGGGAATGCGCCCCTTGTGCCATGCCCACACCTGCGGGCTGATGTAATAAACCAGCCGCGTTTCCGGGCACTCGCGCTTCACCGCCTCCGCGAAACGCAGGTTGAATCCGGGGTAATCGATGAGCACCAGCACGTCCGGCCGGAAGGCCTTGAGCTCATCTAACATTTCCGCGAAGCGCTGCTTGAACCAGCCGTAGCGCTTGAGCACCTCCCACACGCCCATCACCGCGGCGTCCTCCACCCAGTCACGCAGGCCCGCGCCGGCGGCGGCCGCCATTTGCGGGCCGCCCACGCCGCGGACTTCAAGTGTGGGCACCCTCGTCTTGAGCGCGCGCAGCAAGCCCGCGCCGTGGGCGTCTCCACTCAACTCACCCGCCACCACATAAAGCCGTTTCGCCATGCGCGTGAAAACTAAAGCCGCTGCTCTCTGCTGGCCATGAAAAACCACCGCCTCAGGGCATCCACAGCGGGCCGAGGAAATCCAGATACCAGGCCCACAGCTTCCAGCCGCCGAAAGCCCAGCTCAGCGCACCCATCGCCAGAAAGGGGCCGAAGGGCAGTTGCTTGCCGAAACCGATGCGCCCGATCACTGCGGCGATGATCGCGAAAACCGAGGCCGCGAAGAGCGAGAAAAACACGCCGCTCCAGCCGAAAAACGCGCCGATCATTCCTAACAAATGAATGTCGCCGATGCCCATCGCCTCGCGCGGGATGACTACCGAGGTCGCCGTGCCATCGAGGGATTTCAAATTGGCGAGCTTGTGAACGGTGCCGTCGGGCAGTTCGATCTCCAGCTCGCGGATGGTCAGTTTTCCGCCGCCCACCGGCTCTCCATCCACCCGGATCTCGCCGCACTCGATGAGCAGGCGGTCGGACTTGCGGGAAAACATGTCCCACCACGGCACCGCCTCGCCATCGATGACGAAACACATCGGGTCCTCATCGCCCTCGGGCTCGCGCAGTTGCCAATCGACCGGCTTGTCGAATTTGAGCGTCTTTTTGCCGAAGGCGAGTTTCCCGAGTTCCACCACGAGCCACAGCCCCACGAAGCCCGCCGCCCAGCCGATGGCTCCGTGCTTGAGGCCGGAAAGCCAGCCGCCCGCCACGCCGGCCATCACCGGCAGCTGCGGCCACACCGCGCAGGCCGCCAGTCCGATCAACGAGCCGGCCCAGGTGAGCGAGGTGGGGATGATCAGGTGCTCGGCATCGATGAAGGTGATGGCCACCAGCAGCGCCGCCATGATCCACAGGAAAACGACCACCTGCGGCGGAAACAGCTGCCAGATGGCGGTGAACAACAGGGCTGTTAGAAGTTCCACGCCGAAGTAGCGCAAGGCGATCGGCGCGCCGCATTCGCGGCATTTCCCGCGCAGCCACAGCCAGCTCACCAGCGGGAAGTTCAGCCACATCGGGATCGGTTTTTTGCAATGCGGGCAGAACGAACGCTTCGGTTCGTTCACCGACATGCCGCGCGGCACCCGGTAGATGACGACGTTGAGAAACGAGCCGATGCACGCGCCGATCAGAAACGCCGGGATCAGCCACAGCCAGTGGTCAAAGGGTGGGTAAAGCAAAGCTCCGCCATTCAATCCGGCCATCCGCCACTGCCAAGAACAAAGGATGGCGCGCAAACAAGCGGGGAGTTGCTGAAGGCCCTGCGGTTGTGCGAGGTTTCCCGCATGGCATGGAGCGCGCTGGGAGATTCGGCATGGCTGTTCGAGGCCTGCGGGGCGGATGCCGCCACGCGCCTCGCCCGCGTGCTGGAGCTGGTGGGGCGCTTGCAAGCGCGGCGGATTGCCGAGGTGAGCGACATGGTTTCATCGTTCGATACCGTGGCCGTTCACTTCGATCCCGCGGACGGGGAGCGAGTCTTGGAATGGCTGAAAACCGTGCCCCCGCCCGCCGGAAACGCGGCTGCTGCCGGCGCTCGTCTGATCCAGGTGCCGGTGGATTACTCCAGTGTGGACGAGGTGGCCGCCGCGCTTGGACTGGCGGCGGAGGAAGTGATCCGCCTCCACGGCGCGGCGGAATACACGGTGGCGGCGTTGGGTTTCGCGCCGGGCTTTCCCTATCTGAGCGGTTTGCCCGGCCCCCTGCATCTGCCGCGCATGGCCACGCCGCGCAAAGTGGCGGCCGGCTCGGTGGCCATCGCCGGGAACCAGGCCGGCATCTATCCATTCGACTCGCAGGGCGGCTGGCACGTGCTCGGGCGCACTTCGCTGGTCTTGTTCGATGCCGGGCGCGCGAATCCCGCCCTGTTCAAGCCGGGCGACCGGGTGCGTTTCGTGCCCGGTGTTTTTTCTAACAAAATCGAGCCGCCGCCTGCCGTGGAAATGCCCGCCGGCGGGGTGGAAGTCATCGATCCGGGCGTCTTGACCAGCGTGCAGGATTCCGGCCGGCCGGGTTATCAGGACATCGGGGTTTCGCCCGGTGGCGCGGCCGATCCGGTGGCCGCGCGGGTGGCGAACCTGCTGGTTGGAAATGCCGCCGGTGCCGCCGTGCTCGAGTGCTGCATGCGCGGCCCGCTGCTGCGCTTCCACCAAAACGCCCGCGTGGCCTGGGTCGGCTGGGCGGACGCGCGCGGCGGCAGGCCGGTGGATCTCACAAAAGGCGCGGAACTCGACCTGCGTGGCCGCATGGCCTCGCTGCGCGGTTATCTCGCCATCGCCGGCGGCATCGACGTGCCGCAAGTTTTGGGCAGCCGTGCCACGGATCTGCGCGCGGGTTTCGGCGGCTGGCAGGGCCGGGCGCTGCTCTGCGGGGACCGACTGCCCGTCGGCCGTCCGCAGGCGGGGCCTGCAACGGGCGCGTGGCGGGTGGGCTGGCCACGGGCGGAAAGCCCTGCAGGCACGCTGGAGCTGAGGTTTCTCAAAGGCATGCAATGGGTATGGTTTGCGCAGGAAGCGCGGGGATCTTTCCAAAATGAAATCTATCAGATCAGCCCGGTTTCCGACCGCATGGGTGCGCGGCTCGACGGTCCGCCGCTGACGCGCGGGGAAATGGCGGAGATGGTGTCGCAACCGGTGGTCGCCGGCTCGGTGCAGGTGCCGCCGGACGGGCGGCCGTTCGTGCTGCTGGCCGATCGCCAGACGATCGGCGGCTACCCGCAGATCGGGCATGTGATTTCCGCGGACTTGCCGCGGCTGGCGCGCGCCTGGCCGGGCACGCGGTTGCGCTTCCGGGAGGTGAGTCTGGACGAGGCGCGCGATGCATGGCACGGGCTCCGGCGCGAGTCGGGATTGCTGCAAGCCGGGCTGGCAATGACCGCGTCAAACTTGGGCGGATGCTAAAAGAATGCCTGCTGGAAAAACGGGCGGGAAGAGGAGTTTCCGCAAGCGCGCGGGAAGTAGGCTCACTAGGATTCGAACCTAGAATAACGGAATCAAAATCCGGGGTGTTACCATTACACTATGAGCCTTTTGGAGGGGAGATTTAGCCCGCCGCGGGCGGAACCTAAACCCGCATCCGGCGATTTGGCAACAGGGAAAATCGGTCAATTTGCGGGCTGCGGCTTTGTTCTTGATGGCTGCCGGGAAGCGGGAATGGTCGGCGGCGTAATGTCGTCGTTTTGCCTGCTGGCCCTGCTCGCCGCCTTTTGCATCGGGCTGTCCAAGGCGGGCTTCAGCGGCATTTCGATGGTCTCGGTATTTCTGTTAGCAGATCTCTACGGCGCGCGCGCCTCGGTGGGGCTGGCGCTGCCGCTGTTGATCGCTGCGGACCTGATGGCCTGGCCGGCTTTTCTCAAGCACGGCTCGTGGCGGCCGGTGTGGAAATTGATGGGGCCGACGCTGGTGGGGCTGGGCATTGGCTGGTGGCTGCTCGGCTGGATTCCGGACAATGCGGCAAGGCGGGTGATCGGCGGTTGCGTATTGTTGATGGTGGTCTTGCAGGTGTCACGCGGCTTGAAGCCGCAGGTTTTCGACCGCTGGGTGGAGACGCACGGGTTCGGCATGGGGGCCGGCGTGCTCGGTGGTTTCGCGACGATGCTGGCCAACGCCGCCGGGCCGGTGATCCAGCTTTATCTGATGGCGCGCAAGGTGCCGAAGATGGAACTCATCGGCATCGGCGCGCGGTTTTTCCTCTTGGTCAACCTGCTCAAGGTGCCGCTCAACGCGCGACTGGCCCTGATCACTCCGGACAGCCTGTTGGAAAACGCGCGGCTGCTGCCCGGAGTGGTGCTGGGAATTTTCGGCGGCCGCTGGTTGATCCGGCATGTGCCGCAGGCCGCCTTCGAGTGGATGATCGTCGTGTTTTCCACGCTGGCGGGATTGCGGCTGATCTTTTGGTGAGGCGGGGCGGGTCTTTGCCCTTTCGCCGGTTGCCGCGTCGGGCAATTTTTGCGGCCTGTGAAAACCCGTTTCCGCCGCACCCTCCGCGGCCTAGTTGTTCTGTTGTGCATGGTCCAGGCGGCCTCCGCCCAACTTACGTCACTGGATGAGGGCGCATGGCTCGGTTGGTTCATCGGCAAAAAAAGCCGCAACGGGGTGTTTGGCATCACTTCCCAGGGTGAGATGATTTTCAATCCGATCGATGAGGCCGTCCGCGCCAGGGGAGGGCGGTCCTTCCGCATGATGCCCGCGGTGGAAGAGCAGCGGCCCAATGGCAAGCCCATCATCCGGGAAATGGATCCGTAAACGCTCGAGACCACTGATTTGCCGGCGATGAAATTCGAGCAAGTGAAGTTTCGCGCCAAGGTCAAGGGCGGTGCCACCTTCGAAGTCATGGTGGAGCAGAACCGCGGCAACATCCTCATCGGCGGGCGCGTGGTGGATCCCGGGCCACTCACCGGCAAACTGCGCTTTGTGCTCACTGGTGGCTCTCCGAGATTTTACACCACGTATGGGGAAGCGAGGAAAAAGGCCGAGACCGACGCGTAAATGGCCCAGCAGGCGAAAAAACAGAAATCCCTCGAGAACAAGGTCAAGGACGACGTGATGACCCTCAAATGGCTGGATGGGAAAAAGGTCAAGCAGTCGATCCTCGAGCCGTTCAATTTGGCCGCCACCGAGGTAAGCGGCACGGGACTTTCCGGGTTCGAGATCGATTTCAAATGGTATGATGGCCGCAAAGTATTTTTCACCGCCTCACCAGACTCCACGATCCGGGTTTCCAGCGCGCCGGGGAAACCGCTGCTCAAAAACGCCTTCAGGTTCATCTGGTCGGCGGACGAGGGGAAGGATCCGGAAAACAAGGCCCGCCTGGCCATCCACACCTGTTAGAGGCTGGCTCAGCGGTGTTGGCGCAGCGCCTGCCAGCCTTGCCAGGCGAACATGCCCATGAAGATCGGTAGCAGGATGCTGCCGGTGGTTTTCAGCGCGATGACCGCCAGCAGCGAGGCCACGATGATGGTGATCCACAGCGTGACGCGGATGCGCTCCGGGCCGAGTATCGAGTCCAGCATGCGGCCGCCGTCCAGTGGCAGCACCGGCAGGAGATTGAGCAGCGCCCAGAAGATGCTGATGCCCATCAATGTGCGCAGAAAATAGACACCGAACGGTGACATCTCCGGCAGCTGCGGGATGAGGACAAACAAAACGATGCCTAACAGGATCTGCACGGCCGGACCCGCGGCGGTGACCATGAAACTCTGCGGCCGGGTGAGCCGCACGCCGGAATACGCCGCATAGCCACCGAAGGCTTGCAGCACGATTTCGCTGTGAGCGCCGAATTTCCGCGCCGTGAGTGCATGGCCGAGCTCGTGGACGAGGATGGAGATGAAGCCGGCCAGCAGGAACAGACAGACGCCGAGAATGGCGGAGGGCGAGTTTGCGCCGAGCGCGCCGCCGATGAGTGCCAGCGTGATCCAGAAAAACGGATGCACCAGCACGGGAATGCCGAAAATGGAAAAACGGATCATGTGGCCGCCTTGCTAAGCGAGGACCGGCGGGCGCGCAAGGCCGGCGGCCAAGCTTTCCTCTGGCCATCATTTCCCGGCTGGGGCAGATTGCGCCCATGAAACTCCTGATTTCGGCCCTGATGGCGGGTTTTCTCGGCGCGTCCGCCTGCGCCAGCACCATCATGGTGGTTCCCGTCTTCGAGCCGCTCAGCCTTCATGGCACCGATGGCGACGAGGCGATCTCGGATACCGGCGAGGCATTGCAGGCCTGCGTGATGCCGCGGCCAATGGCCCTGACCGGGGCTTTTCCGGAAGTGCTGGTGGATGCCATCCGCCGCCCGCACGCGATTCCCACCAACAATCCGAACTATCAGGTCCAGGAGGCGAATCTGCTGGTGCTCGCCAACATCGGGATCCGCGCCGAAATGGCCACCGAGGGCCTTGCCGTGACCATGGATGTCTCGCAGCTTTCCATCCCGCCGGAAGTCGATCTCACCGCCCGCCAGATCCTCAAGCTCGCCATTGTGGCCTTGCGCAAAACCCTGGAGGAATACCAGCGGCCGCAACCGAATCCGCTGGCCGTCAATCTGGTCATCGAGGGGGCCGACGAGGCCAAGGCCGGTCTCCGCGATCTGAATGTCACCTTCGTGATCGGCGAAATTCCCGCCAGCGGAAACTGAGGCGGTGTTTTGGCTTTCCAACCCGGGCCCCGATCATCTTTGATTGCCCAGCCCCCAATCCGCATGCCCAAACGCCCCAAAGACCCGCGTCCTTTCAAACGAGCCATCCTCAAACTCAGCGGCGAGGCGCTCCGCGGCATCGACTCGCGCGACAACATCTCACCCGAAATCGTCGATCGCATCGCGCTGGAAATCCGCGAGGCCGTGGAAACCGGGTTGCAGCTCGGCATCGTCGTGGGCGGCGGCAACTTCTGGCGCGGCGCCAGTGCCTCGGCACGCGGCATGGACCGCGCCACCGCCGACTACGTGGGCATGCTCGCCACCGTCATGAACGCGCTCGCGCTCGAAGGCGCGCTCAACCACCACGGCGTGCCCTGCGTGGTGCAGTCCGCCATCGAGATGAAAAACGTCGCGGAAACCTTCATTCGCCGCCGCGCCGAACGCCAGCTTGAGGTCGGCAAGGTGGTGATCTTCGCCGCCGGCACCGGCAATCCGTTTTTCTCCACCGACACCACCGCCGCGCTGCGCGCCAGTGAAATGGGTGCCGACGTGATCCTCAAGGCCACCCAGGTGGATGGAGTGTATGATTCCGATCCGCGCCACAACCCGGACGCCACTCGCTACCAGAGCGTCACCTTCCACGAGTGCATTTCCAAGCGCCTCAACGTGATGGACACCACCGCGTTCAGTCTCTGCATGGACAACCACATTCCCATCATCATCTTCGAACTCGCGCCCAACGGCAACCTCTCCCACGCGCTGCGCGGCCAGCCGATCGGCACGCTGGTGCACGGGGAATGAGTTTCAAATTTCAAATTCTCACACAACCCATCAAAACGCCATGGATCCGGACCTTGCCATTCTCGAAGTTGAAGAAGCGATGACCAAGAGTGTCGAATACCTCACTCATGAGTTCGCCGGTGTGCGCACCGGCAAGGCCTCTCCCGCGCTGATCGAAAACATCGACGTCCACGTGCAGGCCTACGGCGGTGTGAGCAAGCTCAAGAGCCTTGCGGTCATCAGCTCGCCGGAGCCGCGCATGTTGATGGTGCAGCCCTTTGATCCGGCGACCACCCGCGACATCGAACGTGCGATCCGTGAGTGCAAGCTCGGCCTCAATCCCGCCGCCGCCGAGCGCTCGCTGCGCGTGCCCATCCCCGAGCTGTCCGAAGAGCGCCGCCGCGAAATGGTCAAGCTCGTCAAGCAGCTCGCCGAGGAGGCCAAGGTGCGCCTGCGCGCCGCCCGCAAGGACGGCATGGACGCCGCCAAGAAAATGAAGGCCGCCAACATCATCACCGAGGACGGCCAGAAGGACTTCGAGGACGAAGTCCAGGAACTCACCAACAAATACACCAAGAAGGTGGACGAGCACGCCGTGGCCAAGGAGGCCGAGTTGATGAAGGTGTGAGTGATCTCACTTCCTCACCAGCAGACTCCCGCCGGTCATTTGCTTCGGCTTGGGTACGCCGAGCATGTCGAGCAGGGTGGGGGCCACATCGGCGAGGATGCCGTCCTTGACCCGATAGGACGCGGCGTCATCGGCGACATAGACGACATGCACCAGATTGGTGGTGTGCGCGGTGTTGGGCGAGCCGTCGGCATTGCGCATGTATTCGCAGTTGCCGTGGTCCGCGGTGATGAGCAGTTTGCCACCGAGGCGCAGGGTTTCCTCGACGACGGCTTTGACGCCGGCATCGATGGTTTCCACCGCCTTGATCGCGGCCTCGACCACGCCGGTGTGGCCGACCATGTCAGGGTTGGCGAAGTTGAGGATGACGAGATCGTAGTCCTTGAGCTTGGAAACCACGGTCTCTGTGACCTGCGGCGCGCTCATCTCCGGTTTGAAATCATAAGTCGGCACGTCCTTGGGCGAGGGGATGATCACGCGGTCCTCGCCGGGATTGGATTTCTCCACGCCGCCGTTGAAGAAATAGGTGACGTGCGGGTATTTCTCGGTTTCCGCGATGCGCATCTGGTTCTTGCCAGCGGCGGCCACGGCCTCGCCGAGCACCATTTCGAGCTTCTCGGGTGCGAAAATCGCCGGGCAGTCGTAGGTCTCGTCGTATTCGGTTAGAGTGACATAATGGACACAGGGCGTGACGCCGCGGTCGAAGCCGTCGAAGTCCGCCTTGAGAAAGGCATCGGAAATCTCGCGGGCGCGGTCGGCGCGGAAGTTGAAGAAGAGGATCACATCATCATCGCGCACGCGCTGGGTGTCGGCCTCGGCGAAAATCATCGGCGGCATGAACTCGTCGGTCTTGTCGAGCCGATAGAAATCGGCCACGGCCTCGCTGGCGAGGATGTCGCGTTTCTCGCCCTTGCCGAGCACGATGGCGTCCCATGCGAGTTTCACACGGTCCCAGCGCTTGTCGCGGTCCATGGCGAAGTAGCGGCCGATGACGGTGGCGATGCGCGCGCCGCACTTGGCGGCCTCGTCCTCGACCTTTGCGAGGTATGCTTCGCCGCCGGTGGGCGAGGTGTCGCGGCCGTCGGTGATGGCGTGGATCATGATATCATCCACGCCCGCCTGCTTGGCGAGTTTGACCATGGCGATGAGCTGGTCCTGATGGCTGTGCACGCCGCCATCCGAAACCAGGCCGATGAAATGCAGGCGGGTGGATTTGGCTTTTGCGAGCGCTTCGACGAAGACCGGATTGGTGGCGAGCGTGTTTTCCTCGATCGCCTTGTTGATGCGGGTGAGGTCCTGATAGACGATGCGGCCCGCGCCGAGGTTGAGGTGGCCGACTTCCGAGTTACCCATCTGGCCGGGCGGCAGGCCGACATCGAGGCCGGAGGCGCTGAGGAAACCCTTCGGGTATTGTTCGAGCATCACGTCGTGAAACGGCGTTTTGGCGAGTAATACGGCATTGCCGTCCTGTTTCGCTGTTTCCATACCCCCGGGGTTGACACCCCAGCCGTCGCGAATGATGAGCACCACTGGTTTCTTGGCCATGACGGCGGGCGTTTAACGGCCCCGGCCCGGCGGGGCAAGCATTGAGAGGATGGAAAATGCGCGATTCTCTTTTCTTGCCAGCTTCTTCCGCCAGTCCCAGCCTGCGCGCCTATGAAATTGCCGAAAATCCTGCTTTTGCTTCCGGCGTTCGCACTCGTCCTGGGAGCCTGCAAGAAGAAGGAGGAAGTGAAAACTTTCGCGCCGCCGGTGGCATTGGGCAAGCCGGCCCAAGCGCCGCCTTCCGCGCAACCTTCGGTCGTCAAACTGCCCGCGCTGAGCCCGGAAGAGCGCGCCGCCAAGCTCGGCTTCGTCCAGCACCTGCCGCAGGACACGGAGGTGGTGATGGCTTTCCACCATGGTTCCAAGACCGCGAAGCGCGTCAAATCCAGCAAACTCTGGAAGATGGTTCTGGAACAAATGGGCATGGCTGCCAACGCGGATGCGGATGCCGAAAACGCTGCTGATGACCCGGCCGGACCCGCCGCATTGTTTGGCACGGAGTTCACCATCGCGCTCGGCAAATCGGTGGGCGAACAAACCGGCCACCTGCTCACGCTATACCGCCGCATGGGCTATTTCCAAATGCGCACGTTGGCCCAGACGCTCGCGCAGTCCGCGCAATCCGGCGGGTTTTCTTCACTGGAGGATGCTGTTTCCAATCCCTACAGCCCGGAGTTGGTGAGGGAACTGGCTGCCGATCCCGAATCCGGGCTTGCCTTGTTAGAGCGCCTGCGCATGCCGCCGCTCTATCTCGCTTTCCGCACCACGCCGGATGCCCGCGAGGCGGCGGCCCAGCAACTCGCGGCGTTCACGGAAAACCTCGTGATGCTTGGTGACATGGCCGAGCCGCTGGAAGTGGAGAAGGCCGGCCAGCCGTTCGCGGGTTATCAGATTTCCGGCGCCAAAGTTTCCGAATTCATCGCGACGGACCGCGCCAGTCTGGAAGCTACGCTCGACGCGGAAATGGTGGACCGTCTGCTGGCAGCCGTCGCGAAAAACGATCTGGTCGTTCTCAGCGGAACCCTCGGCGACTACGCGGTGCTCTTCATCGGCGCGTCCGCGGAGGATCTCAACTTCGCGGACGGCATCGGCCAGTCACTCGTGGCCGGCGATGCCCTGGCCTTTTGCGATGCCCACGCGTCCAAGGATCTTGCCGCCGTGATTTACGGGCGCAAGGAAGCGCTCAACCAAATGATCGATGCCGCCGGCGGGCTCTCCGACATGGCCGGTGGTCTGCGCGACGGATTCGCCGCAGCGGATGGCCTCGGCGACACGCGGGATCTGGAGGCGCTACTGCGCATGGTGGGCGAGCGGGAAACCGCGCTGCGCGGGCTGGCCCACACCGAGGCCACCGGCACGGCCGTGTTTTTCGAGGACGGGCTCAAGATCGAATCCTACGGCGGCACCGATTCGGGCGCGGTTGATTGGAATGCCGCAAACCGGCTTGCTTCGCTGGGCGATTCCGAAAGCGTCGTGCTCTTCGCGAACATGACCGGCGATGCCGCCTATGATGATCAAATGCGCGCCTGCATCGAGGCCCTCATGGAAACGGCCCATGCCATGGCGATGAAGGTTTCCGAGCTGCCACTGGAGGATGAGGGCATGCTTCGCTTCCAGAAAATGGCGCGTGTGTTCGAGGAAAAATTCCGCCCGGACGCGGTGGCGCTATGGGATATTCTCAGCGGGGATTTGAGCGCGGGCCTCGGCAAGGAGGGCGCGTTGATCGTGGACTTGAACGGCACGGTGCCGCCCGTGCCAGGCATGCCGCAGGCCTTGGTGGACGAGGCGAAGTTCCCGCGCATCTCGCTGGTCGCGCCAGTGACGGACCGGGCGAAGCTCGCCTCCGCATGGCAGGGCATGAACCTCAGCGCCACCGGCATCCTCGCCAAGGTCAGCGAGATGAATGGACAGGAAATTCCCATGCAAAAGCCGATCAGCTCCGAAAAGAACGGCTGCACCACCTGGTTTTTCCCACTGCCGTTTTTCAACGATGACTTCCTGCCCTCCGTTACGGTCAGCGATGAGTGGTTCGCCGCATCCACCTCCAAAAACCAGGCGCTCGACCTGCTCGCCCGGGCCGGCAAAGGCGAGGCCCGCAGCGGATTGTTTTTCTTGCTGGATTTCCAAGCCCTGCGCGTGTTCGCCAATCAAACGCTCGACCTGTTAGAAAAACACCCGGATGCCATCCCGCTCGACAGCGGGGATCAGCAAACCATCCGCAAGCTGGCCGCCGCGACCGGGGATCTGGAAAAACTCACCGCCCACTGCCGCCGCGAGGACGGCGTGCTGCGCACCAGCATTCATCTCAAGACCCGCTGAGCGGCGTTCATGACTCTCGATCCCATCGGCATTGTCCACACGTGTTTCGGCGGGAAATTCGGAGTTCCCCGCCAACCGGGCCTGTGTCCCAGCGCGTGGGGCAGGCTGGTTTTTCATGAAGCTTATCGCAGCCCGGAAGCCATCCGCGGCATCGGCGGCTTTTCCCATCTCTGGCTGATCTTCGGTTTTCACGAAACCGCCGGTCAGGGGTGGAAACCCACCGTCCGGCCACCGCGGCTCGGCGGGAACCGGCGCGTGGGCGTGTTTGCCAGCCGCTCGACCTTCCGGCCCAACGCGCTCGGCCTTTCCCTGGTGCACCTGGATGGCATCGATACCACCGCAGCGGACGGCCCCGCGCTTTTGTTAGGTGGTGTGGATCTGCTGGATGGCACGCCGGTCTATGACATCAAGCCCTACCTGCCCTATGCCGAAGCGATCCCCGGCGCTGCGGCCGGATTCGCGGGCGATGAAATCCCCCGTCTCAAAGTCGAGTTCGCCGATGAGGCGGCGGAGGCGTTCGCCAGCCTGCCGCAGCGCGCCCAGGCCGTGATCCGCGAGGCGCTCTCGCTCGATCCGCGCCCGGCGGTGCGCCTGGAGGAATCCGACCGCGTTTTCGGTGCCATTCTCTGCGGGCGCGACGTGCGTTTCACCGTGCGGCAGGGTGTTTGCCGGATTCTGGAACTGCCGCCGGACCCGCCACCCGGTGGCTCCGCCTGACATCCGGCCAAGCCCGGCACACGCCGGATGGAATTTGATCCGAAAAATTTCCATTTCCGGCTTGCCAGCCCTCCATCGTCTGCTAAATCACCCGCCCCGCGGGACCTTCGGAGGCTCCCGGCTTCCCACCGCGGTCACGCGAACTCACGCACCATCATGGCACGCATTCTAGGCATTGAAATCCCCAACGAGAAGCGCATCGAAGCTTCCCTGCCCTACATGTTTGGCATTGGCCGGCCCACGGCTGCCAAGATCCTCGAACATGCCGGCATCGACCCGAATATCCGCACCGGCCAGCTCAGCGAGGACCAGCTCGTGCGCATTTCCCAAGTCATCCAGGCCGAGGGCATCATGGTTGAGGGTGACCTCCGCCGCGAGCGCCAGGCGCAGCTCAAGCGCCTCACTTCCATCAACTGCTACCGCGGCATCCGCCTCAAGCGCGGACTGCCCGTACGTGGCCAGCGCACCCGCACCAATGCCCGCACCCGTAAGGGCAAGAAGAAGACGGTCGGCGTTAAGAAATAATTTCCCGTAATACTCATGTCCGAAGAAACCACTAAAAATTCCGCCGAAACTCCGGCGGTTGAGCCCGTAGCAGCTCCAGCACCCGCAACCCCGTCCGCTCCAGAGGCGGCCGCCGCCGAAGGCAGCCCCAAAAAGGAGGTCAAGCGCGACATCTTCGCCGAGATCGGTCTCGGTGGTGATGAAGAAGTCAAAATCCACAAGGCCAAGGGCGCCAAGAACGTCCACCGCGGCATCGTCCACGTCACCGCCACTTTCAACAACACGCTGGTCAGCGTGACGGACGTCAATGGCAACTCGATCGGTTGGTCGAGCGCCGGCAAGATGGGTTTCAAGGGTTCCCGCAAGAGCACGGCCTACGCCGCCCAGGTGGTTTCGCAAGACGCCTGCCGCCAGGCGATGGGCCACGGCCTGAAGGAAGTCGATGTGCGAGTCAAAGGCCCCGGTTCCGGCCGCGAGTCCGCCGTGCGTGCCGTGCAAGGCCTCGGTCTTGAAATCCTCTCGATCCGCGATGTGACCCCGATCCCGCACAATGGCTGCCGCCCCAAGAAGGCCCGCCGCGTCTAATCCAACTTTTTTCAGAAAACTTCCATCATGGCACGTTACACAGGTCCCCGCGCGAAGATCAGCCGCCGTTTCGGCGTTTCCCTCTTCGGCCCCTCCAAAGCTCTTGAGCGCCGCAACTTCCCGCCCGGTCAGCACGGTGTGCGCGCCGGCCGCAAGAAGAAGAGTGAATACTCCGTCGCTCTCGGCGAGAAGCAGAAGCTCCGTTTCCAATACGGCGTTCTCGAAAAACAATTCCGCGGCTACTACGAGGAAGCCGCCCGCCGCCGCGGCGTCACGGGTGTGATCCTCCTCCAACTGCTCGAAACCCGTCTCGACAACGTGGTCTATCGTGCCGCTTTCGCCAACACCCGCCAGGCCGCCCGCCAGATCGTCAACCACGGTCACGTCCTGGTGAACGGCCGCTGCGTTGATATCCCGAGCTACCAGATCAAGCCCGGCGACATCATCAAGATCGGTGCCAAGCCCTCTTCCCAGCAACTCGTCGTCCGCATGACGGACCTCACCCAGTCGATGCCTTCCGTCGATTGGCTCAATGTGGACAAGGACAAGCTCGAAGCCACGGTTTCCCGCGTGCCCGAGCGCTCCGACATCGAACCGCTCGTCAACGAGCAGCTCATCGTCGAGCTCTACTCCCGCTGAGATCCCATTTTTCTTGGTTGGTTTTACAAAACGCCCGGGCTTCGGTCCGGGCGTTTCTGTTTCACAGCGCCTCGATGGCGGCCATGATGCGCTTGGCGATGCGGTCGTAATCGTCCTTGGATTTGGCGGCGCGTTCCTCCGGTGAAAGGAGGATGGGCGGGCCGACGTGGACGGTGATGCGGGCGAAACGGATGCGGGCGGAGCCGCGCGGCAGGGCTTCACGGGCACCGGAGATGCGCACCGGCTGGATGGGAACGCCGGACTTTACGGCGATCAGGCCAATGCCCGGCGCGGCCTCGCCGAGGTTGCCGTCTGGCGTGCGCGAGCCCTCCGGGAAAACCAGCACCCGGTGGCCTTCCTTCAATTTGCGGATGATGGTCTTGAGGCTGGCCATGTCCGGGCGGTCTTGATCCACCGGGATGGCGTTCCACTGCGAGTAAAGCCAGCGGGTGACCGGTGTGAAGAGCGACTTGCGGGCGAGATAGACCATCTCGTCCTTGTAGAGATTTCCAATGAGCGGTGGATCCAGATAGCTCTGGTGATTCGAGGCGACCAGCACCGGCCCCTCAGTGAGGAGATGCTCCGCGCCGATGATACGCATTCCAAAAAGCGAACGGAAAGCCGCGCCGAAGGACATGCAGCCGAGCCAATAAATCCATTTCATGGCAGTCCTTGTTGCTTGAGGATTGTGATGGCCGCCTCGACGGCGGATTCGATGCTGTGATCGGAGGTGTCGAGCACGGTCGCGCCCTCGGCGACGATGAGCGGTGCGGTCTTGCGTTTGCTGTCGGCGGCATCGCGCTTGGCAATGGAATCGACGAGGCCCTCGTCGCCGCGACGGGCGGCGCGGACGTGCTCGGCGGCATCGACGTAGAGCTTGAACGGCGTGTCCGGAAACACGACCGAGCCGATGTCGCGGCCTTCCATCACCACGCTGGAGTGGTCCAGATAGGCGCGCTGCAGGTGGATGAGTTTTTTGCGGACCTCGGGAATGGCGGCTACGGCGGAGACGCTGGCGTTGATTTTCTCGCAGCGGAGTTCATCGCCGGGGTCGGTGCCGTCGATGGTGATGGTGGAGTGGTTGTCGTGGCTGCCGCACTGGATGGCGATGCGGTCTAACAAGGCGATGACGGAGGCCGTGTCCCGCGGGTCGATGCCTTCCTTGAGCACGCGCCAGGTGATGGCGCGATACATGGTGCCGGAGTTGACCATGACCAGGCCAAGGTGCTTTGCAAGCAAGCGTGCGAGCGTGCTCTTGCCGGATGCGGCGGGCCCGTCGATGGCGATGGCAAAGTGCGGTTGCAGGGCGGTTGCAGGACTTGTGCAAACGGACGGCAGTTCGAAATCCGCCGGCGCGGAGGATTCCTTGAGAATGGCGGCGAGGTGGTGTGAAAACCCGGGGTAGGAGGTGTTCACGCACTCGGTGTTGCGGATGACGGTTTCGCCCTCGGCGAAAAGCCCGGCGATGGCGAAGGCCATGGCGATGCGGTGGTCGCCGAAGCTGTCGATCACCGCGCTGTGGAGCGGGTGGCCGCCCTCGATTTCCATGCCGTCCTCGAATTCCTCCACCACTCCGCCCATGGCGCGAAGGTTGTTGACCACGGTGGTGATGCGGTCGGTTTCCTTGACGCGCAGCTCCTTGGCGTTGCGGATGATGGTGCGGCCTTGGGCCAACGCGGCGGCTACGGCGATGACCGGGATTTCATCGATGAGATTGGGCACCTCGCTGGCGAAGATGGTGGTGGCCTTGAGCGCCGCGCCGTGGATCTCGATGTTGCCGATGGGCTCGCCTTCGGTCTCGTGGACGATGTCGATCATGTGCGCGCCCATCCGGGTGAGCACCTTGAGGATGGCGGTGCGGGTGGGGTTGAGGCCCACATCCTTGATCAGCAGGCGTGAGCCGGGCAGCGCGGCGGCGGCCACCAGCCAGAAGGCCGCGCTGGAAATGTCCCCGGGCACGGTGAAATCGCAGGCTTGCGGCACCTGTCCGCCGCGGATGGTGATGGCGTGGCCTTGATGGTTCGTGCGGACGCCGAAGGAGGCCATCATGCGCTCGGTGTGATCGCGCGTTTCGGCGGGCTGGATGACGGTGGTTTCGCCCTCGGCAAACAACCCGCCTAACAGAACCGCGCTCTTCACCTGGGCGCTGGCCACCGGCATTTCATAGGCGATGGGTGATAGTTTGGCGGGATGAATACGCAGCGGCGCGCAACCGGGTTTCTCGCCGAGGCACTCGATGTTCGCGCCCATTTGTCCGAGTGGCACCGTGATGCGGCCCATCGGGCGCGAGGAAAGCGAGGCGTCGCCGAAAAGCTCGGTGGTGAAGTTCTGCCCGGCTAACAGACCGGCGAGCAGGCGCATGCCGGTGCCGGAGTTGCCGCAGTCGATGGATGCGGACGGTGCGGTGAGTTTCAGCGACTGGCCATGGATGCGCAGGTGGATCGGGCCGTAGCCTTCAAGCTCTTCCAGGACCTCCACGTTTGCACCGAGGGCCTGCATGGCCTTGAGCGTGTTGAGGCAGTCCTCGCTGGGCAGGAAATTTCGGATGGTGCAGACGCCATTGGAAAGCCCGCCGAGGATGGCGGCACGGTGGGACATGCTCTTGTCTCCGGGAACGCGGAATTCCGCATGGAGCTTGGAAATGGCGGTGACTCGGAATTCCGACATGGGCGGGGCAGGGGATTCTAGCAAATGGTGTTGAGCGTATCGCGCTGTTGCTTGGCGGCGGCCAGCCATTGTCGGGCGGCTTGCTGATCGCCGCTTTCCAGGTGGGCGAGGATCTCCGAAAGGCTGGCGATGGTTTCGCGCAGCGGATCCAACAGCGCCTGGCGGTTCTCGGTGAGGATTTCCGCCCACATCCCGGCATTGCCACCGGCCACGCGGGTGGTGTCCCGCAGACCACCGCCGCCGAAGCGGCCATCGGCCGGGTTTTGCAAACAGACAAGGGCCGCGCCAGCCGCCACGACATGTGGCAGGTGGCTGATGCGCGCCACGAGTTCGTCATGTGCGGCGGCGCTCATCCAAGTGGTGCGGCAGCCGACGCCTTGCCAGAAGCGCTCCAAGGCAGCGGCTTTTTCCGGCGGGGCAACCTCGTCATTGGTGAGCAGGCAGGCGGCGTTTTGAAACAAGTCCGCGGAGGCGGCGGCCAGGCCGTTTTGCTCGGAGCCGGCCATCGGGTGGCTGCCGATGAAGTTGATGTCGCGCCCGGCGAGCAGGGGAGGGATTTCCTGATGGGGCGCGCGTTTCACGCTGCCCACATCCGTGACGAGGCAACCCGCAGGCAAGCCGGCTTCCAAGGCTTGGGAAACGAGCGCCGGCATCGAGCCCACCGGCACGGCGAGCACCAGTAGATCGACGGCGCGCACCGCTTCCGCGAGATGGCTGGTTGCGCCGGAGATGCCGGTCTCGCGGGCGGCTTGCGCGGTTTCCTCGCGGCGCGCCCACAGGCGCACGGGCTGCCCTGATTCCTCAAGCGCCATGGCCAGCGATCCGCCAAGCAGTCCGCCGCCGAGGATGGTGATGTTAGGAAAATCCGCGCTCATTCGAAAAAAACCGGGTCCAGTGTGGCCGGACCCGGTGGGTTTTCCTGAAACAGGCGTGCCGGGTCGCGGAAATTCTCAAGGAACCCGGAAGTATTTCTTCTCCGAGGCGGGATAGGTGGGATCCTGCACCAGCGTGCCGCTGGGAATGTCACGCACGTCCACGACCTTGTTGTTGTAAGGGCTGAAGACGAAGCCTTCCTTGCCGGGCACCTTGTTGGCGAAGGCGTAATCCGTGCGCTTCGGTTCGACGGGTGGCGGCGTGGTCTGCGGCTGGGAGGGCGTTTCCGGCGGAGTCTGGGTAGCAGGGCCACCGGCGGCTTCCTGCGTTTTCTTGAGTTCCTCCTCCTGTTGTTTTTTCAACGATTCCTGTTCCTTGAGCTTCACTTGCTCGGCAGTCTCGGTCTTGTTCGGCGCCCGGTTGGCTTTTTTGTGCTGGGGATTCTCTGGATAGGGATAGCAGGAAGCCATCAAAAGGCAGAGGGCGGCGGCAAATCCGGTGAAAAGTCTGATCTTCATGGCGTTGGGAATGAAGGGAGTGGATGGGTATTTCCCCGCGGAGGCGGAGACGGGGACAATGAAGGCTCTCGCGGGGCTCTCGTCAAGCAAGCTCATTGCCCCATGCGGGATTCCGGGAAAACCACATAGGTCCCGCTTGCCGGCCGCCTCCATTCCCGGTGAAACTCCGCCCCGCACCATGCCAGACGCCACCATCCACACCCAGGGCCGGATCCTGGAGCAAGCCGGTCCGGTGCTTTACCGGGTTTCCCTGCCCAACGGGAAAATCATCCTCGCGCATCTTTCCAAGCGGCTGAGCGATCAACAGGCAGCGTTTGCGACGGGGGACATGCTGCTGCTGGAGCTCACGCCCTATGATTTCGAAACGGCGCGCATCCTGGGCCTTGCCGGGTGACGGCGCGTTCACTTGCCGATGCAGAAACTGCTGAAAATCACGCCTAACAGATCTTCCGTATCGACACGACCCGGGATTTCTCCGAGGGCGTCGAGTGCCTCACGCAGGTCGATCGCGGCGAGTTCGGGGTCGTTGGCCGCATCGTCCAGCAGTTCCAGCGCCGCTAGCAGCGCGCTGCGGGCCTGCATCAGGCTGGTTTGATGGCGGGCATTGATCGCCACCGCGTGCTCGCCCCAGTCCACCACGCCGAAGTGCAGCGAGTCGCGGATGGTTTCGGATAGATCGTCAAAGCCCCCGCCGGTGTGGCAGGAGAGGCGCACGGCTTGGGTTTCCTTCCATGACGGATGCTCGCCGAGGTCGCACTTGTTGAGCACGAGCAAGTGCTTGGCCGCGGAGGCGGGAAATACGGCGTCCTCCGGTTTCGGGCGGCTGGCATCGGCGATTTCCAACAACAGGTCCGCCGCCTCGATCTGGCGCACGGTGCGCTGGATGCCCTCCGCCTCGATCCGGTCCGCCGCCTCACGCACGCCGGCGGTATCCACCAGCCGCAGCGGGATGCCGTGCAGGTTGATGGTTTCCTCGATGGTGTCGCGGGTGGTGCCGGCGAGCTCGCTGACGATGGCGCGCTCGAAGCCTAACAGCCGGTTGAGCAGGCTGGACTTGCCGACGTTCGGCTCGCCGAAAATCACCGTACGCACGCCCTCGCGCAGCACGCGGCCCTGGTCCGCGGTGGCCAGCAGCGACTCGACGGTGGTCAGCACGTTGCGGACGCGCGAGCACAGCAATTCGCCGGTTTGCGGATCGATGTCCTCTTCCGGGAAATCGATCCATGCTTCGAGATGGGCGAGGGTTTCCAACAAGGAATCGCGTGCCTCGGTGGTCCGGCGGCCGAGCGTGCCTTCGAGTTGGCTGCGTGCGGCGCGCAGCGAGAGCCGCGTTTGCGCGGAAATGAGGTCCATCACGCCCTCGGCCTGGGTGAGGTCGAGCTTGCCATTGAGAAACGCGCGGCGGGTGAACTCGCCCGGTCCGGCGGGCACGGCACCGCATTCCAGAAAGCGCGCCAGCACCTCGCGTGTCGCCAGGATTCCGCCGTGGCCGGTGAATTCCACGCAGTCCTCGCCGGTGTAGCTCCGTGGGCCCGGAAAAACGGTTAGAAGCCCGTCGTCGATGGTTTCGCCATGCGCATCCCTCACGTGGCAGTGCCGTGCGCAACGCGGAGTTTGGCGTGAGACCCGCCCGTCCGTGGCCATGTCCGCCACGCGGACCGCCTCCGGACCGGAAATCCGGACCATGGAAACCGCGCCCATGCCGGGCGGGGTGGCGACCGCGGCAATGGTCGTGCGGTGCGGATCTGGCAGCGCTTCCATGCGGTTGGTCACTTGGAAGCAGCCTGCGCTTTGTTTTCCTCACCGCCGAGGCCGAGGAATTCCCAGCAGATGAAGCGGTGCAGCTCCAGCACCGGGGCGTTTGCCGCACCGGCCCATGCGAGTTCCACGGTGGCGGTGCGGGTGAGCGGGCGGCCATCCTTGGTGCCGCGCCAGTTGAGTCCGGAGAGGGCGCGGCCGGTTTCGGAGTCCTCCTTCACCGTGATCCGCGCGGTGTCATCCGTGTGGGCGGGATCGGACAGCCGGTAGGTGCGGCTGGTGGCATCGGCTTGCGGCTGATCCGGCACGTCCTCGACGATGAACACGCGGAAGACGCCGCTTGCGCCATGCTCCGGGAGTTCCACGAAGCTCTGGAAGGTGCGGTATTTGGTTTGGGCGAAGATTTCCCAATCGAGCTTCAGTCCGGCGGGTGTCCGCTTGAAAAACGCATGCACGCGCAGCGGTTCCATGGCGAAGTTTCCGGCACGCGCCACCGTGCTGAGCAGCAGGTCCGCCTCGTCGATGCCATATTGCACTTCCAGCGAGGCGAGCGGCCGGAAGAATTCCCTCATGTCAAACTGCGGCGGCTGATCGTATGTCATCATGAAAAGGCCGCGCTTGCGGTCTTCTTCAGACAACTCGTAAACGGAAAACGCCGCAGCCGGAGTATCGGAATCATCAATGGCGGACTCGCCGTAAAACTCCCTGACGCGCGGCGCAAGGGACTCGCCATTCAGGATGAACGGCAGTTTTCCCTCCGCATGGTCTGCCGCGAGGAAATCGCGCAGCACGCTCGCGGCGTCCTTTTGCCAGCCGATCCGGATGTAGTTGGCCTCGCTGGCGCCGGCGTTTCCAGTGGAGGGCGGAAGGATCAACGGAGGAGGTGTTTTCCGGTTCATCTCCTGCGTCACGTAATAGGCCACCGCGCCAACGATCAGAAGCAGCAGCAGGATCACCATGATCGGAAACTGGCGCTTGGCCGGGCCTTGTTCCTTGCTGGCGGGCCTTTCCGCCATGGCGGGCGGGAGCTCGGGCTCAGGCTCGGGTGTTGGAGCGGGCTCGGGCGCCGGTGTTTGTGGTATGGGCTCAACGGCTGCTGGTGGATGCGGTGCCGGAGCTTCAGGTGCAGCGGGTGGCTGGAAGACCGGTGCCGGTTCATCGCCAGCGGGTGAGGTGATCGTCCCGCCGCAATACGGGCAGGGTCCCGTCGTCGGCGGCAGATCATGTGGAACCAGCACCTGGCCCTTGCAATGGACGCAGAGGAAGGCCTTCTTGTCGCTAGGTATATCTTTATTTTCCATGTAACGGTCGTTCCCTGATGTCGGAGGCTAGGGATAAGTCTGTGGTATGTCAAACCTCCACAGGAAAAGACCGGAGACAGCCCCGCCCCGTTCATCACGCAGTTCCGCATCCATCAGATTGAGCAGGATCGACCTCAACCACGAAGCCAAGGTCCGTGCCAATGACAAGCAGGCCGATTGCGCCTTCCAGCGGAATCAGTCCGGCGGTGGCGATGCCAGCGAGCCCGGGTTCGCGGCAGGGATTCGCGAAACGCTCCAGCGGTTCGAAATTTCCATCGGCAGTGGTGCGGGCGCATTTGATCCATGTGCCGCCGATGTCGAGGGCGATGGGATATGATTGGGTGGAGTGGCTCATTGCTGAAGTTTCAGGATCGCCTTGCGGGATTCGAGTTGTTGCTGGAGCGCTATGATGTCAAGCTCCTGCTTGCGCCCAGACCACCAAACCGCGCACGACTCCTCTGCCGCGGTACAGCAGTTACAAAGTTACAATGAGCAGGCAGGCTCTATGTTTGATCAAGCTGCAACTCCACCTTTGTAACTCTACCTTCTGTCTCAGCCGCCAACATCCGCAAGGCCCGGAAGCAGCCCGGCCAAATCGAAAATCTCGACTTGGCAAGCATTCCCGCATACCAAACCCACCTCAATAAAAAATCAGGAAAAGCCTTGATTCGATCTGATACTACTGACCCCGGTCATGCTGTCCTTGCGGGCAGCTCCGCGCAGGGGGAAGGCAAATCCTGCTCCGGTGCGTCTGGAAGTAATGTCGTGCGTTTATCCAATCGTCCGTGCGGGTGGCAGCGGGTGTGGACTTCGCGCAGGGCATCGATGTGGACGTGGGCGTAGATGCGATGGGGTGCCGACTTCCGGCGTGCGAGGATGCTGGAAATCCCAATTGACAAAGCCGTCAAAGTTGACAATTTTGACGGCATGAACCGACTGACCATCGAAATCGAACCGGAGCAGCATCGCCAGATCAAGACTTTGGCAACGTTTTCCGGCATGACGATCAAGGAATTCATCCTCACCAAGACGATTGGCTCCCAGCGCAGCGCAGCCGGGGATGTTACGGACCGTTTGATGGGGTCCGCAAAGAATGCGGCGCGGTTGCGGGAGGCCATTGCAACACCTGATTCCGAGCACCGAGTTTTTGAATCCGTGGAAGACCTGAAGGATGCGCTTGGAATTTAAGCCGCAGGCCTTCGAGGATCTGCAATTCTGGGTGCAAACCAATCCGAAGCTGGCGAGGCGTTTGCTGCGACTCATCGAGGAAACACGGCGCGATCCATTTGGTGGCACCGGCAAGCCTGAACCTCTGAAAGGTGAGTTGTCGGGTTGGTGGTCAAAGCGCATCGATCAGGAGCACCGGCTGGTTTGCCAAGTGCAGGGCGAGCGGCTGATCATTGCCCAAGCCAAAGGACACTACGATGACTGAAGACAGAAAGGTAATGCCACCAATCCACTCCTGATCGGCGGTGCCAATCTGGCAAACCTATGACAAATCGACAAGGATCCAACCGTGCGGAAATTATTCCCACACGACTTACACGAACAGGTGAACCAGCCCCCGCTGCACCACTTCCACGACCAGGTGGGAGAAAGAAATAACATAAATTATCGCTCCAACACCGGCCACGCCCGCGAGCATTAGCGCCAAGCCGTCTCGGGTCATCCAGCCTAGGCTCAACATCACCAAGCTCATGGCGGGCAGCACATTTCCAAAGGGCAGTGGAATGAAAATGAGTGCCGCCATCAGCGCGATCCACGCGCCCCAAGCCCGTCGCAATCGGCGGTTGCTCATGGCGATCCAGCGCGGGCGGAGCAGCAGGTCGGCTTTTTCGTAGATCCAGGCTAGACTGTGCAGGCACCGCCGCGTCCAGACTGGGTTGAGCGTGACTTGCCCGAGGCGTTTGGGCAAAGGCATGTTGTCCATGCCGCGCAGCCAGCTCAAAGCCAGCAAAAAGATACCCAGACTGAGCACCGTGCCGGTACCAGCTATCGGTAGCGTCGCCAGCACCGCCAGCAGTATCATCAGCACCGGCCCAGAAGATTTGCCATGCAGCTGGATTAGTTCGGCGAGGCTGATTCGTAAGCCCCCCGTCATTATTGGATCGGTGCCTGCGTCGGGAGGGCTTCTCGGAATTTGGCCTGCCTGCCTAAGCGTCTGAACCAAGGAGCGCTTCATGCGAGACCGTGCTTCAAGCGATTGGATCGGGACAGCTTGCCAATTAGGAAGTGCCCTGCCAATGCGACTACAAGTCCAATCAGCATCACCGCTCCCCAGATGACCCATATCAGAGGGATCAACCAACTCACCACACCTTCGAGCGAGGGGCCCGTCTGGCCAAGCCAACCAAGCGCCTGCACCCATTGCGCTTGAAAACTCTCTACGAATGCCGGGTCAATCCACTTGCTTAACCAAGCAGGCACAGGCCAATCGCCCGCGTTGGTGATCAATTCTCCCGGTTTTCCCTTGGACACGCTGGCGGCAAGCCACTTCGTAAGCTCGGCGGATATCAAAACGGTGCCGCTCCACAACGCGGCGATCACGGCAAACGCGACCCAAAGTGTGAATTTCATGGGGCTTTCCCGGAGTAAAAGGATTTTGGAGAACAGTTTCATCGGTGGTTGGATCTATGGCATGAGGAATTCAAATTCCGATTTTCAAGCGACTAAAATGACCTGAGGAAGAACTGCTCGCAATTGGAAAACCATCCAATGATTCTACATGAATGGGGTCAGGCCTCGCGCGTTCACATTTGCCTTGCTTGCGTGGGAGTTTCAATGCAAGCAGCGGCAAGGTGCGACCGATCCGTTTCCAGTATCCAGGTGCGATCTGCCACGTGATGGCCCGCGGCGATGGCGGCAAGGCGGTGTTTGAAGCCGACGACGACCGCAAATCGTTCGTGTTCCGTTTGGGACAGGTTTGTGCCAGCCACGGCTGGCGGGTTCACGCATGGTGTCCGGGGGCAGTTTCCGGGGTCAGTCCTTGGATTTAAGTGTTTTTTCATATTTTTTGAGTTGGTTGGCGGCGTAAGAGTCCTTGCGCAGGCGGTGCACCAGTTGACTCATGGACGCGGGATGTCCCATCGCCATTCGTTCGGTGATCCACTCGTTAGGCACCGCCGTCCGGTTCTTGACCATGGCGGCGCAAAGCACCTTGCGGGGATCGTTTTTCCTGAGGTTGATGAGTTCCTCGCGTGATTCCGGGAGGCCCAACTCCTTGGAATGAGACGATCCGTTCCGCCTCGTGCCGGTTGTGCTCCCGCACGGCCTCTCCCGCACTGCTGCTCTTCTTGCGGAGTTTGGCCGACGCCTTGTCGAGCAGCCCCAGCAGCTTGTCCCTGAAGCCACTCCAGCCAATACTGGAACGGCTCATGGTCCTCCCTGCCGATGAAGATCCGTTTGCCGCCGGGCAGGGAGGCGCATGATATGCTTCAACGCAGCACCGCATCCAGCACTTCCAGGCAGCGCTGGTTCTGGGCCCCGGTGCCGATGGAAATGCGCACCCAGTCCGGCAGTTTATAACTGCTCATGGCGCGGACGATGACGCCCTGCTTGAGCATGTCGCGGAAAACCCGGTCGCCGCCTCCAGTTCTAACAAGAATGAAGTTGGCATGACTGGGCACGTATTCGAGGCCGCGCGCGGCGAAGGCCTTTTCATAAAACGCGAGGCCCGCGCGATTCAGCTCGCGGGTCTGGCTGGTGTGCTGCTCGTCGGCGAGGGCGGCGAGCGCGCCTGCCTGGGCGATGGCATTCACGTTGAACGGCTGGCGGGCCTTTTGCAGCAGCTCCGCGAGGTGCGCCGGGGCGATGCCGTAGCCCACCCGCAGGGCGGCGAGGCCGTGGATCTTGGAAAAAGTGCGCAGCACGCACACGTTGCGGCCTTCCCTCACATATCTGAGTGTGTCGGGCGGGTTGTCGGGAAACTCGTAATAGGCCTCGTCAAACACTGCGATGACATGCTCCGGCAGGCGGTCCATGAAGCGGTCGATCTCCTCCTGGCCGACCATCGTGCCGGTGGGATTGTTGGGATTGGCGATGAAGACCAGCCGGGTGTTTTCCGTGATGGCCTCCGCCATGGCGTCCAGATCATGGATGAAGCCCGGATCCGCCACCTCGACATATTTCGCGCCAAACAGCGTGGCCATCAGCTTGTAAACCACGAAGGCGTGCTCCGCGGCGATGAGTTCGGTCTGGCGGTTGAGAAACGTGTGGCAGAGCAACTCGATGATCTCGTTGGAACCATTGCCAAGCACCACGTTTTCGCGGCCGAAGCCGAGCGACTCCGCGATGGCGGTGCGCAGGCGGAAACCGCCACCGTCCGGATAGATATGCGCCTCCTCCAGCGCCTCGCGCATCGCGGCCTTGGCCAGCGGCGAAGGCCCCAGCGGATTCTCATTGGACGCCACCTTGACGATTTGGGACGGCTCCAGGCCAAGTTCCCGGGCGGTTTCATCGATCGGTTTTCCCGGCTCATAGGCCACCAGATCGCAGACAAAGCGGTTCGCGTAGGAGTCAATCGTCATTGCGGCGGCACGCTATCGCCCGCAGCCCGCATGGTCAAACGCCAAGGTGGGCGGCAGTGCGGGCGGACCGGGGTGGAAGCCGGAATGAAGAGGAGATGCCGGAGCCGTGGGAGAAATGAGATGGTCGCGCGATCGGGGCAGCCACAGGAAAAATTGACGGAAGCCTCTTCGCTTTTTTACAAGCCTTTGACACACCATGCCCCACACCATTCTCGTTCCGGATCAAACCCGCGCCAGGCTTGCGGGATATATGGAATCCCTGCAAACGGGGGTGGCACAACCGGGGCGGCGCCTGGCATCCGAGATGAGGAAAATTGATCCCACCCGCTCCGGCGTGGAGCCGTTTCTTGACGCACTGCTCAACACCAAGCTGCCGCAAATCTTCGCCGAGAGCGCGGTGGCGGGGGATGGCTCGGACTGGACCCTGGCCGAACTCCGCCTGCTGGGCGACATTTCCATCACGATGCCGGTGACGGTGTATGACGACGGCCGCCATGTTTCACCCCGGGTGCATGAGCCGCCGTTTCCGGCGACGCTGGTCTTCACTCCCGGTGCCTTGCTGTGCAACGGCAGAGGCTGCTCACCCGCCGATCTGGCGGAAGTGACCGATGGCGAGGGGATGCTGTGTGCCGAAGGCTACTATCGTCTTTACGAACGCCGCCTGCTGCCGGTCTTCGGACATGTGCAGGCCACGGCCGCCAGCCATGGCAGACCCGCGCTGCTCACCATTCCGGGTCTCGGCTGCGGGCAGTTTGCCGGTCCGTTTCAAGGACAGCTGGGTGCCGCCTTGCAAACCGTGCTGGAGCGGTTCCTGCAAACCCATGGAGCATCGTTCAACCGTATCCGCGCGGTTTATTACGATCCCTACGCCGAATGTGAGAACAGCCGCCGGATAATCCACCACATTTCCTTCATGGTCCGGCCTCTGCGGCACGGCAATGAATCCAAACCCCAGCTCTGCCAGCCCACCGCCTACGCGGAGGATGATGGCGATGAATTCTCCGACTGCATGCTCGCCAGCATGGTCGCATGGGACCACGTCTCCTGGCCGGGCAATGATTTCTTCGCCGGAAGCCGCTGCACCGATGACGGGGTCAAAGCCGCGGCCACGGATTCGATGGCAGTGCTCACCGGCACCGAGGGCCGCTACGATGCGTCACGCACGTCCTATCTGCCGCCCCCGCCATACCGCACATGGGGCGAAGTGGTGACCGAGAAAGGCCTGCGGCTCTGAACTTCAAGGCAGCAGTGTGGCACGCGGATGCCAGTGCAGCTTCAGAGATGGTCGGGGCGGCCAGATTCGAACTGACGACTTCCTGCTCCCAAAGCAGGCGCTCTACCAGGCTGAGCTACGCCCCGTGCGGGGGCGGACCCTTGGCGAATCTCCGGCCGAACGCAAGGATTTCT
>RPOS01000033.1 GCA_003820635.1 Verrucomicrobiaceae bacterium | reverse complement strand
CTCAACGGCACTCCCATCCCGGCTGAGCCCGTGGTTACTCCGGGGAGGTTGATGCCCGGCAACTCGACCTGCCCGCCGGCATCTGTTTCGCGCTGAGTCCTCCACCGCGCGGCGGTCCCGGCGCTCCACCATCCGCCGCCGGTCGGCCACCGTGTCCGGTAGATTGAAGCGCTTCAATCCCTCCTCCGCGGCCAACCATTCCAGGCGCTCACGATGAAGTCCGTCGCGGCCAAAGTCGGAATCGGCGACGGATACCAGCTCTCAAAACAATTCCGGCGGCGGTTCGGCGTCTCGCCAATGTCTCGCACCGGTCGTGGTCCAGGACACGGTGCCGATAGCCGCAACCATGCGGTGCGATACCGTCTCACCGGGTGGCGATGGTCTCGACGGTGAAGCCTTTGAGGTAGCCGGTTTCCGGCAGGGTGATGAGCACCGGGTGGTCGGCGCGCTGGCTGTGTTCGTGGATGAGGCGCAGGGATTTCTTGGCGTCCACGGAGGCATCGGCCAGGTTTTCGAGGAAGAGCTCGCGGGTGGCGTGGTGGGAACAGCAGAAAGTGGCGAGCAGGCCGCCTTTTTCCAGCAGCTTGAGCGCGCGCAGGTGGATCTCCTTGTAGCCGCGCATGGCGTCCATGAGCGTCTTCTTGTTGCGGGTGAAACTGGGCGGATCGAGGATGATGAGGTCGTATTCCGGTTGCGCGTGCTTGAGGAAATCGAAGACGTTGTGCTCGAGCACCTCGATCTCCAGGCCGTTGAGCCCGGCATTGTGGCGGGCGGCCTCGCAGGCGGAGGCGGAGACATCCACGGCGGTGACCTTGGCGGCCCCGGCCCGGGCGCAGGCCAGGGCGAAGCCGCCCTGGTTGGTGAAGCAATCGAGCACGCGCCTGCCTTCGGCCAGCCGCGCGACTTCTGCGTGGGACTGGAGTTGGTCGAGATAAAGCCCGGTTTTCTGGCCGTCGCAGAGATCGATCTCGAAATCCAGGTTATTGGCGCGGACGACGAAGGGGCCGGGGTTTTCCCCGTGGAGCATGCCGATGCCCGGTTCCATGCCCTCGGCCTTGCGGAAGGGCGAATCGTTGCGCAGCACGATGGATTGCGGTGAAAACAGGCTCACCAGCGCCTCGCGAATGATTTCCTGCCGCAGGTCCATGGCCAGCGTGAGCATCTGCACCGAGAGGTGGTCGCCGTAGCGGTCCACGATCAGGCCGGGAATGCCGTCGGATTCACTCCAGACGATGCGGCAGAGCCGTTCATCGATGCCCGAGCGCTGGCGGTATTCGAAGGCTTGGCGGATGCGGCGGGTGAAGAAGTCGAGGTCCAGGTCCTGGCGGCGGCGCGAAAAGCGGCGGGCGACGATTTGCGACTGCGGATTGTAAATCGCCGAGCCAAGCGGCCGGTCGCGGAAGTCCTTGAGCGTCACCACATCCCCCGGCTGCGGATCGCCGAAGGATTTTTTGATTTCCGTGGCGTAAACCCACTCGTGACCATGAAAAATGCGTGCCCGCGGGGCGATGATGAGTCCTGCCATGGCCGGGGAATCTGCGGCGGGGCAGGGGAGCTTGTCGAATGTGAAATGACAAAGCCCGGAGAGGGTGGGATTTCCAGATCCGATTTTCCATACGCCATCTGGGGACGATCCGGAAACTTGATAGGCAAATTGTATTTAATTTCCTTGATGTCCGTTTGTGAGGGATTTGCGGAAAACCGCATGCAGCGTGCGGCACTACAATTCGGCCCCTTGGAAACACGGATCATGGCCGAGCCCAGCATCCGATCAGTGGCCAAAGGGGTAGATGAAATCGTAAATCGGTGTCAATATGGCACCGAAAAACAAGTTGCACCGCACGGCACCGCACATTACGCTGCGCACATGAAAACCAAATCAAATCCAAGCTTCGGCAAGCGTGGCCGTCCAACCGGACCAGCGACAAAGCGCATCAACGCTCGTTTCCCGACGGGGCTGGCTGAAAAGATCGAGTATGCGGCGTCTTTGCGCGGGGTGGCTGTTGCGGCGTTCATTCAGGAGGCGGTGGCGGAAAGGGCGGATCGCGTCATCGAAGCGGAATCCCACTGGCAAATGACCCGGCAAGAGGCCGCGAATCTCGCGGCGATGATTGCAAAGCCGCCCAAGCCGAACCAAACGATGCTCAATGCCGTGAAACTCGCCGCACGCCATGTCGTCATACGTTCTTGAGCTTGTGGACGGGTCTCACGACCGGGCGGGATTCGTCAGCGGTCTTGATTCTGTGGACCGCTACCTGCGGGAGACGGCTCGAAGTCACATGGAGAAGGGGGTGAGTGTCACCCGGGTGTTGGTCGAAGCTGAGGCCAAGGCCCCGAAGGCTGTGCTCGGCTACTTCACCCTGTCCAACATCACCGTTGAGGCGAGGGAATGGCCGGGCGCTCCCAAAGGCCTGCCCAGACAAGCGGTTTCCGCAGTTTTGCTGGGCCGTTTGGCGGTGACTCAAAGTGCCCATGGCGGGGGAATCGGTTCCATGCTGGTGGCCACAGCCCGCCAACTGGCACGAGAGACCATCGCACGCACCGGCGGAGTGGGCCTGGTGGTGGATGCCGCCAATGAGGAAATCGTCGGATTCTACGCCAGATACGGCTTCCGGCGCGTGTCTCCGGAGGGCCTCAGGATGTTTCTACCGGCGGCATCGCTGGAGGGCGGAACGGGGATTCCGTTAGATTGACCGGCTTCCATGGGCCAACTTGGGCCGGCTTTATGTCCCGTTGACCCGGAGATGGCCAGGATGACCCCAAATGACCCAAAGATCAAATGGCCCGGAGAGGGTGGGATTTGAACCCACGGTCGGGATTAGCCGACGTCCGATTTCGAATCGGGTGCCTTAGACCACTCAGCCACCTCTCCCTGGCCGCATTGCTGCGGACGCGGAAATTGTTCCGGCAGCGGTCGTTTGTAAAGCCCGCAATCGATGCGGGTTGCATAGGGCGGACTTTCCACTTGTGCGACCCCTGCTGCTCGCCGATAGGAAATTCTTATGAAAAGCAGCAATTCCATGAAATGCATCATCGCCCTTCTGGGTTCACTGGCTCTTGTGGCTACTCCCGCGGATGCGAAACCCGGCAAAGGCAATTCGGGCAGCAAGGGGCAGGGCAAGGGTGGAGACGCACACTCGCAGAAAGCGGACAAGGCCAAGGGCCCGGCCAATGCCGGGAAATCAGCCGGCAAGGGCGGGAAAAACGCCCAAGCTGCCGATTTCGCGCGATTCAAGGACAGCGAGCGCAGCGAAATCGTCGATTACTTCAACCGCTATCAAAATCAGGGCACGGGTCTTCCGCCCGGTTTGGCCATGAACCAGCGGCGCGGCAAACCGCTGCCTCCCGGTTGGCAGAAGAAACTCGTTCCCGGCTACCGCATCGCTGACAACGAATGGTCGAGCTACGCCCCGGTGCCATCCGCATGGTTCCCGAAACTCCGCATGGAACCCGACACACGTCTCTATCATTACGGCGACCGCGTGGTCCGCGTTTACGAACCCCGCCGCGAGGTGATCGAGGTCATCACGCTGCCAGCAGGCCGTTAGATATCAAATGACCCGTGCCCAGAGGAGTTTGAGGTATCTGGACTCCGGGTAGTTGGAGAGGGTGGGGTGATCGGGGCCGGCGCCGGTGCGGTCGAAGATCTGGAGGCGCTTGTGCTGGCGGTGGGCGGCGGTGGTGACGAGACGTTCGAAGTCGCCCGCGCCTAACATGCCCGAGCACGAGCAGGTGACGAACAAGCCCTCCGGCGCGACGAGTTGCAGCGCGAGCTTGTTGAGGTCGGCGTATTTTCCCTGGCCCGTTTCATCCTCGCGGCCGTGGATGAACTTCGGAGGATCCGCGATGACGAGGTCCCAGGTGCGGCCGTTTTCGATCATGGTGCGCGCCCAGGTGAAGGCGTCGGCATGGGTGAATTTGATCTTGGCGTTGTTCAGGTTGGCGTTGCGTTTCGCCATGGCCACGGCGGTTTCATCGAGATCCACGGCGCTGACGTCCTCCGCGCCAGCCAGAGCGGCGGAGATGGCGAAGCCGCCGGTGTAGCAGCAGAGATCGAGCACCGTGCGGCCGGCGGCAAGCTTGCCGAAGTCCCTGCGGTTGTCGCGCTGGTCGCAGAAGAAGCCGGTCTTGTGACCATCGGTGAAGCTGACTTCATAGCGCACGCCGTGTTCGCGGATTTTCACCGTTCTAACAGGATCGGACGCCACTCCGCCGCTGCGCGGGATGCCCTCGATGCGGGCCAGTTCCGCATCCACGGAAACGACGACGCGTTTCGTATCAAAACATTCGTGAAGCAGCGGCAGCCACTGCGGCAGGCGCTGCCAGGCGGCGAGATTGGTGATTTCCACCGAGAGCACATCGGCGAACTTGTCGGCCACCATGCCGGGGAGGAAATCCGCGTCGCCGTGGATGGCGCGGTAGCTGTCGGTCTCTGCGTCGAGCTTGAGGATTTCGCGGCGCAGGTTCGCGGCGCGGCGGATGGCGGTTTCGAAAAACGATTCGTCGAGATCACCGGTCGAGTGACTGACGATGCGCAGTGGCATGCGGGATTTCGGGTTCCACAGGCCCCAACCGAAGGGCGTGCCTTCCTTGCCGAGCACCTGGACGAGATCGCCGGGGCGGGCGTCGCGCGAGACCTCGCCGATCATCTTGGGCCAGATGGATGGATGGAAGCTGATGGTTTTGATTTGAACGGTCGGCACGCCGGAAACTTCGCCGCAGCCGCGGCTGGATGTCGAACCGATTCGTTTCGTTTGCCACGCCCGGGCTTTTCGGGAAGGGTGCGCGTTCATGAAAATGCACCGCATCCTCGCCGAAGCCGCCGCCGGCCTTGTGAAATCCGTGTTTCACGAGCACAAGGTGCTGGATCACGCGCTGGCCGCCGCCTTCGAGGAGAATCCGAAGTGGGGCAAGCGCGACCGGAGTTTCATCGCGGAGACGGCCTTCGAGGTGGTGCGCTGGAAGCGGGCGCTCTCGTTTCTGGCGGATAGCGAGGAAACCCGCGCCCTGTGCGCCGCGCAGTGGGTGCGCATGGGCTATGAGATTCCCGAGTGGTGGTCCTACAAAGGACTCGCCGCTGATGAAATGAGCGCCCGCGAGGCGGAGTTGGCCAACCAGACAAGGGCCCTGCGCGAGTCGATCCCGGATTGGCTCGATGAACTCGGAGCCGCCGAACTCGGCGCGGCATGGGATGCGGAAATCGCCGCGCTCAACCGCCGCGCACCGGTTTTCCTGCGGGTCAATACGCTCAGAAACTCCCGGGAGGAGGCTATCGCATGGTTGGCGGCCGCTGGTGTGGAGGCTGCCGAAGTCCCCGGACTGCCTGACGCGCTGGTGCTGCCGCCCGGCAAGGCGCTGCCGAAACCAATGCGCAGCGACGGCCGGGTGGAAATCCAGGACGCGGGCTCGCAGATGATCGCACCGTTGCTAGACCCGCAGCCGGGCGAGCGGGTTATCGACGCCTGCTCCGGTGCCGGCGGCAAGGCGCTGCACCTCGCGGCGCTGATGCGCAATGAAGGCCGCGTTTTCGGGATGGACGTGGATGCCAGGAAACTCGCCGAACTCGAACGCCGCGCCAAACGTGCCGGTGCCACCTGCCTCAAAGCCAAACCCATCACCGCCACCACGCCCGGGGATTTCACAGGCATCGCCGACCGCTTGCTCATCGACGCACCCTGCTCGGGTCTCGGCACCTTGAAGCGCCAGCCCGACCTCAAATGGCGGCTCAAGCCCGCGCAACTCGAGCGCGTGCGCGGACTGCAGAAAGAACTGTTAGAGAGTTATGCCATGATGCTCAGGCCCGGCGGGCGGCTGGTCTATGCCACCTGCTCGATCCTGCCCTCAGAGAACCGCGCGGCAGTGGATTCGCTGCTGGAAAAGGGCGGCTTCACGCTGCTGGATGAATGCCCGGTTTCCCCGGCAGCGACGGGTTTCGACGGGTTTTATGCCGCGGCGCTGTTGAAGTCGGCTGGCGGGCGTGCTCAATAAATTCCCGCACTGCCATCCGCATTCAAAGCGCCGGAGTTCATGCTTTAGCACAATGCCTTTAAGGATTGGCGGGCAATCATTATGCCCTGGCAGGGGCATGTGAAATTAGCCGGTGGCGCAAGCCGCCGGATTTCGGCATGAGATGAACCCGTGTCCCGGCAGGGACACCGGAAACCGCAGCCATGTCATCGACCCACCTCTCGCTCCATTTTCATGGCGTTTTCTCGACGAAGAACCGTGAACCCCGAATCGCCGCGGAATGGCGTGAACGACTTCACGCTTACCTCGGCGGCGTGGCGCGTAAATCAGGCTCCATTCCCGAGGCTGTCGGCGGCGTGGCCGATCATGTTCATCTCCTCCTTGGTCTGAACGCCACCGCCCGCCTCGCCGATGTGGTTCGCGACATCAAGGCGGTTTCCTCGAAATGGGTTCATGACGAAACCGGTGACCGCGCCTTTGCATGGCAGGAAGGCTATGGTGCATTCAGCGTCAGTCCGTCCCATCGGGATAAGGTCCGCAGCTACATCACCCGGCAGGAAGAACATCACCGGCGTCGGACTTTTCAGGAGGAATATCTGGATCTCCCGCATCGCTGCGGCGTCGATTTCGACGAACGCCATCTATGGTGAGCCGAAACCTTCCACCGCCCCTCCGGGGCTGAATCATTTTGCTGCACGCGTTCCGGTGGCTCGCGCCACCGGCTAATTTCCGCGATCCCTCCGGGATCAGGAATCGAGCTGACGGGATCGAATCCTTAAAGGCATTGTGCTTTAGCATGTCTTTCCCGGGGCGGCATGAAGATCGCCTGAAGGCTTTACTCCGACGCCGTCAGGATGAAGCGCACCATTTCCATTCACTTGACGCGCATGGTCTCACCCGAGCACGTCGTCCATCGCGTCGATGAGTTCCTTCATCGTGGCGGCGGTTTCGTTGCCCATGTTGGAGATGCGGAAGGTGAGCCCCTTGATCTTGCCGTAGCCGCCGTTGATGACGAAGCCGTGCTTGGACTTGAGCGTCTTGATGAAGGCGGATTGGTCGAAGCCGGCCGGCGTGTGGAAGCAGGTGAGGGAAACCGATTGGTTGCCCTCCGGCGCGAAGTTCTTGAAGCCGCGGCGCGCGCCCCACTCGTGGATCATGGCATTGTTCGCCTTGTGGCGTGCGAAACGGTTTTCCATGCCCTCGGCCTCGATCACGCCGAGGATGTGTTGGAGGCCGAAGATCAAGGAAATCGCCGGGGTGGAGGGCGTGTTGTTCTTCTGCGCGTTCTTGGCGAACTCGATGAAGTCGAAATAATACCCGCGGTTCGGCATGGCCTCCGCACGCTCCAGCGCAGCTTGCGAGCAGGCGAAGATCGTGAGCCCCGGCGGCAGTGCCAGAGCCTTCTGCACGCCGGCGAGCAGAACATCGATGCCCAGCGCGTCCATCTGGATCGGCACGGCGGAAAACGACGACACCGAATCAACCACCAACAACACTCCTGGGAAGGATTTCACCACCTTGGCGATGCCTTCCAGATCGTTCATCACGCCGGTGGAGGTTTCGTTGTGGATGAGCGTGACGAGATCATAGCCGCCTTCTTCCAGTTTCGCGCGGACGGCAGCGGGAGAAATGGCATCGCCCCATTCCACCTGCACCTTGTCGGCTTGCAGGCCCATGCTTTTGGCCACGCTATACCATTTGTCGGAAAAGGCGCCGCAGCAGAGGGTGAGGACCTTTTTCGCGCAGAGGTTTTTCAACGAGGCCTCCATCACGCCCCACGCGGACGAGGTGGCAAGGAAGAACGGACGGGTGGTGCCGCCGAGTTGCTGAAGCATCGGCTGCGTGGAGGCGTAGAGTGTCTCGAATTCGGCGCCGCGGTGGCCGATCATCGGCTGGCTCATCGCGCAGAAGGTTTCCTTTGAAACGTCGATCGGTCCGGGAATGAAGAGTTTGGGCATGGATGGGGAATTTTGAATGTTGGATGATGTATTTTGAATGTCGGAGAAAATTTACAGCAAATTATACGATTCGAGCAGGGCGGTGAGTTTGGCGGTGTGGTCCACGCTGAGGGGCGCGAGCGGCAGGCGGAATTCCGGCGTGCAATGGCCTTGCAGGGCAACTGCACTCTTGATGGGCACCGGGTTCACATCCAGCGACATCAGCCCGCGCATCAGCGGGTAGTATTGCTTTTGGAGGATGAGGGCCTCGTCGAAGGAGCCGTTCAGGCAGGCGCGCACCAGGCGGGCCATGATGTCCGGGATCAGGTTGGAGGCCACCGAGACCAGGCCGCAGGCACCGCAGGCGATGAAGGGCAGGGTGAGCGGATCGTCGCCGCAAAGGACGCCGAAGTCATCAGGCACGGCTTGGACGAGCTGGTTCACGCGGTCCACCGAGCCACCGGCCTCCTTGATGGCCACGATGTTCGGGAAATCCGCCGCGAGGCGGGCGGTGGTTTCCGGGGAAATCTCGATCACCGAGCGGCCGGGCACGCTGTAGAGCATGATGGGCAGGTGGGTGGACTCGGCGATGGCCTTGAAATGGAGGTAGAGGCCTTCCTGAGAGGGTTTGTTGTAATACGGGCAGACCTGCAAGGAGCCGGTGGCTCCGAGTTTCTCGGCGGCCTCGGTGAGCTCGATGGCCTCGGCCGTGGCGTTCGCGCCGGTGCCGGCCAGCACCTCGCAGCGGCCGGCGGCGAATTCGACGGCCAGGCGGATCACCTCGATGTGTTCGTCGGTATCCAGGGTGGGGGACTCGCCGGTGGTGCCCACCGGGACGATGCCGTCCACGCCGCCGGCGATCTGGCGTTCGATCAGGGCCTTGAAGGCGGGGGCGTCGATGGCTCCGTCGCGGAATGGAGTGATGAGGGCGGTGTATGTGCCGGAAAAGCGCATGGCGCGGCGAGCATGCCCCATCCGCGCCGGAGGTCAAAGCCGGAGTTTGCGCCATGAAAATCATTGCCCCGTGCCATGGGCGGGCTTCACATTGCCGTCATGCGTCCGCATTCACGGCAGATTCTCACGGTGGAGGAAACTTTTGGTGCCAACGGCTGGCACTGCGAGCTCGTCGAAGGCCGCGATGTCCTGCGCGCGGGCTTCGAGGCCCACCACACGCGGGTGGATCTGATCGCCCAAGCCTATCCGCAGCTCAACGCGCTGAGCATCGTCTCCGAATCGCCGATGGGGCTCGACGGGGAGCATCTGCCGATCGTGCTCGAACTGCTGGCCCGCGCCAACAAGCAACTCACGCTCGGCGGTTTCGAATACGATCTGGACCGCGGCATGCTTGTCTTCCGAATCACCAATCTCTTCGAACGCGAGCGTTTCGATTCCGACATCATTTCCTCCATGGTCCACTGTGCGATCGCCGAGCTGGACCGGATCATTCCCTACGCGGCCATCGTGCGCAACACGCCGCCCGACCTGCTCGACGACCTCGACCTCCAGCGCCTGCTGATGCGGGAGGACGTCATCCCGCCGGTGCCGGGCGATTCCGAGGAGGAGGAATACTGAACTTCTAACCGTCGATGCCGCCGGTGGCGAGTTCGCCGGATTTGCGGGCGTGGCGGCCATAGACCCACTCGAAAATCGGAGTGGCCATGAGGGTGGTGACGATGGCCATGATGACGAGGATGGCGAAGAGTTCACGGCCGATGATGCCTTTTTGCAGGCCGATGTTGATGATGATGAGTTCCATCAGGCCGCGGGAATTCATCAATGCGCCCACGGCGAGGGCGGTGCGGTTGTCCTCGCCGTGAAGGCGCGCGGCGGCCCAGCAGGCGACACCCTTGCCGAGGGTGGATGCGATGAGCACGACGATGGCGACGAGCAGGATGGAGGGTTGCAGCATCACATCGAGCTGCGTGTTCAATCCGGAAAAGGTGAAGAACATCGGCAGCAGGAACACCACGGTGAAGGGTTCGAGTTTTTTCGTCAGCTCCTCTGTGAGCGGTCCGCGCGGCATGGCGATGCCCAGCACGAAGCCGCCGAACACGGCGTGGATGCCGATATGGTCGGTGAACCACGCGCTGAGGCAGAACAGCATCAGAATCACCGCCATCATGGCCGGAGTGACGTGGCCATCGCGGAGCGCGAGGCGGCCGATGTGGCCCAGCAGCCTGCGGCCGAGCGTGAGCATGAAAAGCGCATACAGGATGCCGCCGCCGATGGCGTTGATGGCGAGGCTCGAGTTGCCGCCAAAGCTGGCGAGCACGATGGCCAGCACGCACCAGGCGGCGGCGTCGTCGATGGCTCCTGCGGCGAGCGCCAGGGTGCCCAGGGAGGTGCCGGCCAGCCCGCGCTCGTGAATGATGCGGGCAAGCATCGGGAAGGCGGTGATGGCGATGGCCGCGCCGAGAAACAAGGCCGCCTCATACAGCCGCGTGGTTTCCGCAAACAGGCCGGGAAGCTGGATCAGCCACGGTGCCAGCAGCGCTCCCAGAATGAACGGCGCCACCATGCCGGCCACCGAGACGCTTGCGGCGCTGCGCACCCGGGCACGGAACAATTCCGTGCGGAACTCCATGCCCACCAGAAACATGTAAAGCCCCACCCCGAGCTGCGAGCCGATGTAGAGCATGCCGCGGGTTTCCTGTGTGAAAAGCCGCGCGCTGGCCTCCGGAAACAACATGCCGACCAGCGACGGGCCTAACAGAACTCCGGCGATCATTTCGCCCACCACCTGCGGCTGGCCGATCTTGCGCGCCAGCCAGCCGACGACGCGGCAGGCCGCCAGGATGACCGCCATTTGCAGGAAGAACGACGCGGCGAGCGCTTGCATGCGGCGGACATCTAGCGGGTTTGGCCGATGCCGCAAAGCTGAATCAAATGATGCGGAGCGAAACGCTATATTTCGGTTGTTGCCTGGCGTGTTGTCTGCTCACCGTTCCGCAGCCTGTCACCTGTAATTTCCGCCCATGCCACACCTCAAAGATCAGATCGGTTTCACCCACAGCGGACCCGCCATCGCCTCTCCTGACGAGGAGAACCGCCTTCGCGAGTTTGTGAATCTCAAGCTTGCGGCCTGCGGCTGCGCCGTTGTCGGCAACGAGGAGGATTTCCCTTTCCTCGATCTCGGCCGCTCGCTGATCGCGAATTTCCAGGAAAAAACCCGCCTGCTATCCGATTACCTGTGTCCGGTGGATGCGGCGATCGACGATTTCCTGCATGCCTATCTCGGAGAGGAAATCACCGAGAGTGTGTTTCCCGGCCGCAAGCACCTGCTGCCGGTCGGGGCGCTGGTGGCGGAGCGCCACGGCATCGCCCGCATGCTTTCGCTGCCGCCGGACGAGGATGAGTTCAAGTCGTCCATCCTGAGTTCCTACCGGGTGCATCAGGGGGTTTGCCACAATCCCGCCAGCGACCGGCGGACCACCGAGGGTGTGTTTCATGTGGCGGCGGGCGGATTGCCGGTGCCAGCGGACAAAAAAGAGGTGCCGAAGGAGACTTTCGCGCGGCTTCTCAGTCACGCGCTGCAGCCGCCGGCGGATCTGATGACTCTGCCGTTCACCGGCACCTCGCATCATCCGGCGCGGGTGTTTGTTTCACTGATGCTGCGGCCGGTGATCGCCCCGGAAGTTCCCGGGGTTTCCCCTGAGAAATCCATGGAGGTGCGTTTTTTCGCACCGGGAAACCTGGTCAGCAATCTGGATTTCGTGGAGAGCATCTTCGGCAACGCGGGCGACCCGTATCTGCCGGACAACGATGCGCGGCTGGATGCCGAGCATTGGTCCGGCCACAGCGGTTGCGTGATCCTGGCGCCGCACCTTGTCGCGCTCACCAAGAAGGAACTCGGCCTGCCGCATGTTTCCGCCGCCACCGCACGCCAGAAGCGCGATGGCATGTGCTACGCCGATGAATCCGAGCTCTACAACAACGGCTCCGCCTTCAAGATCACCTGCCGGGACAAGCGCGGCGTGATCGTCACCCTGATCGCGGACAACTATTACGGATACTGCAAGAAGGAGGTGAAAACCCAGATCAGCTATGCGGCCAACCTGTTTGGCAATGCCGAGGAGGAGCACGCGGGCGGAGCCATCGCCTTCCCGAGTTATGACCTCGGGGAGGACTTCTCGTTGAGCGACTTCTCGCCCGGCGTGGACCATACCTTCGGCGGAGTGATCGCGCGTTATTACAAACTCCTCGACCTCCAGGCCGAGGGTTACGGCATCGACAAGAAATTCCGCGACATCTATTATGTTCCGGAGGATGTGCGTGTGGAGCTCCAGAATCAGAAGCTGAGCTGGAACAATTCTGACGGACCACAGGAAATCCCGCTCCAGCCCGGCATCACCTATGTGCTGCCCTCCGGCTACAAGGTGGAGATGATCAAGCCCTCGGAAGGCATGCGCTGGCGCATCATCGGCACCACCGCGGAGGGAACCTTCTGCCACAAACCCTGCACCGTGTCCGGCGGCGGAAAATCCGAAATTTCCAAGTCCATCTCGGACGCCATGTTCACCGCATCCCTGCTCGTGGGGGCCTTCCACGGCGACTTCGCCGCTGCCGAAGCCGTGATCCGCCACAACTTTGAGGACCGCTACCCGGACCCGCCGGATCCGGACAAGCCCAGCCGTCCGCTGCTGAGTCCCATGCGCTCGCTGGGTTCGGTCATCCGCCTGCTCACGCCGAGCCCCGCCTTCACGCCGGAATACAACGCGTGGCTGGGCTCCATCAGCCCGTCCGTCAGGGATCTGGTGCTGATCATCAAGCGGTTTTACAAACCCGACTGGGGTGAGAACTGGCGCGATCGTTTCAGCGTGGACTTGATCAACGGCCAGCCCGGCCGCCAGTTGATCTATCGCCGCCAGCGGCTCGTCGCGCAATACCTGCGCGTGGGCTTCACCGAGGATGGCACCTGGCGCACCTTCAGCCTGCGCAAGGACTTCGCGCCGGCCAAGAAAATCCAGACCGAGGATGACATCAGCGCCTCGATGGTCGTGCCGAAAACCGCCGTCCGCGGACTGCATTCCGAGGTGGACAATCCATCCATCAAGTTCATCAGGAACTGCGAATACCGGCTGTTCCAGCGTCCGGACGACGCCATCATCCGCGGCTACGACAAGAAGACCGAGAGCGATTTCAGCAATCGCGGCATGTTTTTCTCAAACTACGAGCCGATCCAGCGCAGCGATGCCTCGCAGATGGCCGGCGACGCGATTCGCTTTGAGCAGTTCACTCCGCCGCTGCGGAAAGTGCTCGGCGAATTCGTGGCCGCGCCAAAGCCGGACTATGTCATCAGTTCACATCAACCGCGACTGGTCGATGGCAAGCCGACGAAAAATCCACGCTATCTGCAGAACCGGCCGGACCTTGAGGACCCGCGCTCGCTATATCTCAGCATCCTCGGCACTCGTTTCATCCGCCGCCTGCCGCTCGAGGCCGCGGTGCCGGTGCCTGTAAACGCCGTGCTGGCCGGCCGCCGCAACAACCCGCCGGATGAAAAGGCGGGCATCCGCGCGCTGGCTGTTTACAACCCGATCCACTATCAGGAACTGCCGGAGCTGTTCATGGATTTCATCGCCTCTCTAACAGGGAAAAGCCCGTCCACCACCGGCGCGGGCAGCGAAGGCGCGCTGACCAAGGGGCCGTTCAACGCGCTGCTGCCGGTTCACGATCTCAATGCCGCGCTGGTCTCCTACATCGTCACCGGTTATCACGGCTTCACCACCGCCGCCGGCCACATCGGCAGGAAATACCGGGTGGACCACGACATCAGCCTGCTGGTGCCCGAGGTCTGGTCCCGCATGTTCATCTACGAGCGTGATCCGAAGTTCCTGATCGAAAAAGGCCATCTTGAGAAGCTCGAGGACTTCGAACACAACGGCGCGACCATCCAGGCCAGCCGTCTGGGATACCGCATCACCGGCTCGTTCGTCGCCTCGTTCTTCGGCCGGGTGTTTTCCGCGCCGGACACCGTGTTCAACGCGGAAATGCTGCGGCCGGAACTCCAGTCGATGGACGACTTCATCGACGGACTCGACAACATCATCAGCACCCAGCGGGATGTCGCGTTGAAATATTTCGAGGACGGCGGTGTGGAGGCCGCGATTCCGCCGATCAAGGCACTGCTGCACATTATGGCGCACGGTCAATACGAGGGGAAGGACCTCAACCACCCGGAGATCCGCGCGATGTTCACCCGTGAAACCATGCTGGAATCCGATTGGTACCAGGCGCGGCTCGATGCCAAGGCAAAGGTGGACCAGAGGCTCTGGGACCGCCACATCGCTTATCTGGAGGGTTTCCTGGAAAAGCCGAACTATCAGAGCGAACTGCGCCGCTTGCGGATTCTGGCACGGCTGGAAAAGGCACACAGCACCCGCAGATATGTGCGTTCTCCGGAATACCGTGAAAGCCTCGTCGGCACGATCGGCGCGGATCCGGAGTTGGTGTGAGGGGCACTGGACTCAGCGGCTCAGGTCCTCCTGATACATCAGCTTGAAGCCGCTCTGGTGGAGGATGGCGACGGCGAACTCGTAGTCCTCGACGTGCATGGCGAGCATCGACTGGCCCTCGGGGCCCGGCATCAGGGCGTAGGCGAAGTCGATGTTGGTCTCGGCGATCATGAGCGTGTCGAGGCACTGCAGCAGGCCGGGGCCGGACTCGCGCATGGCGACCACAACCAGCTCGCAATTGGTGTGCGGGATGCCTTTTTCCATGAAGAGCTGCCCGGCGGAGTCCGGATCTGAAACGACGATGCGGGCCACGGTGGCATCGCGCGAGTCCTGCACGCTCAGGCCGATGACCTCGATGCTGTGGGCACGCAGCAACTTGACCATGGCGGCGAGCGCGCCGACCCTGTTAGGCAGCATGATGGAGAACTGGCGCACGGGCTCGCCGTGATCGATGATGGTGTCGGATTCCATGGTTTCAGGGGTGGGAGGGTTCATCCGCGCGGGCCGCGCAGCGGGATGGTTTGTGTGGCGCCGGTGGCGGCGTCTTCGATGATGATTTGATTGGGGCGGACGTCGGAAACGATGAACTCCGCGCCATCGGCGCTTCTGAAACGCTGGCCGGGCGAGGCGGTGTAGCGCTGGCCGGTGGCGCCATCCTCGATGAGGGCCACCGGATCATGCGCGCCGGCCGGCACGCCGGAGATCCACTCGCGGGTGGTGCCGGTGGTGCTGTCCCGGACATCGACCACGGAAACCTCCATCGGCTGGCCGAGGTTGAGCTTGCTGTCTTCCATGCGCCGCTGCACCCGCACGACCACGAGGCGGGAACCGGGCACGGTTTCCCCGGCGCGGACCTTCACTTCCCGAGGTGACGCGCCGCGGATGGCGAGGGTGGCGGTTTCCCCCTCCACGGTGCGGACCTCCACGGGCATCTCACGCTCGCGGTAATGGCGCATCACGAGCGGCGGCAGCGGGAAACCACGCGGGGTCGCTGCGGATGGAGCGGATGGTGGGGATGGAGCGGATGGTTCCGCAGCGGCGGGTGCCGGTTCTCTAACAACCGCGCTGAGCACGGCATCCTGGATCGGCCGCGATGGCTGGCGCGCCGGGCTGGAAGCAGCGGCCGTGGTTTCCGGCGCGTTTTCTGTTAGGCCGGGCTGGCCCGCGGCGGCATCGACAAAGGCGTCCATGGATTGCGCGATCTGCGCGGGGGATTCGAGCGCGAGTTCCTGCGGCAGCGGATCGCGGGAAATGAGCGCGGCGATTTCCGCGTGGCCGGCGGCGGTGGCGAGCCCGGCGGCGGTGCGGCCGGAGGCATCGGTGGAGAAACGGCTGGCCCCGATGTCCAGCAGCAGTTCGACGGCGGGCTGGTGGCCGTTTTCCGCGGCGATCATCAACGGCGTGCGGCCGTCTTCCATGCGGGCATAAATCGAGGCGCCATAGTTGGTGAGCGTGTCGATGGCCTCCGTCTGGCCGACCAGCGCGGCGAGAAGGATGGCGGAATCCAGGCTTTCCCGGTGGTAGGGAGCGAGCTCCGCCACCGCGCCGGATGCGCCTACGCGCACGGCGAGCATCAGTGGGGCGTAGCCGTCCTCGTCCTTGAGGCGGGGGTCCGCTCCCTGGCGGAGCAGCCAGCCCACCATTGCGGTCTGCTTGCCGAGCACCGCGGCCATCAGCGGCGTGCGCTTGTTAGCCCCGGCCAGGTCGATGGCTAGCCCGCGGCCGAGGAGGAAGTCCGCGGTATTGCGGGCTCCGGCGGTGGCGGCCGCATGGAGGGCGGAGTCACCCGTTTCATCACAGGAGTCCGCAGCAAACCCGGCCGCCACGAATTTTTTCAGGGCGGAAACATCATCGTGCGCGCTGGCCCGCAGCCAGTCCGCGGTGGTGAGCTGGTAGCCGGCCTCGCCGAGGTCTGATTTCTCGGCTTCGGCAGGTTTGCGGCAGGCGGTGGCGGCCATCAGGAAAACCGCGAGTGCCAAACCATTCAGCAACATCCTTCCGGTTTCTTGCATGAAATGGATGCTGCCAGAGCGGCCGCCGGGATTCAATCCCGAAAGCTCACCCACCACGTCTGCGCAAATGCACCTACATGCATCGAGCGGCTTCGCTTATTCCAATGGATGCGCGCCATGCTACGTTTCAAAGTCAGCTGGAAGGAGGTGGCTTCTGATGAACACGATGATGGAAATTTGTGCCAAGAAAGAGGTGAGCATTCCATGTGCGGGTGCGGTTTTGAGTGGTGAACTGTCCATTCCGGAAGAGGCGCGCGGTCTGGTGATCTTTGCGCACGGCAGCGGCAGCAGCCGCCACAGTCCGCGCAACCGCTGGGTGGCCGGGCAAATGCATGAAAGGCAGTTGGCCACGTTGTTGTTTGACCTGCTCACACCGGAAGAGGCTGCGGCGGAGGAGCGCGGCGGAATGCAGCGTTTCGATATCCCTTTCCTGACGGAAAGGTTGATCGCCGCCACCGAATGGGCGCGGCAACAACCTGCGCTCAAGACGCTGGGCATCGGATATTTCGGCGCGAGCACGGGGGCAGCGGCGGCGCTTGCCGCGGCGTCGGAAATTTCCGGTATCCAGGCCGTCGTTTCGCGTGGCGGCAGGACGGATCTCGCCGGTAAGGCCGCCACCGAAGTGCGGGCACCCACGCTGATGATTGTGGGCTCGCTGGACTACCCCGTCGTGGAGTGGAACGAGGAAACCTTGGAACTGCTGCCATGCACAAAACGCCTCTCGCTGGTGGAGGGTGCCTCGCACCTATTCCCGGAGGAGGGGGCGCTGGAGCGCGTGGCCCTGCTCGCCGCGGATTGGTTTGCCATGCACCTCACCCATGTCCCGCCCGAATCATGAATGCCAGTGCCACACGGGGATTTGCAAACCGCGAGCAGGCCGGGCGCATCCTCGCGGAAAAACTCGCACCGCTGGCAGTCGGCAGAAACCCGGTGCTGCTGGCCCTGCCGCGCGGCGGCGTGCCGGTGGCCGCCGTGGTGGCCGGGAGGCTCGGCGTACCCATGGATGTGCTGATCGTCCGCAAGCTCGGCGTGCCGGGGCACGAGGAATTTGCGATGGGCGCCATCGCCGGCGGCGGGGTGATGGTGCTCGATCACCGGGTGGTCGCCCAACTCGGGCTGGATCTCGCTGACGTGGAGCGCGTGATCCAGCGCGAGACCCGCGAACTGGCGCGCCGGGAGGAACTTTACCGGGAAAACCGCCCGCCGCCGGCGGTGGCCGGGCGCACCGTGATCGTGGTGGATGATGGTGTCGCCACGGGATCGACGATGTCCGCGGCCATCGAGTTGCTGCGTCACCAGAAGGCGGCGCGCATCATCGTCGCCGTGCCGGTGGCACCGCCCGACACCGCAAGACGCCTGCGTGGCGAGGCGGACGAGGTGGTCACTTTGTTAGAGCCCGCGGACTTCATGGCGGTGGGACGTTGGTATGAGGATTTTTCCCAGACGAGTGACGAGGATGTGCGGCGGTTGCTGGCCGGCCAGGGATGATGTGCGCGATGCGGGGTGGACGAGCGGGGCAAGTCATGGCTAGCGTGCGCGCGTGCTGCCGTGGTTTGCCAACGACCGTTTCCCGCTGTATCTCGCGCCGATGGCGGGAGTGACGGACGTGATTTTCCGCCAGATCTGCAAGGAGCTCGGCGCGGATGTGATGGTCACCGAGTTCGTCTCCGCGGAGGGCATCATGCAGGCGGATGCGCGCACGCGGAAATACACCGAGTTCACCGAGGAACAGCGGCCGGTGGGCGTGCAGCTTTTCGGCGCCGATGGCGCAAGGATGGGGGAGGCCGCGAGGAAAATCATCGATTGGAAACGCCCGGATTTCATTGATATCAACTTCGGCTGCCCTGTGAACAAGGTGGTGGCGAAAAACGGTGGCTCGTCGCTGCTCAAGGATTGCCCGCTGCTGGCGGAAGTGGCTGCGGAACTGGTCCGCGCCGTGGGCGATAAAGTGCCGGTGACCGCCAAGATCCGCATCGGTTGGGATGAAAAATCCGTCAATGCGGTGGAGGTGGCGAAGATCCTCCAGGACTGCGGCATCGCCGCGCTCGCCGTGCATGGCCGCACCCGTTCGCAAGGCTACGGCGGCGCGGCGGATTGGGAGGTGATCGATGCCGTGGCGCGCGCCGTTTCCATCCCGGTGATCGGCAATGGCGACGTTTCCTGCGGTGCCGATGTGGCGCGCAGGAAACAGGAAACGGCGGTATCCGGCGTGATGATCGGCCGCGCGGCGATGCAGAACCCGTGGGTTTTCCGCGAGGCGAAGCATTTCCTCGAAACCGGCCACGAGTCGCCGGAAATCGCCCTCGAAGAGCGCTGGGAACTGGTGCTCCGCCACTGCCGCATGGCTGTGGAAAGCGGCCGCCATGGCAATGAAAAGCAAACGCTCACGGCCATGCGTTCCCGCCTGATGGCGTATTGCAAAGGATTTCCCGGCGCGAAGGAACTGCGCCAAAAGCTGTGCCACGTCGCCTCCATCGCCGCCATCGAGGATCTCGCGTCCTGCTCGCTGAGTCGCGCCGGGCTGCCGGATGCTTGAAATTATGGTTCCGCAGTCACCGCCACCCGGAAGAAGCGCGGCGTTCGACCACCGATCTGCGCCGGTGCGAGCACCGAGACCACCTCGATCTCGCCATCGTCCGCACGCACCACCGGTTCGGCCGAGGCATTTGCCCATGTCATCAGATCGGCGCTGAACTGCGGTTGGTAGCTGATCCGCCGCGCCAGACGGTCCTTTCTGCGGCAGAAGATCCCGCGGAACTCGAAATCCGGCGCCCCCGGCGCATGGAGCAGCTTCACCGTGGGTGCGCCGCGTGAGGCGAGCAGGCCGTCCACTTCCGCAGCCACCTTGTTCTGGGCCACGGCGGGATCCGTGCCGAAGGCGAACTCAAACAAATTGTTCAGGCCGTCGCCATCCGGATTGCCATTCGCGCCGCCGCCCACGCCTTTTTGCGCCAGCCATTCCGGCAACGCAAGCGGGCCGGTCTGGTCCACCGAAAGCCGGAAGAAACGTGGCGTCTTGCCGTCGATCTGCGCCGGTGCCCGCACCGAAACCACCTCCATCTCGCCATTGTCGCTTGCCACGACCGGCGTGGCGGTGGCATCCGTCCAGTGGATGAGATCCGCGCTGAACTGCGGCCGGTAGCCCAAGCCCAGCGCCGCATGGTCCTTCCTGCGGGAAAACAGCCCTTGGAACTCAAAAGCGGGCGTCGTGACAATGCGCACACCCGGCGCTCCACGCGGGACGAGCGTGCCGCCGGGAGCCGTGACGCTCGTGCCTTGGGCCGCTTTCGGATCGGTGCCAAAGGCGAATTCGAGCAGGTTGTTCAGGCCGTCGCCATCGGGATTTCCGTCCGATCCGCCGACGAGTCCATTGCTGGCGAGCCATGGCTCGAAAAATACGCAGCCGTTTCCAGTCAGCCTGGTTTCGAAGAGAATGGCGCTTGTTTCGCTGGCCGCGAGCTTCAGCAAGGTCTCGCGGGGGCCGGCTGCACCGGGCGCGAAGCCGAGGTTCAGCATGATGGTCTGGCCCGGAGCCAGGGACGCCGCGAGCAGCCCGCTTGGCGATACCTTTCCGCCAACTCGGAAATCTCCCGTCGCAGCGCCGGAAAGCGTGAACGACAGGTTGGTCAACGCGGCGGTGCCGCTGTTGGTGATGCGCAGCGTGCGCGTCTCGCTCAAGGCACCCACATTCACCGAGCCAAAACCCACGAGGCCCCCGCGCCTGGAGAGCGCCAAACCATTGCCATCCTGCGCGGTCACTGCCGCCGGTCCGCGCGTGGTGAAGGAAATTTCCTCAGACAGGGGGCTTTCCAAGCCGATGGTGTTGTAGGCCGATACCGCGCAGTAGTAAGTCGTCTCCGGCTTGAGGCCTTCCAGCGTGGTGCTGGTGACGTTATCAACCAAATGAAGATCAGTGAGTTCCCCACTTTTTTCTCCGAAATACACCATGTATCCGGCGATGTTGTTTTCCGGATTCGGATTCCAAGCCAGCCTGACCGATTCCGCCGTGGCAGCCATCGCACCCAACAGCGCACCCATCCTCAAGGCAATGAGGAGCAGGGCGCTGGCAGCGCTGCGGAGTGGATGAAACGGGCGTAGTTCGGGCATGAAACCGACCAAAGACTGGTTTTTTTAGCGATCATGGGAGCTTGTGACGCTCTGGTCGGTGGGGGAGTTTCAGATCGGCCAACAGGATACGGCAGATCAAGCGCGCCCGGAAGCAAGGAGAGGCTCCGCACCGTGGCAATCAAAAAATGCGGATTGAATAAAAAAATTCAAATCCGCAAGTCGCTGGAAATAAGCGGTTTCTAACTGATAGAGCGTTTTTCCCGGGGGCATCAGTGCATGATCCCCAAATCGCGCAGCGGGCCGCCGCCTTGGTCCTTGCGTGCGAGTTCGGCGAACACGGGCTCCGGCACATAGCGCCGCACCGTGTCCTCCCAGCCCTTGGGGCCGATCAGGCTCTTGATCATGTTGGAGGAAACCTCGGCGATGTCCCGCGGCGGCATCAGGAAGACCGTGGTGATTTCCGGGGCCATGTCGGCGTTGATGTGGCGCATCACCCGCTCATACTCGTAATCGTGCGGCGAGCGGATGCCGCGCAGCACGTATTTCGCGCCCTTTTTCCGCGCGTAGTCCACCAGATAGCGGTTGTCGAAATGGGTGATGACCAGATTGTCCGCCGGGCTGGTGGACAGCCGCAGCAACTCAAGCCGCTCCTCCACGGTGAACGAATAGCGTTTCGCCGGATTGTTGCCGATGGCCACGATGAGTTGGTCGAACATTCCCAGCCCCTGCTCGATCATCCAGAGATGGCCATTGGTCGGTGGATCGAAGGAACCGGCATAAACCGCGCTGCGCATGGCCGGAAGCTAGGCCGGAAACCGCCGCACTGGAAACCGCAAAATTTGGCATTGCCCGGCAAGCTTGCCAGCCGGGTGGATCATCGCTTAGATTGCCCACCGTGACCGTCGGAATTTTCGTCAACCCCCACAAGCCCGGCTCCATCCCCACGCTGCGCGCCCTGCAAGCCGCGCTTGCTGCGGAGGGCATCGGAACCCTGCTGGATCAAGACACCGCCGCGCTCGTCGGCGAGGATGGCGGCATCCCGGCTGACGCGTTTTCCGAGCACGTCGATCTGGCCGCGGTCATCGGCGGTGATGGCACCATGCTGCACGCCGTCGCGCGGCTAGGGGATTTTGAGAAACCCGTGGCCGGCATCAACATCGGCACCCTTGGGTTCCTCACCAGCTGCACCGATGGAGAGCTCCGGCCCTTCGCGCAAGCCGTGGCCGCGGGCCGCTACACCACCAGCATCCGCACCCTGCTCGCCGCCACTGTCCATCGCCGCGGCCGTGCTGCGGAAACCTTCATCGCCCTCAATGAAATCACCCTTGCCCGTGGCGAAACCGGACGCCTCGTTTCACTCTGCGTCAAGGTGGATGGGGAACTGCTCAATGATTACCGCGCGGACGGCATGATCGTCGCCACGCCCACCGGCTCCACCGCCTACTCACTCTCCGCGGGCGGGCCGCTCATCGCTCCGGGTGCGGCAGTGTTTCTCATCACGCCCATTTGCCCGCACAGCCTAAGCCAGCGCGCGCTGGTGCTGCCGGATTGTTCGGTCGTCACGCTGTCTTCCGAGGACCCGGAGAGCGAGCCGATGCTCTTCACCGTCGATGGCCGGGACAGCGTGCGCATCGAGCCCGGCGATCATATCGAGGTCCGCAAAGCCGGCCGCTCGTTCCACTTGCTACGGCTGGAAGACCGGTCGTTTTACGAAGCCCTGCGCCAGAAGCTCGGCTGGCAGGGTGTCTAGCGCGTCGCCGCATCCAGCGTCCGGCGCAGCGCGGCGATCAAAAGCTCGCGCAGCGGCCGCGCCAGCACGGACAGGCGTTTCTGCTCTTCCTCATAAACCCGGCGGCCATCCGCCGTCTCGATGCGCACCGGCTCCCGGCCCCAGTCTCTCAGGTCATAGGGGCTCGCCCGCATGTCCAGCTCGCGCAGTTCCACCGCCAGCTCGAAACAATCCAGCAGCAACTCCGATCCCACCCAAGGCATCGCCTTGGCGGCCCATTTGTAGAGATCCATGTTCGCGTGCAGACAGCCCGGTTGTTCCAGCAAATGGCGGCTTTCCAAGTCCGGCTGCAAGCGGTTGAGCGGCCGCGCCTCCGCCGCGAAAAACCGGAACGCATCGTGGTGTGAACAACAAATCGCGCGGCTTTCCACCAGTGCGTCGATCTGCTCCTGCGGCAGCCGCAGCCGCAGCGTCTTTTCATGGCGCACCTCCTTGCCGCGATACACCATCGCCCACTCGTGCAGCCCGTGGCAGGCGAAATTCGGCGCACGGTCCCGGGTCGCCTCCAACAAGGCCGCGATCCACTCCAGCCGCTCCATTTGCCTCGCCTCCAGCTTCCCCGGATCCGCCGCGATGCGTCCGTGATGCAGCGTGTAGCAACGCTCCGGATAACACACCGGCAGGGCGGGGGAGTCCGCTTCCAAGACCAGCCCGGTGCCCGGATGCCAGTTTTCTAACAACGAAAACGGAAACGGATAATACTCAAACAGGAAATCCGCGATCGGGTGCGGCAAGCCCCGGTCGCGCCTCATCCGCGCCGGCCGCGTGTGGCAGCCTGCCCGCTCCCGGTGTGCCTCCGCCCGCTGCCGCCACTCATGAGCGGCCAGCACAGGCCGGGTTGCAGGCGCGTCCGTGGAAATCATCGCGCCGCGAGGAAATCACGAACACCGCGGCCGTTCCATCCTTCAGTTGGGAATGGACGCGGCGGACGCGCGGGTTCAGCCTTGCTGGCGGCTTGAGTGCCGCCCGCCTGCATGACATCCGGAGATTTCGAGCACAGGAACCAGGAACGCTGGGCGGAATACGAGCGGCTGGTGGTTTCACTGGAGAAAGGCCGCAAGGATCCGGCGGCGGGTGAAATGCCGCGGCGCTTCCGGGAGATTTGCATGGATCTCTCGCTGGCGGAGAGCCGGATGTATGGGGCGCGGATCACGGAGCGGCTCAACGCGCTGGTGATCCGCGGCCATGAGTTGATCCATCGGACGGGCCGCGGCGGCTGGAGACGCGCGGTGGAGTTCCTGGTGGCCGGGTTTCCGCAGGCGGTGCGGCGCGAACGGCGCCTGTTCTGGCTCTGCAACGCGGTGTTCTGGCTGCCGTTTTTCGCGATGATGTTCTCCTCCGCGCATGAAATCCGCTGGATCCAGGCGGTGCTCGGCGCGGACGGCATGGCGTCCATGGAGAAGATGTATGGCGGCAGGGAGGAGCAGATCGCCCACCTGCGCGAGGAGTATGGCTCGAACTTCATGATGTTCTGTTTTTACATCTACAACAACGTGGCCATCGACTTCCGGATCTTCGCGGGCGGCATGGCGGCGGGGGTGGGAACCTTGTTTTTCCTGCTCTTCAACGGCCTGCACATTGGCGCGGCGGCGGGTTATGTGAATCATGCCTGCAATCCGGAATCGTTCTGGAGCTTTGTGAGCGGCCACTCGTCCTTCGAGCTGCTGGGCATGGTGGTTTCCGGCATGGCCGGGATGAAAATCGGCCTCGCCATCCTGCGGCCGGGCCGGCTGCCGCGCACCCGCGCGCTGGTGGAGGCGTCCAAGCAGGCGCTGCCGCTCATTTACGGCGCGGCGCTGCTGACCACGCTGGCCGCGCTGATCGAGGGCTTCTGGTCGGCGCGGCAAATTGCCTCCGAGATCAAGTATGCCTTCGGCATCCTTGGCTGGGTCCTGTGCGCTATCTATCTTCTAACAGCCGGAAGGAGGGCGGGGGATGCGGCTCGATGAAGTGACGGCGGAGATCCGCCCGCGCAGCGACTGGGAGGCGGTGGATCTCGGCTTCGCACTGGTGCGGCGTGATTTCTGGCGCTGCTTCTCCGCCTGGTGGCTGGCGGTGCTGGTGCCCACGGCGGCGACCGCCTGGTGGCTGTGGGAGCGGCCGATGCTCTGGTTGTTGTTGTTCTGGTGGTGGAAACCGGCGGGCTCGCGCATGGTTTTGTTCGAACTGAGCCGGCGCTTGTTTGGCGAGCGTCCTGCGTGGAGCCGCTCGCTGAAGGAAATCCCGCGCGCCTGGACGCGGCGGTTTTTCCATCGCTTCATTCTCGGCAGGTTGTCGCCATGGTTGCCGGTGACGCTGGCGGTGGAGGACTTGGAAGGCTTGCGCGGCAGGGCACACAAGCAGCGCCGCCAGCAACTCGCGCGCCGCGGCGAGGGCGTGGTGATGTGGATCTATCTGATCGCGGATCTCGCCGCGTGCTGGTTCGGCCTCGCCATCCTCATGTTGGCGGGGATGTTCATTCCGGAAGGCCAGGACGGCGCGTGGCAAATGGCGCTGGAAAGCTGGGATCCATCCAATCCCACGGAAATCCCGCCGCTCATCCTGCGGGTGGTGGCCGTCTGCGTGATGCTGGCGATGTCGCTGACCGACGTGTTCGTCACCGGCGCGGGCTTCGGCATTTATCTCAACAACCGCACCTGGCTGGAAGGTTGGGATGTGGAACTCGCGCTCAAACGCCTCGCCCGGCGCTTGGGCGGAGTGGCGCTGTTGGGAATGCTGCTGGCCCTCGTCTGGCTGCCGCAAACGTCGCGCGCGGATGAGGCTGCCGATCCCGCGCAAGTGATCCGCGCGGTGAAGATGGATGCCGATTTCAAGGTCCACACGGTGATCGAGCGGATTCCCAAGGGGCGGGAAAACCGCTGGAACCTGAACTGGCTGCGCCTTGGCGGCGCCGCCGAATGGTTGGGAAAAGCGCTCGTGTGCGTGGTGGTGGCCTCATTGCTGGCGGCGCTGGCATGGCTGCTCTGGACCCACCGGCACCTGTTTCGCATCCGCGGCACCGGCGGTGCGAAGACTGCCGGTGAAAATCTAACAGCCCGGGTGGTGGTGGGCCTTGAGGTTTCCCCGGAAACCCTGCCGGAGGATGTGCCGTCCGCCGCGCTGGCATTGTGGCGGCAGGGCCGGCACCCGGAAGCGCTGGGCCTGCTCTACCGGGCGGCCATTTCACGCGTCATCGAGACGGCGCGCGTCGAGATCCGCGAGTCCGATACCGAGGGCGACTGCCTGCGCCGCGTCGAACAGGCCGGAGCTGCGGCGCAGCCGGATTACTTCCGCGGCATCACCGGCGCGTGGACGCGGATGGCCTACGCCGGGCGGCCGCCGGAAGACGTGGAGGTGGAGGCGCTGTGCCGCCAGTGGCCGTTCCGGGAAAGGGGGGAAGGGTGATGCGTTATCTGGCGATTCTCGCTGCGGCGTGTTTTCTAACAGCCTGCGACTACACCGAGGTGGTGCGCGAGACCGGCTACAAGGGCAAGGCGCGGCTGAATCCGTGGCTGGCCGCCGAGCGATTCGTGGAGCGCATGGGCGGGGAGGTTTCCTCGGTGATTGCATGGACCGCACCCGGGGCGGACGATGCGCTGTGGCTGGTGCCGGCATCGGTCTTGAGCAATGAAAGTTTCACCCGCCGGATGGAGGAATGGGTGGGCGGAGGCGGGCACCTGGTTCTCCTGTTAGAACATGCGGATGCGCAAACCAACGACTGGACCGGCCGCCATCCGCCGCCGGTGGTGGAACCGGCGCTGCGTGCCATGCTCGAGCGGGCGCGGATCCGCCTGCACGATGGTGACAAGACCAAGGCACGCCGGATCCGTTTTGCGGACGAGGTGTTCAAGGTGGATGCCGTGTCCGATTGTGCCGTTTCCAAGGGCAACGGCAAAAATGGTGTCTTCGCCACCGCGCGGCTGGGCGAAGGCCGCATCACCGTGATCACCGACGGCCGGATTTTCCGCAACCGCTGGATTGCGGATAACGATCATGCGGCTCTGTTGGCGGCCTTGATCGAAGCTTCGGAATACGAAGGCCGGGTGGGCTTCATGCGCGGTGCCGGGCTTTCCCTGTGGAGTCTGCTGCGCGAGCATCTCACGCCCGTTCTGTTAGGGCTGGCCGCGTGGCTCGTGCTGTGGTTGTGGAAAAGCTTGAGCCGATTCGGCCCGCTGGAATCCGCCACGCCGCCGGAGCAGCGGGGCTACGATCAACAACTCGAAGCGCTCGGGCATTTTCACTGGAAGCTGGATCACGCCGCCGCGCTGCTCCGCCCGCTGCGCGAGCAAGTCTCCGAGTCCGGCCACCGCGCCTGCCTTGCCGCTGGCCGCAGCGCCGATGACCTGCGGATCTTTCTGGCCGAGCGCGCCGGCCTGCCGCCAGTGCGCGTTTCCCTCGCTCTATCAGAAACGATTCCTGCCGATTCCGCCGCGTTCACCCGCACCACTGCCGATCTCCAGCTATTGCTCAAAGTCCTCAACCACCCGTCCATGACATGATGCCAGAATCCACACCTCCATTTCCGCCGGAAGCTCCTCCGGCAAACACTCTCGCCGAACTCATCCACCGCATGCGCGGGCAAATCCGCCGCGTCATTCTTGGCCAGGACATCGTGATCGACCAGGTGCTCGCCGCGCTGCTGGCGGGAGGCCACGTTTTGTTGGAAGGCAAGCCCGGCCTCGGCAAGACCCAACTGGTCAACACGCTCGCCCGCACCTTCGGCGGCGCGTCCGGGCGGATTCAGTTCACGCCGGACCTGATGCCCTCCGACGTGACGGGTTTCCGCCTGTTCGACATGAAGAGCCAGACCTTCCAGCTGCGGCAGGGGCCGGTCTTCACCAATCTCCTGTTAGCCGACGAAATCAACCGCGCCCCCGCCAAAACCCAGGCGGCTTTGTTGGAGGTGATGCAGGAACGGCAGGTGACCATCGACGGCGAAACGCTGAAACTCCCGCCGCCGTTCATGACGCTGGCCACCCAGAACCCGGTGGAGCACGAGGGGACCTATCCGCTGCCCGAGGCCCAGCTCGATCGCTTCATCATGAAGGTGCTCATCGGCTATCCGGACCGTGCGGCGGAGTGCGAGATCGTCACCCGCGCCTCGGCCGAGGTGCCGGGTGAAAGCGGTGACGGCGTGCAGTTGGTCTGCGGGCCGTGGGAAATCGTCGCCGCGCAACAAGCGACCGCCGCGGTGCAGGTGGTGGCGGAAGTGGTGGGCTACGCGGTGGCCATCGCACAGGCCACCCGCGAGTCGCGCGCGATCTCGCTGGGCGCGGGCACGCGCGGCGCGATCAGCCTGGTGCGCATCGGCAAGGCCTTCGCCGCGTTGGAGGGCAGGGGATATGTCACGCCGGATGATATCAAGCGCGCCGCGCTGCCGGTGCTGCGCCACCGCGTGCAACTCACCCCGGAGGTGGCCATCAGCGGCCAGGAGGTGGACGAGGTGCTGCGGGCGATCATCGAAAGCGTGCCCGCCCCGCGCGGCCATGAAACGAGCGCATGACACCCACCCACAGGTTTCTGATGCTTGCCGCCGCCTGGCTCCTGCCGGGCGTGGCCGCGGTGTTTGTGCCCACGCTGCTGCCGCTGTGGAAATGGTATGGGATCGCCGCCGGAGCCGTTGCCCTGTTAGACGGCATTTGGCTGCGCTGCCTGCGCCCGCCCGAAGTGAAACGCCGGCTGCCCGGCCGCTTCGCACTCGGCGAGCCCGGCGAGGTGGTGCTGGAGCTTCACAATCATGGCAAGCACTCCGCCAAAGTGGAGGTCTTCGACGGCATTCCGCAGGGATCGATAGCGGAAACGATGCCATGGTCGGGCGAACTTCCGGTGCGGCGCGAGATCCGCGTGTTTCATCCGGTGACGATCAACACGCGGGGCGAGGCGCGCTTCGGCCCGCTGCAGGTGCGGCGGTTTTCTCCAGCCGGGCTGTGGACGCGCAAGACCAGTCATCTCGCGGAGGAAACCGTGAAAGTCTATCCGAACTACGAGCCGGTGGTGCGCTTCGCGCTGCTGGCCATGCAGCACCGCGACAACCCGCTGGGCATCGTGCGCCGGCCACGGCCCGGAACCAGCCGGGATTTCCACCAACTGCGCGATTACCGCGATGGCGATCCGTTTTCCCAGATCGACTGGAAGGCCAGCTCACGCAGGCAGGCGCTCATCAGCCGGGACTATCAGGAACAGCGCGACCAGTCGGTGATCTTCCTGTTAGACACCGGCCGCCGCATGCGCGCGCTCGACGGCGGCGTGCCGCAGTTCGACCACGTGCTCAACGCGGTTCTGTTAGTGGCGCATGTGGCGCTGCGGCAGGGCGACCAGGTGGCGGTGAAATCCTTCGGTGGCAGCGACCGCTGGCTGCCGCCGGTGAAGGGCAGCCACGCGATGCCGGTGTTGCTCAACCACCTCTACGACTACCAGACCACAGCCGCGCCGAGCGATTTTTCCGAAGCGGTGGAAAAACTCATGACGCGCCAGCGCCGGCGTTCGCTGGTGATCCTGCTCACCAATCTGCGCGGCGAGGATGGCAAGGAGCTTTTGCCCGCGCTCCAAACGCTCCAGACCCGTCACCTGGTGCTGCTCGCCAGCATCCGCGAGAAGGTGGCGCGAGATGCCTTGTCCCAACCGGTCGATTCCTTTGCCACCGCGCTGCGCCACCTCGCCGCAGGCCGCTACGTGCAGGAGCGCCGCGAAATCCTCGCCACCCTCGGTGCGCTCGGCATCCTCACTCTCGATTCCACCGCCGGGGAATTTCCCGTGGCGCTGGCCAACCGCTATTCCGATATCAAGGCGGCCGGGCGAATCTGAGGCTGCGAAACACGCGATCGCGTAATGGCGATACGGCCGTTTTGTGGCATTCTCACCTCCGTAAGGGATAGCACAATTGCCCCCCCAAAGGGCCCACGGGCGTCGGAACAAGGGATCCGACGCCCGTGGTTTTTCCAGCCCATGGCAGCGGGAAATTTGGAAATTCCGGTTGCATCGGCGCGGACCCCGTGCATTTTACCCCTGCTTCGGCAAATGGGGGCGTTCCGGTTTCGACGGAATGTCTGATGCGCTGGTTGCACGTGGAGGTTGATCGGCTGGCCTCCTTAAAAGCCGCTCAAAACAAATAAATGCAGACTCCAACGAGCTCGCATTGGCTGCTTAATTGACAGTCACGTCCGAACCCCGACGCCTTCTGAGGGGGACGACGACACCTCAGAAGGCTGGATGGAAAACCGGGTGGCCGGGTTTCCCATCGAGATCAAACAGGACACTAGGAAACGCAACGCGGCGGGTCGGCCCAGCGTTTCCGAAACACCAGATGATCCGCTAAACGTGTAGATACCATCGTTGACGGCGTTCCGGACAGGGGTTCGACTCCCCTCGCCTCCACCAGCCTTCGCCAAGGCTTCGGCTGGCAAGCCAGCGGCTTGACTGACGGAGCCTTGGCGAAGGCTGCCCGCCATAGCTCAACGAGCGACGGCGGGCTTACGCGCCGAAGCCACCCTTCCTTCTCTTCCGATGCACT